>JBEKWY010000164.1:0-11050 GCA_049512575.1 Candidatus Acidiferrum sp.
CGTACCCTCGCAGCGGAGTGGGGCGGGCGTGGCGTGCGCGTCAACGCTGTCTGCCCAGGCTGGGTCAAAACCGAAATGGATGTCGCTGACCAAGCCGGCGGCAGCTACACCGACGCCGACATCACCAACCGCGTGCCCATGGGCCGGTTCGCCAGCCCCGACGACATCGCCAAAGCCATCGCCTTCCTCGCCGATCCGCAGGAAAGCGGCTTCGTCAACGGTCACGCGCTCGCAGTCGATGGAGGTTGGACCGCCGACGGCAGCTGGGAATCCCTGCGCCTCCGCCACCGTTAATCCTGGATTTGGGTAATCCTGGGTTTGGGAAATGCGGGGTTTCGGTGCCGCACCCTTCGGGTTTTAAGGGTGCGGTTTTTGCGAGCCACTCACGCAACCCGCCCAATCGAAGGCAAACAGCTCCCTCACTACCACGAACTCCGCCCCTGCGTTGACAAAGCCGCAAGCGTCAAGGAAAATGAAAACGCCTCGCAATACGGTGTGGCAGCAACGGTTTTCACGCACCACCACACCAATATGTGCCCGAATGGCGGAACTGGCAGACGCGCTAGATTCAGGTTCTAGTGGCCTCACGGCCTTGGAGGTTCGAGTCCTCTTTCGGGCACCACTCATTTCAATGGATTTCGGTTGTTCTTAAACCGCACTGCGATAGCGGGCATGCTCGGTGCCAGGTCTGCTAAGCCTTCAGGCCTTTGACCGCCTGACGTAGAGCGTTCCCCACTAGACGATCTCCCGCGTGGCCGTCAACTGGCCATATCCATCGGTGATCCGATAACCCTTTGCCAATAGGAAAGCACGACATTCGGCGTGTAGCCGGGTTCCGTGGATTTCGCAAAAAATCTTTGGCCGGAATTCGGCAATCGCCCGACTGGACCCTTCGAGGACTTCAAGCTCTGCGCCTTCGACATCGATTTTGATGATGTCTGGCGGACGAAGACGCTTTTCTCCGTAGATACAGTTATCCAGCGTGGTGGAAGCTACCGATATCTCGCCGTGTGGCGACAGCCGCGCCATGGACGATTCGTAAGAGGCGGCGGTAAATGACCGCGTCCCCTCCGTGTTGCTGACCGCCATTTCCATGACGAGACAATTCTGCAGGTTGTTCAGCGCGACATGTCGCCGAAGGTAACGCAGGTTGCGCTCCAGCGGCTCGAAAGCGTAAACGCTTCCAGAAGGACCGACGCGCAGGCTGGCAAGTAAGGAATAAATGCCGACATTGGCCCCGACATCATAGACCACCGCACCTGGGGTTGTGGCGCTCGCGAGACCCCGAATGCGGGCCGACTCATACGTGCCGACCCAGTACGAGTTGGGTCCTGCGCCCTTGATCCACTTCTTTCCGCGGATCGGACCGCTCAAAATGCGAACTTCAGCCTCGGACGGAATCAGCGAGAATGGCAAACGCAGAATTTTGGCTAGCATTTCCGGTCGGGTGTTCCGCCTGAATTTACGTCGCCCATGATTCGCTCCCAGAAAATCTCATTGTACAACTCAATTTGCGATCCTTCCGGTGTTCCTCGCTGCGGCTTTTCGAAGGTTCGATCCGCGCGGCCAGCATTGCAAATCGCAATGATTTCAATCCAGGAAAATTCCGCCGCCCATTGACACTTTTCAAGCCACGCCCTACATTCGTCCTGTCCCCAGACGCGTACGCACAATTGCCCTGTAGAAAGAGCGTGTCATGAGCCTTCGCGATTTTCTCGCCAAACAATTTATCGACGTCATCGACTGGGTCGAGCCCGAGGACGGCATCCTCGCCTACCGCTACCCCATGCAGGACCGCGAAATCCAGAACGGCGGCAAGCTCACGGTCCGCGACTCGCAATACGCGGTCTTCGTCAACGAGGGAAAGGTTGCCGACACCTTCGGCCCCGGCCTGTACACGCTGAACACGCAAACGCTCCCGATTCTCACCTATCTGAAAAACTGGGACAAAGCGTTTCAGTCGCCCTTCAAATCCGACGTCTATTTCTTCTCCGCGCGCACGCAAACCGATCAGCACTGGGGCACGCCCAATCCCATCACCATTCGCGACAAAGAATTCGGCGCGATTCGTCTGCGCGGCTTCGGCATTTATTCTTATCATCTCGCCGACGCAAAAACCTTTTACAGCAAGATCAGCGGCACGCGCGATCTCTATCGCGTTGCCGACCTCGAAGGCCAGCTCCGCAACACCATCGTCGCGAAAATGACCGACGCCTTCGCCACCAGCCAGGTGCCTTTCCTCGACATGGCCGCCAGCCAGGGCGCGTTAGCCGACAAAATCACCGAGCAGCTCAAACCAGCCTTCGCCGAATACGGCATTTCGCTGGACACCTTCAACGTCGAAAATCTTTCATTGCCCGACGAGCTCCAGAAAGTTCTCGACCAGCGCATCAGCATGAACGTCATCGGCGACATGGGCAAGTTTACGCAATACGAAGTCGCGCAATCGATCCCCATCGCCGCCGCAAATGAAGGCGGAGGCGCAGTCGGCATCGGCGCAGGTCTCGGCGCTGGCATGGCCATCGGCCAAACGATGGCGGAGGCCGTGAAGAACTCCGCGGCTTCCGCGCAGGCGCCCAGCAGCGGCGGCTCTGCACCACCTGCTGCGGGCGCAGCCGGCGCTGCAGCTACAAAATTCTGCTCCGAGTGCGGCAAGCAAATCCCTCGCGGCAGCAAATTCTGCCCCGAATGCGGCAAGCCTCAGGCTTGATCCGCGGAGACCTATGAGCGGAGTCGAATAGTGGTAAAGAGCGGAGACGAATAGCTGCAATGAGCGGAGTCGAATGGGTCATCGAAGCGTTCGGATGCTCGCCGGAATCGCTGCAAGACGCGAATGTCCTCCGCACGCTCTTCGATGAAATCATTCACGAGATGAAACTCCGCCCGGTCAGCGCCCCGCAATGGCACCAGTTCCCGCGCACCGGCGGCATCACCGGCCTTTGCCTGCTCGCCGAATCCCATCTCGCGTGCCACACGTTTCCTGAACACGGCTCGCTGTGCCTGAATTTATTCTGCTGCGTACCGCGTCCCGAGTGGAATTTCGAAGCCGCCCTGCAGCAACTCTTCTCGTCGCAGACCGTAACCATCCGCCGCCTGGAACGTTGCTACGAAATGCCGCGCGAGCTAGCGGCGGGCAATTAACGTGAAAACATCGCGCGCTCTCCCGGCGGGCATTCGCCCATGACCCAGCCCATCGCCAATTGCCCCAATTGCGGCGCCAAAATCGTCTTCCAATGGTCCAGCAGCGTGCAAACCGTCTGCACCTACTGCAAAAGCATCCTCGTGCGCACCGACGTCGATCTGCAAAAAGTCGGTCAAGTCGCCGACCTCCCGCCCGACAGTTCTCCGATCCAGCTCAACACCGAAGGCATCTACCACAATAAAGCCTTCGTGGTCGCCGGCCGCATCCTCTACGAATACGAACAAGGCGGCTGGAACGAATGGCACATCGTGATGAACGACGGCACCAGCGCCTGGCTCTCCGACGCGCAAGATGAATACGCAATCTCGCTCGCAGCAAGCGGTCAAGCGCTGCCCGCAGCAAACCAAATTCAAGTTGGCCAGCAATACACCTGGAACAACCAGACCTTCACGGTCACCGTCGTCACCGAAGCCCACTACAAAGGCGTCGAAGGCGAACTCCCCTTTCAATATTGGGACAAAACCGACGTCACTTTCGTCGATCTCCGCTCGCAAACCGGAAAATTCGCCACGCTCGATTACAGCGACGAGCAACCCGCCCTCTACCTCGGCGAATTCCTCGACTTCGATGACCTGAAACTCAAAAATCTACGCCAGTTCGAGGGTTGGAAATGAGCGCCGGCACTCCCCCACTTTCCAACCCGCCAGCCAAGCCGCAAGTGAAGGCGCTGCAGTGCCCGCAATGCGGCGCCGCCATCACGCTGCGCTCCTTCCAGCAAGCCGTAACGGTGGTCTGCGAAAGCTGCCACTCCATCCTCGACGCCAAAGATCCCACCCTAAGAATTCTCCAGCAATTCCAAGCCTCTACCAGTGAACTCAAGCCACTCATCCCCTTGGGCACCCGCGGAAAACTTCGCGGCACCGACTACGAAGCCATCGGCTTCCAGCGCCGCAGCATCGAATCCGATGGCGTCCGCTACGACTGGCACGAATATCTGCTCTTCAATCCTTACAAAGGCTTTCGCTACCTCAGCGAATATCAGGGCCACTGGAACGACATCACCGTCTGCAAAGATCTGCCCCTGCTCCAAACCGGGATCGTCCCCAGCGCAAATTATTTGGGCGAAGTCTATCGCCACTTTCAGACCGCCGACGCCACAACCGGATACGTGATCGGAGAATTTCCGTGGCAAGTTCGCGTAGGCGAGCGCGCCACGGTGACCGATTACGTCCGCCCGCCCCGCGTCCTCTCCTGCGAGCAGGCTTCCGGCGAAACAACTTGGTCCGTCGGCGAGTACACCTATCCACAGGAAATCTGGAAAGCCTTCAATCTTCCCGGCCAGCCGCCGGAACCCATCGGCGTCTTCGAAAATCAGCCCGCGCCCGCGACCGTAAGCGTAAAGCAAATGTGGCTGGCCTTCCTCGTTATGGCTATCTTCCTGATCGGCCTGATGGCTTTCAACGACATGATCGCCAGTAAAGATCCGGTTTTCGACGCTGCATATGAGTTGGCACCGGGGCCACCCAAAGGCGAAACCTCCTTCGTCACCGACGTCTTCGAGTTGAAAGGACGCACCTCCAACGTCGAGATCAAAACGTCCGCCAACGTTTCCAACAGTTGGATTTATCTCAACTACGCGCTCATCAATCAGGACACCGGCAAAGCCTGGGACTTCGGCCGCGAAGTCAGCTACTATTCCGGCCGCGACAGCGACGGCTCCTGGACCGAAGGCAGCCGCAGGGATACCGTCATCGTGCCCAGCGTCCCGCCCGGCCACTACTATTTGCGCATCGAACCGGAAGCCGACGCGCGCCATCCGCGGATCAGCTACAGCGTCTCGATCCGCAGAGATGTTCCCGTCTTCAAGTTTTACGGCTACGCTTTGCTGGCTTTGTTTCTACCGGTCCTGTACGTAACGTTCAAATCCCTGAGCTTTGAGCGGGCGCGTTGGTCGGAAAGCGACCATCCCATCCTGCAAACGGAGAGTGACTAATGTTCAGTCCGCTGTATTTGCTTTATGGCTTCCTCATCCTCGGCTGCCTCGGCACGGCCGAATACCGCGGCTGGAGCATGGACGCCATGAACGAAGTAAAAAATGTTCCCCGATCGATACGCGACAATCCGGGTGCATATCGCGGGATCTACAGCAGCTATCACCACTACACAGGAGGCAAATAACATGAACCTGGTCCCGCTCGGCAACGTCATCAGCGCCTTAGCTTACGCATTCATAGGCATCCTGATTTTCATCGTGGCGTTCGTGGTGATCGACAAAGCCACGCCATACCATCTCTGGAAAGAAATCGTCCAGGAACACAACATGGCCCTGGCCATCCTCATCGGCGCCATGTCCATAGGCATCTGCATAATCATAGCCGCCGCGATCCACTAGGTAGCACAGCCACTCCTGGCTGTGCCGCCGTCAGCGACGCGCGCCGTGTAATGGCGGGTCTTTAGACCCGCCAGCCGCATCCGTAGCGGCCGCCGACTATGGCGGACGCCTGAAGGTTTCGTTAGCCGTGAAGAGCCCGTCGTGAAGACACTGTGAAGAACCCATCGTGAACAACGAAAGAAAAACCCGTCATCCTGAGCGAAGCGAAGGATCTCAACCGCCCTGCACCGATGACCATCTGCGCCAGCGCAAACGCCCGGCGCCTGTCCATGCAACCCACCGTCATTCCGAGCGGAGCGGGCCGATTTTTTCTTCCGCGTTCACTTCCTGTGAACGCGTCCGCCCGCGCAGTCGAGGAATCTCTCTTCGGTCGTTCGCTCGATCATCCAATTCAAAATCATCCAGCTGTTTCCCAATTCCAACTCCGTACCAGATGTAACGTCATAATCTCAAATGTCCATCCTCCTCTTCATCTCCGTCCTCCTCGTAGCCGCCTGCGGCCTGATCTACGAACTCGTAGCGGGCACGCTAGCCAGCTACCTCCTCGGCGACAGCGTCCTCCAATTCTCCACGGTCATCGGCACCTACCTCTTCGCCATGGGTGTAGGCAGCGCCCTCTCGCGCTACTTAAATCGTGGCCTCGTCTACCAGTTCATCTGGATCGAACTCCTGCTGGGCGTAATCGGCGGCTTCTCGTCCGCGTTATTAATGCTGGCCTTCGCCTTCACCCAAGGCTTCGAGATAATCCTCTACGCCGTAGTCATCGTGATGGGCGTGTTGGTAGGCCTCGAAATCCCGCTGTTAATGCGCATCGTCAAAGACCGCTACGACTTCCGCGACGTAATCGCCCACGTTCTGACCTTCGACTACTTGGGCGCCCTGGGAGCCTCGCTTCTCTTTCCGATCCTGCTGGTCCCGCGCCTGGGCCTCGTCCGTTCCGCAATGCTCTTCGGCCTTATCAATGCCGCAGTCGCTCTATGGAGCACGTTCCTCTTCGCCAAGCAGCTCCCCACCGCCCGTGTCCTGCGCGCGGCCTGCGTCGTCGTCCTCTGCGGCCTCGGCATCGGCATAGCCCAAGCCAAAAAAATCACCGCCACCGCCGAAGACAACATCTACGCTGATGAAATCATTTTCGCCCGCGACTCTCGCTATCAGCATCTGGTTCTGACGCGCTTCAAGGACGACCTTCGCCTCTTCCTCAACAGCCACCTGCAATTCAGCTCCCGCGACGAATACCGCTATCACGAAGCTTTAATTCACCCGGGCCTGTCGAGTATCCCGGCCCCACGCCGAGTGTTAGTTCTAGGAGGAGGCGACGGCTTGGCCGTCCGCGAGATTCTCAAATATCCTCAGATCGAAAACATCACGCTAGTCGATCTCGATCCGGAAATGACCAGGATCTTCTCGACGAACCCCATGCTGACGCAGCTCAATCAAAAATCGCTGCTCTCCCCAAAACTTCACATCATCAACGCGGACGCCTTCCCTTGGGTCGATTCCAACACCGACAGCTTCGATTTCATCGTCATCGATTTCCCCGACCCCACAAATTATTCCTTGGGCAAGCTCTACACGACGGCCTTCTACAGAGCCGTAGCAAGACACCTGAGCGCCCAGGGCGAAATCGTGGTCCAAAGCACCTCGCCAATGTTCGCCCGCGACTCCTTCTGGTGCATCGCCAACACGCTGAAGCAAGCCGGTCTGAAAACCTACCCGTACCACGTCTACGTCCCGTCCTTCGGCGAATGGGGCTTCGTCCTGGCGTCAACTCACGAATACTCTCCGCCGACAACGCTACCCGCAGGCCTACGCTTCCTCAATGTTCAAGGCCTTCCTACCTTATTCCAATTCCCGCCAGACATGGCCCCGCTCGATATGCCCGCAAACCAGCTAAACGATCAGGTTCTAGTCCGCTTGTACGACCAAGACTGGAAAGACATCAGCCATTAAGCTCGAATCCGCCAAAATGGATCGCCGCAAATTCTTAGGCCTAAGCAGCGCCGCGCTAATCGGTCTCTCCCTAAAAAGCGACCGCCCTATCGCAGGCTCCTTCGTCAACGAATCCCTCCAAGCTGGGCATCTCCTTCGCGATCGCGCCGCCTTCCCTGCCCCGAAGCGCATCGAAAAAATCCCGGTCGTGATCGTCGGCGGCGGAATCGCAGGACTGAACGCCGCCTGGCGCCTGCGCAAGCGCGGCTTCACCGATTTCGTTCTCCTGGAAATGAATGACGCCGCCGGCGGAAATGCGCGTTGGGGAGAAAACGAAATCACCGCGTACCCGTGGGCCGCCCATTACGTGCCAGTCCCGGGTCCGAGAGCAATCTACGTTCGCGAACTCTTCGAGGATCTGGGCGTCTTCAAAGACGGAGTGTGGAACGACCGATATCTCTGCTTCTCGCCGCAAGAGCGCCTGTTTCTCTACGGCCGCTGGCAAGAAGGCATCGAGCCCGCGATCGGACTAAGACCAAGAGACCGCGAACAGTTTCAGCGACTGGAAGATCTCTTCACGAAATATCGAAACAGCGGCGAATTCACCATCCCGCTGGAACTGGGCCGTTCAAAAGGTTCAGCGGATCTGGATCGCATCAGCTTTTCCGACTGGCTAAGCCAGCAAGGCTTCGACTCCCCGCTCGTAAACTGGTACATGAACTACGCCTGCCGCGACGACTACGGCGCGCTAGCCAAAGATACTTCCGCGTGGGCCGGGATCCACTATTTCTCGAGCCGCGAAACCGAAGAAAAGGGCCCGCTAACCTGGCCCGAAGGCAACGGCTGGATTACTCGCCGCCTGATGGAGCGCGTAGGCCAAAACGTGCGCACCAATCAAATGGTGCATCGAATCGCCGCCGCACCGCGCGGCGTAACTGTCGAAGCCGGCGACACGCAATTCCAATCTGAGTTCGTGATCTTCGCCGCAACCACGTTCCTCGCTCCGTACATCGTCGAGGGCTTTTCTCCACTGCACGATTTCGTCTATTCGCCGTGGCTGACCGCAAACCTGACGCTTGATCGCATTCCTGACGCACGCGGTGCGGAGCCAACTTGGGACACGGTTTTCCTGGATTCGCCAACGCTCGGCTATGTCGACGCGACGCACCAAAGCATTCGCTCGCACATCGACAAAACCGTCTGGACATTTTATTGGGCACTAGCCGATGGCGACCCAGCGCAAAACCGAAGGTTCCTGCTGGAGAAAGATTGGGCCTACTGGAAAGAAGCGATCCTGAACGATCTCGAGCGCGTCCACTCCGACATTCGGCAATGCGTCTCGCGAATCGACATCATGCGCATGGGCCACGCGATGGTGCGGCCCGTTCCCGGCACGATCTTCTCCGCAGAGCGCCAGCGCTTATCCAGTCTGGGCGGCAGACTACTGTTCGCAAATTCTGACCTGAGTGGAATTTCAATCTTCGAGGAAGCGCAATACCAGGGCGTCGAAGCCGCACAAAAAATCTTGCACTCGATCGCCGGCAAAAAATGAGAGCTCTCCTCGATCGAAGAACGCTCTATGTCGCATCCTAAGAAGCGAACTACGAATCGCACACAGTCAAGGACCGAACGGCGTCCGCTCAGCTGAACCGCGTCCCCACGCCAGTCACGCCAACGCGGCCGCACAAGCGTCGCGCGCAGAAGCCGCTCGACTCAGGCGGTTCTGGCGCTGCCCGTAAACAAGTGAATGATCAACGAAATCACGGCGAAAATCAGCAACAGGTGAATCAGGAATCCGGCGACGTGGAAAAACACAAACCCACCGGCCCAAAGAACCAAGAGAAGTATCGCTAAAATAAGAAAAGGTCCAAATCGCATATCGTTCTCCTTCTTCGTCAATCCCGGCTGAGTTTTTGGGGGCGCGCCAGGAACACGATTGATCCCTCATCTATAAATGACATTTGCGCGATACCAGCAATACATGGAAGCGTGTAATGCCGCCGCTAAAGTCAATTACTTCGGACGGCGAGGCGCATGGCGATCGTAAATCCGATTCGTACAAATGATGAATCTTGACTACTTAGCCTTGGACAAGCGCTTTACACCCGCGTCGGCCGGGTCCCAGAGACTGCTGCTGTTTTTGTCACCCTGCGACATCGTGTCCTTATACATCGCGAGAGCCTCGTCGCGCTGCCCCGCAGCTTCGGCTAGCACGCCGGTGTAGTAGGACCGTTCGATCTTCTTGTTGTCACCCAGGTCCGCTCGATCGAATAACCAGTGAAACGTGGCCAGGTGCTCGGCCGGCGGCACGGCGTTCACAAAACGAGTCGGCGCCTTCTCATGCGGATTCAACTCAAAAAAATAAATCGCGAAAATGTCGTTCGCTTCGCGGGCATCGGCCGGGGTGCCTTCCTTGCGCATGTCGTTCGCCACACGCACCGTTTCTTCGCGGCACGCGTGGCTGCTGCAGTTCAGCAACGCGCTGAGCTGCATGTGCCGCACGTATTGGACTTCCCGGTGCGAAGCCAGCGCCGAGGCAAAATGCCCTTCGGCATCGCTCATCTTGTCGTAAAAGAAGAGCAGAAAATGGCCCCACATCGCTTGGGCGAAGGGATTGTTGGTGTCCTCGGCGACCGCTTTGGCATATTCGGTCGGCGCCGCCGAATTTGGCTCCAGACTCTCGTCCCGCCCCTCGAGGAAGTAGCACCAGCCGATATGCGCCAGCAGATCCGCTTGCCGGGGGCCAGGTTTGGAGGCGGTCACGCCACGTACCAAAACCGGCTTAAGCTGTTCCGTGATGGCCGAAAATTTTCCGTTGGGTCCTGCGTGGATGTCATCGTCGAGCCACTTCATCGCCAGGTCTTCCTGGGCGGCGCGAACTTTGGCGGAGCCGGGGTCAATCTTCGAGGCATCGTCGAGGCTTTTCCAAGCCGACGGATAATCTCGCGCACCAGATTCGACCTGCGCCGCCGCGAGAGTATTGTCGAGCGCGCTGTGCGTTTCCAGGCGAGTAGAGATCACTTGGTGGTGCGTTTGCACGTGGTCCCAGATCGCTTTGCCGATTCCGAAGATCGCGGCAGCAAGGGACAGGATCGCGGTCGCGTATCCCACCCATTTCATTATCTTGGCAAACTCGCCCGACTCTGCTTTGCGATCGCTGGCGGTTCCGGAGTTGTCACGCTTCGCGCTCATGTGGATTTCAGTTCTGCGAGCAAGGCTTCGGCGTGCAGCGCGCCTTCGGGCGTATCTTCGTGCTTGAAATAGACAAAGACATCGCCTTTTTTCGCAAGGTCGGCAACTTCGCCCGTCAGGGCGTTGCGTTCCTTCGCTGAATAATCTTCTTTGCGCAGACGCAGGTACGCAAAGTCCGCTATCTGCACGTCGGGTGTTTCGAGTTTTTCGCTTTCTGCCTGGCACAGCGCGACGTTGGCGGCGCGCATGGCTTCGTAGACTTCGTCGGTGAACCAGGACACGTGCCGGAACTCGAATGCGCTTCGCAAAGTGCGTGGCAGCGCGGCCATGAAATCTCTCAGCAATGCCACGTCGCATTTCAAATAGGGTGGCAATTGGAACAGCACTGGGCCGAG
>JBEKWY010000165.1:0-11009 GCA_049512575.1 Candidatus Acidiferrum sp.
CGGGCTACAATGTGCAGCGGAGCGGTACTTCGAAGCAGGTGAGGGGACGAAAGCTGTTTGAACCAATGACGAATCTCTGAGGTGCTGCGGATAGACAGCCTGTGTGCACGGCCTGTCCCTTTGGCTTCCCGGCCAGATCTAAGGCCAGATTCAAGGAATGGCTCGGGAAGCGAGCGGGGCAGGAAAGCCTAACGGTTGGCTCGTGGCGCCCACCTAATTCAGAGGTTCACGGCCTAGTTTCCCACGGCTAAGCAGTCCGCTCCATTTTTGTGTTCCGCATTCGGTTTATAGTCTCAAGTTCCGCATGCGTATACTTTTCATCGGAGACATTGTGGGTTCGCCAGGCCGCCAGATCGTTCGCGACCGCCTGGCGGACATCGTGGCGCAGCGCCAGATCGACCTGGTGATCGCCAACGGGGAGAACTCCGCCTCCGGCTTCGGAATCACCCCCAAAATTGCCGACGACTTGCTGCAGAACGGCATCGACGTCCTGACCGGCGGGAACCATAGTTGGGATCGCAAGGAAGTACTGGAGTACATGCCGCACCAGCCGCGGCTGCTGCGTCCGGGAAATTTTCCGGAGGGTAGCCCGGGGAGCGGGTTGTACATCGGCACCGCGAAGAACGGGGTGAAGTACGCCATCCTGAACTTGCAGGGCCGCATATTTTTGCCGGCGATCGACGATCCGTTTCGCAAGGCTGATGCGGAACTCGCCAAGCTTCCGGCCGAGGTCGCGTTTGTGCTGGTGGACATGCACGCGGAAACCACCAGCGAAAAGATCGCTCTGGGCTGGTATCTCGACGGCCGGGTAACCGTGGTGGTTGGCACAC
Source organism: Candidatus Acidiferrum sp. (assembly GCA_049512575.1). Taxonomy (GTDB): domain Bacteria; phylum Acidobacteriota; class Terriglobia; order Acidiferrales; family UBA7541; genus Acidiferrum. The sequence goes on from JBEKWY010000165.1 coordinate 831, forward strand.
ATACGCACGTGACTACGGCAGATGAGCAGGTACTGCCGCAAGGCACGGCGTTCATCACCGACGTCGGAATGACTGGTCCGCACGATGGCGTGATCGGCATGGACCGGCAGGGCATCATCAAGCGCTTCCTCGATGGTCTGCCCGCGCGGTTCGACGTGGCTTCGAGGGACGTACAGATGAATTGTGTTCTGATCGAAACCGACGACGGCGGGCCACGAAATTCCGCTGGGCGCCTGCGAGCGCGGTCGATCGAGCGGCTGCGATTGCGCAGCGATTAGGCGATTGCAACGCGGAGCAACCCTGACACGTCCGAAGTAATCTGAGGACTCATGCAACAAATGAAGGTCCAGCCGTCTCGAGTTGCGGTGCTTTTGTGTCTGTTGTTGTGCCTCGCCGCGCGGAGTGCGTTTGCTCAAGACGAAGGCGAGCTGACCGCGAAAAAGCGCCTTTTCCCCGGCATCGGGCCCGGGCTGCGCGCTGTCAAGCGCGGGGCAGACGGTCGAACCTACGTGCTTGCGTCGCCGTCGCCGGGCCTGGTCATTTTCGACAAGCAAGGCAACCGCTTGCTGGTGATCGCGGAGACCGCTGCTGCGCCCGATGCTAAGTCCAACAATGCCGCGATCCGTTTTGGCGAAGACTGTGACGTGGATCCGGATGGCCGCATTTACGTGGCGGACCGTGGCGTGAATGCCATCCAGGTTCTGTCCTCCGACGGAACGTTGCAGCGCTCGATTCCCGTGCCGGCGCCGATTTCCGTCGCGGCGCTGGGAGAAGGCGAAGTCGCGGTCACCACGTTGAGCGAGCCGCATCTCGTCATCGTTTTCGATAAGAGCGGCCGGGAGGCCCGGGAGTTCGGCGATCCCGAGCAGATTTCGGTGCGCGAGGATCTGAACCGCTTCCTGAACACCGGACAACTGATCGCCGACGCACAAGGGCATCTGTATTATGGTTTTGCGTATATGCCGGAGCCGACGGTTCGGCAGTACGACCGTAACGGCTACGGCGCGGGCCCGGACGTTCAGTATCTGGCGGTGGAGGCAGCTCCCGCCGCGCAAGCCATTCGCCGCGAAATTGTGCGGCAGGAGAAGCGCCAGAAGTCGCCCTCGTTCAAGCGTGTGCTTACCGGCGTGGGCATTGACCGGGCGAACGGAGAGATCTGGATGGCGGTGGGCGACAACCTTTTGCATTTCGACAAAGACGGAAACCGGCGCGCCAGCTATCAAATTTATACGCCGGAAGGCGCGAGGCTCGAAGCGAATACAATATGGATCGAACCTGATCGCATGATCATCGGCGGCGACCCGATCGGCGTCTATGAGTTCGACCGCCCCGGAAAAAAAACTACGCCGTAGCGTGAGTTTTCCTCAGGTATTTTTTGCGATAAACGAGCAAAGAAGGTTCCGTTTGCAAAATATTCGTAAAATTCCCTTTCGAATCATGGCGAGAACGTCGTGTGCGCGTATTTTCATGCTTGTGGAAAAACTGTGCACGAGGTGTGAACACTCCGGCGCGCCACTTCAGGCCTTCGCGCACTTTTCGCTTGCCTGCCACGTTCCAATCAGAGACAATCCCGCGCTGTCTAATAGCGACCATGAAGTTGCCTGTACGCATGGCCGGGTCGCTCAGGGACAACAGGGGCACGGCAGCACATTCCAGCGAGGGTTGAACCCCGAAGTCTACAGAAAGATGCAGATGGTCCTGCTTTCCACAGCTTTTTCACATCTGTGGAAATAGCGCGGGATGAGTATTCTCTTTGCGATGACAACAGCCACTCAGACTGGGCGTGAACGCGAGACGGTTAATTCCTGGGACAAATTCCTGGAGCGCGTGAAGTCCCGGGTTAGCATCAACACCTTCACTACTTGGTTTCAGCCCACGCGGCTCAATCGCGCCGAGGGCGAGACCTTGTTCGTCCAGATTCCCAGCGCTGTTTTCCGCCAGGTCCTCACCCGTACCTACGGCGAAATTGTTAAGGCCGTTTTCCACGAAATCGGCGTGCCCAATACGCGCGTGCAGTACGTCTGCACGGAGGAAGAGCCGGTCGCCGCGGCGCCTGTCGTGGTAGCTCCGGTGAAGCAATCGAAACTCGATTTCGAGAGCAGCGACCACCAGTTGAATCTGCGCTATACCTTCGATTCCTTCGTGGTTGGCAAGTCCAACGAGTTTGCACACGCTGCTTCCCGCGCGGTTGCCGAGCAGCCCTCCAAAGCCTACAACCCGCTGTTTTTGTATGGCGGTGTGGGCATGGGCAAAACGCACTTGATGCACGCCATCGGTCACACCATCAAGAAGCGCAATCCCGCGATGCGTTTGAGCTATGTCAGCGCGGAGAAATTCACTATCGAAGTCATCAATTCGCTGCGCTTCGACCGCATGATCAGCTTCCGCGATCGCTTCCACACCGTGGACGTACTTCTCGTCGACGACATCCAGTTCATCGCCGGCAAAGAGCGCACGCAGGAAGAGTTCTTCCACACCTTCAATGCACTCTACGAGCAACAGAAGCAGATCGTGATTTCTTCTGACTGCTTGCCGAAGGATATCAACTCGATCGAAGAACGATTGCGCTCACGATTTGAGTGGGGATTGATCGCGGACATCCAGCCGCCCGATCTGGAGACCAAGATCGCGATTCTGCAGAAAAAGGCAGAGAACGATCGTTTCCCGCTGCCCGATGACGTTGCGGAATATATCGCGCGAGCGATCAAGTCCAACGTGCGCGAGCTCGAGGGTGCGTTGACCCGCTTGATGGCCTATGCCTCGCTCACCGGAGCCACGGTTTCGCTGGGTACAGCACAGCAAGTGCTACGGAATATTATTGCCTCGCAGGAAAAGCGCGTTACGATCGACCTGATCCAGAAACGCGTGAGCGAGCACTTTAATTTGCGCGAGCAAGACCTGAAGGTTCGCAGCAACACCCGCGCCATCGCCTTCCCACGGCAAGTAGCGATGTATATCGTCAAGCAGCTCACCACCGCATCGCTTCCCGAAATCGGCCGTCAGTTCGGCGGCAAGCACCACACCACGGTGCTGCACTCGATCCACAAGATCGAAGAGATGCGGCGGTCGGACAAAGACCTGAACCGCACCATCACGCGATTGATGGACGCGCTGCAATAGCGAACCGGACTCTCCCACCCACAATTTGGTTTGCTTATCCAGGACACACCCTCCAGAGTGCCTGCCCGTTGAGCTCGTTTGCGCGATTCGTCTCTCAGCGCAAATACATGGCGCCAACACGCCTCAGCACTCCCGTAGATGACCTGTGCAGAACGCTTGTGTAACGTGCGGATTTCGTGTGCACGTTTGTGCACAAAAATCTGTCGCGACGTGTGGGCTCCATCAAACACACCGAGATTTCCTCTATTCTCACAATTCGCCACTTGGGATCGATGCTTGCTCTACCACCAATCTAACCGACCCTTTGCACTTTTCCACGTTTCCACAGCGTTCATCACAACAACAAGCTTTATAGGCTCTTCAAATCAACCCCCAATCTTGTTATGACAGGTCTTATTCTTTGCTGTGAAAAAGTCGGCCACCCGCGATGCCCGCGTCACCCCGCAAATCGCCGCATTTCCACAGCACAAATGCCTTGATGGGCCTCGTTGGGCTTTATACTTTGCGCAAAAGCGAGTACAGTACGGCAGCGGTAAAATTTCAGTGAGGGAGGCGGCTGACCGTCCCAGGTCGCACAAAAAATGACCGCACCTGTAACTGCACGCGAGGATCATCAAGCGATGGAATTCAGCGTATCCAAGACAGCGCTGTTGAACGAACTGAGCACCACGCAGGGCGTTGTGGAACGAAAAACCACGATCCCCATTCTGTCGAACTTGCTCGTTGAGGCTAAGGGCAGCACGCTCACGATTACAGCCACCGATCTGGAGTTGAGCATTCGCACCTCTTGCGAAGCGAAAGTGAAAAAGGAAGGCGCTGGCACCATCCCCGCGAAGAAACTTCTTGAGCTGGTGCGCTTGCTTCCGGAAGGTGAAATCAAGTTCAGACTACTGGAAAATCACTGGGTCGAGATCGTCAGCGACAGGAAAAAGTACAAGCTTGTGGGAATGGCCAAGGAAAATTTCCCGGCGTTGCCCGCCATGCCGCACACGATGGTAAAAATCTCCGCGCCAGTGATGGAAAGCTTGATCGGAAAGACAAAATTCGCGATCTCTATGGAAGAGTCGCGATACACGTTGAATGGCGGCCTGCTGATTTTGAAGCCCGACACGCTAGCCATGGTCGCCACCGACGGCCACCGCCTGGCGCTGGCCGAAACCGATCAGAAGCTCGCCGGCCTGAACGGCGAAATGAAAGTGCTAATCCCGAAAAAAGCCATGGACGAAGTGGAAAAACTCGCCAGTGCCGGGGGCCCCGACGCCCAAATCGATTTCGCCAAAGACGAAAGCCATCTGTTTTTCCAGGTTGGCCACCGGCTTCTGATCTCACGCATTCTCACCGGCCAATTCCCGAACTACGAAGCGGTTCTGCCTCGCGACAACAACAAAACAGTGACTCTCGAGCGCACTGAGTTAAGCGATGCCGTGCGCCGCGTCTCCCAGCTCGCCGATCAACGCTCGCACGCCGTAAAGCTGGCCGTCTCTAAAGAAGGCATCGAAATTTCGGCGTCAAGCCCCGAGTACGGCGAAGCCAAAGAAAACATCGAGAAGGAATACAAAGGCGAGCCGATCTCCATCGGTTTCAACTCAAGCTACATGCTGGATTTCCTGGCCGCCGCGGCCGACGGTCCCGTCAGCATCGAGCTGAAAGACGAACAATCCGCCGGCCAGATGCGCCCCCTCGCAGACGAAAGCTATCGCTACCGCTATATCATCATGCCCATGCGCATCTGACAATAGTCGCATTCGTCTGTTAATTGATATATACTAATAAGCATGAGTAAGCACATGCGCCAGGACCTCGTTCGCGTTGCGACGGTATCTGCGAGGATTCACCTCTGCCGCGACCTTCGCGTGATGTTGGATTCGGACATCGCGGTCTTGTACCGAATCAGTACCTCCAATTTAAATAAGGCTGTGGGCCGTAATCGCGACCGATTTCCGGGAGACTTCATGTTTCGGTTGACGGCACGAGAGCGCAACGCTTTGATATTCCAGTCTGGAATATCAAAATCCCGCGGACGAGGCGGCAGCAGACATCTGCCGTATGCGTTTACAGAGCAAGGTGTGGCGATGCTTTCCAGCGTTCTCCGCAGCGAGCGGGCCGTGCAAGTGAATATTGCGATTATGCGTGCGTTTGTGCAAATACGGCGTGCGGCGGCCACACATGAAGAGTTGCGAAAAAAGATCGAGCAAATGGAACGGCGCTACGATGCAAAATTCGAGGTCGTTTTCAGCGCTATCAAACAAATGCTGGAGCCGCCCGCGACACCCAAGCCGGGAATCGGGTTTCACGCCGTGCCAAAACAAGCGAAAAACCGACTTCTGAATTGCTAGCCGCTGTCGGGAGCAAGATTTGTCGATGCGATTGATATTCCAGTTTGGAATATCAAATATGTGAAAACACAAGGCCCGCCGGACCCGAAACGCGACCGAATCCAACCGCGGGCCGCTCTCTGTAAAGTGCTCGTAACTTACTGTAAATTAAGCAACTTAATTCTATATCTACGTCGGTTTTCTCTTTGGATTCTTGCGCCATTCAGGTACAATATTCTTGGTGTTTTGGTTTCTTCCAATCGGCCCGCCCTGAGTGATCGGGGCACGTCCGCCAAGTGATGCTGTTCTGCAATTCGCCCTGCGCCAGGGGCTTTGAACGGCGCGCTTGGAAATGGACCTCGGGGGATTTTCCCTCGGGGTAACAAGTCTTCGCCACGTCTCGCTGCGCGGGACGGGATGGAGCAGGGACCCTACGAGTTCCGGTCGCTCGCGATCGGGGCCAAAGGGTAAGGCGACGTACGGATAAGTCCGCATCAGCCTTTCCTCGCTTCGCAGAGTTTTTGAATCGCTGTTTTTAGCGGCAGCGGCTACCGCGCGTCTCGCGGTTCGTTTTGCGCTGCACGTTTTCGCGAGCTAACGCCGCGTCACGGTAATGCAGATGGGGAGATGGAATGGGCGATCGAGAAGAGATTCGAGAAAAAGATAACGACGCCGTCAAAGCTGCGGCCGGGCACAAGTACGATGCGAAGTCGATCCGAGTGCTCGGTGGCCTCGAAGCGGTTCGCTTGCGTCCAGCGATGTACATCGGCTCGACCGGTGAGATGGGCTTGCACCACCTGGTTTGGGAAGTGGTGGACAACTCGGTGGACGAAGCGATGGCCGGGTTCGCCGATGAAATCAATGTCACCGTTCACGCCGATGATTCCGTGACCGTCGTCGACAACGGCCGCGGGATCCCCGTCGACATGCACGCCACCGAGAAGCGGCCCGCCGCTGAAGTCGTGCTCACCGTGCTGCATGCCGGCGGAAAATTCGATAGCGACACCTACAAGGTTTCCGGCGGCTTGCACGGCGTCGGTGTCTCCGTCGTCAACGCGCTCTCCGATTGGCTGGAGCTGGAGATTTCGCGCGACGGGGCTGTGTGGGAGCAAACCTACGAAAAAGGCAAGCCCACTTCAAAATTGAAGCAAACCGGTAAGACCCGCAAAACCGGAACAAAGGTCACCTTTCATCCCGATCCGACTATTTTTGACAAGAGCGTATACAGCTTCGATACGTTGTCGCAACGCCTGCGCGAACTGGCCTTCCTGAACAAAGGCCTGAAAATCACGCTAACCGACGAGCGCACGGAGAAAACCGCGGAATTCCGCTTCACCGGCGGCATCGCTGAATTCGTGAAACATTTGAATCGCGGCAAGTCCACGCTGCACGATTCGCCGATTTACATCGAGGGCAAGCGCGGCAGCGTCGAAATCGAAATCGCGCTGCAATACAACGACAGCTACGGCGAAAACGTTTTTGCCTTCGCGAACACCATCAACACCGTCGATGGCGGCACACACCTTTCCGGCTTTCGCTCGTCTCTGACGCGCACCATCAACAATTTCGCGTCTTCGGCGGGGATGCTGAAAGAGCAGAAAGACGAAGTCACTATCACTGGCGACGACGTGCGCGAAGGCCTTGTCGCGGTGGTCAGCGTACGTTTGCCGCAGCCTCAGTTTGAAGGCCAGACCAAGGGAAAACTCAATAGCGATATCAAGGGCGACGTCGAGCAGCTCGTCAACGAACGCCTTGGCGAATGGTTTGACAAACATTCCACCGTAGCCCGCCGCATCATCGGCAAGTGCATTGAAGCCGCGCGCGCCCGCGAAGCAGCCCGCAAGGCACGCGAGTTGACGCGTCGCAAATCCGCGATGGACTCCAGCGGCCTCCCCGGAAAATTGGCCGATTGCCAGGAGCGGGACCCTTCGCGCTGCGAATTGTTCATCGTCGAAGGAGAGTCGGCCGGAGGCTCGGCAAAAATGGGCCGCGATCGAAAATCCCAGGCCATCCTGCCGCTCAAAGGCAAAATTCTCAACGTCGAGAAAGCCCGCTACGACAAGATGCTGGGCCACGAAGAAATTCGCGCCATCATCACCGCGCTCGGCACCGGCATCGGCAAAGATGATTTCGACGCCGGCAAGCTGCGCTATCACAAAATTATTCTGATGACCGACGCCGACGTGGACGGCAGCCACATCCGCACCCTGCTGCTCACCTTTTTCTTCCGGCACATGAAGGAATTGATCGAGCGCGGCCACGTCTACATCGCGCAACCGCCGCTGTACCGCGTGAAGCGTGGCAAGAGCGAGCGCTATATCCGTGACGAAAGTGATTTCGCGCACGAGCTGATGAAGCGCGCCACCGAAGACCACACCGTGAAGCCCAAGGAAGGCGCGGCGCTCGAAGGCGCAAGCCTGACGAAGTTCCTGTTGAACGTTCAGGAATTTGAGGCGGCGGGCGCGAAGCTGAGCCGCCGCTTGCGCGACCCCCGCTTGGTGGAATTGCTGGTCGAGAGCGGTCTCGAAAAGAAAACCGATTTCGAGGACAAGAAAGCGATCGAGAAGCTTCTGAAGGAAGTGGACAAAGCCAAGTTAAAGCTGGAAGGAAAAGTTGTCTTCGACGAGGAGCACAGCTTGTACGAAATTCAGTTTGGTCCGCCGCACGGGCAGAAAATCAATTGGGCGCTCGCTTCCACCGCGGAATACAAGCGCCTGCGCGGCTTGGCGAAGTTGATCGACGAATTCAACAAGCCGCCCTTCGTCATCACCAACAACGGCACGAAGATCACGAAAGAAAAAGCCCAGGACGTTTTGAACTACGTGGTCGAAGACGCCAAGAAAGATTTCACGATCACGCGGTTCAAAGGCTTGGGTGAAATGAACGCCGAGCAGCTGTGGGAAACCACCATGAACGCGGACACGCGCACGCTCCTCCAGGTGAAACTGGAAGACGCCGTAGCGGCCGAAGATATCTTCACCACGCTGATGGGCGAAAACGTCGAAGCGCGCCGCAAGTTCATTGAGGACAACGCTCTCGACGTCCAAAACCTGGATATTTGATCGTCATCGATGATGTATCAACTCGGATGGGCGACATTGCCGGGGCTGCGCGGATTGAGCTGCAGCGAGTTTCGCGCCACGCCCACCAATTCGCCCGATAGTGAGCGTGGCGTAGCGGTCGAGTTTGCAAATGAAGTGGAACGAGACGAATTTTTACGCGCGGCCGAAGAGTATTTTGCCGCGCGACGATTCACAAACGCAGCCGATGCCTTCGATACGGTGAAGGCATATGTGCTCGGCCAAGTCTCAAGATAGCGATTGATAGTGAGCGATTTTATTAGTCACCAGTAACGAGGAAAAATGGCGGACGAGAAAAACACATCGATACTCCTTCCGATTGATATCGAAGCGGAGATGCGCAAGTCGTATCTCGACTATGCGATGAGCGTGATCATCGCGCGCGCGCTTCCCGACGTGCGCGACGGCTTGAAGCCGGTGCAGCGGCGCATCCTGGCGGCCATGAACGATCTAGGCCTCGCGTCAAATCGCGGCTTCCGCAAGTGTGCGAAAATATGCGGCGATACCTCCGGCAACTATCACCCCCACGGCGAAGCGGTGATTTATCCTGCTTTGGTTCGACTCGCACAGGATTTCAATCTGCGCTACATGCTCATCGACGGCCAGGGAAATTTTGGTTCGGTGGACGGCGATCCTCCAGCGGCGATGCGGTACACGGAAGCGCGTCTGGCGAAAATTTCGGAAGACATTCTCGCCGACCTCGAAAAAGAGACCGTCGATTTCATCTCCAACTTCGACCAAACTCGTGAAGAGCCGGTGGTGCTGCCGTCGCGCATCCCGAACCTTTTGGTCAATGGCGCGAGCGGCATCGCTGTGGGCATGGCCACCAACATCCCGCCCCACAATTTGCGCGAAATCATCGACGCGGCGATTTTGCTGATCGAAAAACCCGACACTCCACTGAAAGAAATAATGAAGCTGGTGCCCGGCCCGGATTTTCCGACCGGCGCGTACATTGCCGGCCGCGAAGGTATCGAGGCGGCCTACCGGACCGGCCGCGGCAGCTTCGTGATGCGCGCCAAAGCCGCCATCGAAGAAGTCGGCAAGGACCGCGAAAACATCGTCATCACCGAAATTCCCTATCAGGTCAACAAAGCGCGGCTGATCGAGCGCATCGCTGAGTTAGTGCAAACGAAAAAGATCGAAGGCATCGCCGACGTTCGCGACGAATCCTCCCGCGAAGGCATGCGCATCGTCATCGAAATCAAGCGCGGCGAAGAGTCGCAGCTGATCCTCAACAATCTTTTCAAGCACACCCAGATGCAGGAATCCTTCGGCATGATCCTGCTCTCGATCGTCGCGGGACAGCCGCGCGAACTTGGCTTGATCCCCATGATCAAGCTGTTTATCGATCACCGCGTCGAAGTCGTGCGCCGGCGTTCCGCGTACGAATTGCGCAAAGCTCGCGAGCGCGAACACATTTTGGTCGGCTATCAGATCGCCCTCGATCATCTGGATGACGTGATCCGCATCATCCGCGGATCCGCGGGCCGCGCGCAAGCGAAGGAAAATTTGCTCGCCTATTTCACGGAGCAGGACGTCACGATCACCGAGAACGGAAAGCCGCGTAAAGTCGCGGGCGTCAAGCTGGATGGCCGCAAATATAAAGTCGGCCCCCTGGAAGGCGAGGCGGTGGCAGCCCGTGGCGGCGTTATCGGCCTCAC
>JBEKWY010000166.1:0-10828 GCA_049512575.1 Candidatus Acidiferrum sp.
CCCTTTAGAATGAACACTTGTGAAAAAACCGGGAGGGGGTGGGGTAACGATTTTATAAACACGACACGGGCTTTGCTCTCTCCTTCAGCCCCGCACATACCCATGGAAGCGGCAACTCACAAACCGACCGGCCCCGCCAAACATCCAAACAAGTGCCTGGCCCAGCAGCCAAAATCAAAGGACCCGAATGCCCGTTCCTACCGAAACCCAATCCGACTCCATCTACAAGAACCCGTTGCTCTATTCCTCATTCGCCCTGGCCATCGTAGCCTTGGCCGTAGGCTGGATTCTCTTCTCCCGCTGGCAGGAAAATAAACAAATTGACCGGCAAACCACGGAAGCAAAAGCCGAGAAGCAACGCGAGAACGATCGAGCCGCCCTCGATCAATTTGGAGGCAAAGAACTCGACATCCAAAGCTTCTACGCCAGCCCGGGCGCCGTGCATCGTGGCGAAACCGTCCAGCTCTGCTACGGCGTAGCCAACGCCAAAACCGTAAAACTCGAACCGCAACCCAATCCCGTCTGGCCCTCATACTCCCGCTGCGTAGACGTCACCCCCACGAAAACCACAACATACACGCTGACCGTCCAGGACGACGCCGGCAACACCAAAACCCAAACCCTGGAAGTCAAAGTGGAGGGAAAGTAGCACAGGCACTCTTGCCTGTGCTCCGGCGAGCGCCAACTCCGTAAATGCAACAACCATAGTCGGAGCAACCAACCTAAGTCACAACTCTAAACCGGCAACTTCTCTGCCGTCGGATAATGATGCTGCTCTCGCCCCACCTTCCCATCATATTTCGTATTCGTCTTGAACAATTCGTATCGCCCGTCGGCCGCCAAAGTTCGCGCCCGCTCCCGTAGCGCCTGCATAGCCTCAGCCGTCAAAGGCTTGAATCCGCGCGCCACAGCAAGGTTCTGCTCCAGCACTCCAAGCGAATCCATGCCGCTGATCGTAGTCGCCACAGGCAGACTCATCGCGTACCGCAAGCCCTCCTCAGGCGTCAGTGCTCCGTGCGAAACGATTTCGCCGCTGCCGCCCAGGCTCTTCATTCCCAGCACCGCAATCCCACATTCGTTCGCGCGCGGCAACACCTGCTGCTCGAAGCTCTTGAACGTTCCGTCCAGCGCATTCAATGGCATCTGCACCGTATCGAACGGAAAATTGTGCGACAACATCTTCAAATGAATCGCCGGATTCTTGTGCCCGGTGAATCCGATAAAGCGCACCTTGCCCTGTTGCTTCGCCGCCAGCAAAGCCTCCGCCGCTCCATTCGGCGCAAAAATCAAGTCAGGATCGTTGTAATAGACCACTTCATGAATCTGCCAAAGATCGAGGTGATCGGTCTGCAGCCGCCGCAGCGATTCCTCCAGTTGCTTCATCGCTACATCCTTGGTTCGCCCGTGGGTGCAAACCTTGGTCATCAGGAATGCCTGATCCCGCTTGCCCTTCAGCGCCGCTCCCAGCCGCTCTTCGCTGATCCCGTCGTGATACTCCCAGCAGTTGTCGAAGAAATTGATTCCCGCATCCAGCGCCCGCGCGACGAGCTCGCTCGATTCCTTTTCCTCTTTGATCGATCCAAGGTGAAATCCGCCAACACCCAGCGCCGAAACCTGCGCGCCTGTCTTTCCCAGCGGCCGGTGAGGTACTTGCTCTTGATTGTCAGGCACACCGCCTCCTCTTCCCGCCGCAAGCGACGGTTTCACCACGATCGTAGCGGTCAACGCTGCAGCGCTACCCTGGACAAATCTCCGCCGCGTAAATCCGTTCTCGTCGGCCATGCCAGTCCCCTTGTCGAATAACATCGCGCACCGGGCTGAAGCCCGGCGCCTACATCCTCGCCTAGTGCTGTTGTTGCCTCACATCGGGAAAAGGAAATCCCGTGTTCTCCGTCGCCTTCATCATCTCCTTCACCTCGACGCTTTGATCGTCCAGCGGAAACCCATGGGCCATGCGCGCTTCGGGGTTATCAAACTTTAGCGATACCTTGTAGAGCTCGTAGCGCCCGTCGCCCGCCGATTGCCGCGTTCGATCGCGCAGCGCCTGCATCTCGGCGGTGGTCATCGGCTTGAAGTTCCGCGCGATCTTCACGTTCTGCCGCAGTACTTCCAGCTTGTCGATGCCGGTGATCGTCGTAGCCACTGGCAAGCTCATGGCATAGCGCAACGCCTCTTCCGCGCTCAACTCGCCATTCACGATCGGTTCGCCATGCCCGCTGAGCGGCTTCATCCCCAGCGCTGCGATGCCGCGCCGGCCGAGTTCCGGCAGCACTTGCTCCGCAAAGCTTTGAAAATGAGCGTCAAACGCGTTCAGTGGCATTTGCACGGCGTCAAACGGGAAACCCGTCTCGATCATCTTCAGATGAACTGCAGGATCCTTGTGCCCGGTAAATCCCAGGAATCGCACCTTGCCTTCCTTTTTTGCCTTCAGCAAAGCCTCAGCCGCTCCATTCGGCCGAATAAACAATTCCGGATCGTTGTCCCAGCCAACGCCATGCACCTGCCACAAATCCAAATGATCGGTCTGCAGACGGTTCAGCGACTGCTCCAGCATCCGCGTCGCGATCATCGCCTCGCGGCCGTGCGTACAGACCTTGGTCATCAGAAACACTTTGTCCCTGCGGCCCTTTAGCCCCTTGCCCATCCAGTCTTCGGTCTTCCCGCGGTGGTATTCCCAGCAGTTGTCAAAGAACGTGATCCCGCTATCGACCGCTTCCTGCACGATGCGGATCGCCGTCCCCTCGTCGGGAGCGTCGCCCAGGTGGTGTCCTCCAAATCCCAAGGCCGAGATATCCTGATCGTGACGCCCGAACGGCCTCATCGGGATGCCGTCCCTCTGAGGAGCCTCTCCAGCGGCCATCAATTCCTCGGAACCGTCCCGACCTCCACTCACCATATAGACCTCCGCACTTCGCCGCCGTGATCCTTAATATTTTCGATGGGTAGCCTCGGTTAGATGGCACAGACCTCGGAAAGTGCTGCGTTCCGCGCGCCGCGCTTGTCGCCGCCTTTCGCTCGCATCTATACTGTCTCGCATCTATAATGAATGACTTCGGCGGGCGCGCTAGTGACAGGAGCCATTGCGCCGCCGCGATTACCAAAGACGACGATCGAAGATTATGTCCGACCCACTCAAGCAGATCAAACAGAAGCTCCAGGACGAAATCACTACCCTCGAGCACGAACTCAACGTCGAACTCCCCAAAGAGATCGCGGTCGCCCGCGCGCACGGCGACCTTTCCGAAAACGCCGAATACAAGTTCGCCAAGGAACGCCAGGGCTTCGTCAACGCCCGCATCGGCCAGCTCAAAAAACGCATGGGCGATCTCGGGATGCTCAATCTCACCAACATTCCGAAGGATCGCGCCGGCTACGGCTCGCGCATCATCGTGCTGGATATGCAGAAGGACCTGAAGATCGAGTACAAGCTGGTCAGCAGCGAAGAAGCGGACGTGGAAAAGGGCCTCATTTCCACGACTTCTCCCATCGGCAAGGCTTTGCTGAACAGGAAAGTGGGCGACGAAATTCAAGTCACCACGCCCGCTGGCCAAAAGGAATTTGAAGTCGTGCGCCTCGTCACTATTCACGACGAGGCGTAGCCGACCACAGCCGCGAAGCACCCCCCGCTTCGTTGGTAAGGCCAGGGAAGATCAGTCCAAGGCGTCAGCGCAACCGGGAGTCTGGTCGTCCGCTTCAAATTGACAAGTAACCACTCGTCTTTTCGTGGCGTCCTACGCTAGAGTACGTTGCACTTTGGGTACGCTGAAGTACGTAGCCGCCGATATTGTGAGGGACCATGTATTGGGGTGCTGGCTCGGGTTTGGGTTTGCTGACTCTTCTGGGATACCTGTCTTTTGTCGCCGGCGCCGTGCTCGCCTGGCGCGGCCGCGACGATATTTACATCTGGGTGCATGACGAATTCCGCGCCTACCGCCGCCACTTGTCCCGGTTCACTCCCGCAGGCCCGTTCTACAGCCCTCGCGAAGAATCCCGCCTGAAAGTGATTCCGACAGAAATGGTCCGCACCCTAAGCTGCATCCCCCGCAGCCGCTACATCTACGCCGCATCGCTTCTCGTCCTCGGTCCCATCCTGGTTCTCCTCGATTTCTTTATTTAAGGTTCACATCTTGTAGGGGCGCAGGACCCCTGCGCCCCAGCTTGCCCGGCCGTCGATATCGAAGTGAGTTCCGAATTTTGTCGGCTTATGTAGGCGCCGGGCTTTCAGCCCGGCGTCTCCGCTTTCCTCCATCTCAAGCCATCCATGAGCGCCCTCGTCTGGACAAATCAAAAGCCCTTTGCCATCCTCCTAATCCGATGAAACCTTCCCTGATCGTTCACGGCGGCGCATGGGACATTCCCGATGAAGCGGTGGAAGCCTGCCAATCCGGCTGCCAGCGCGCCTTGACCGCGGGCTGGTCGATCCTCTCTTCCGGCGGCTCCGCGCTGGACGCCGTCGAAGCCGCGATCGTCGTCCTGGAAAACGATCCCGTTTTCGACGCAGGCTACGGCTCGCACCTCAATCTCGACGGCAAAGTCGAGTGCGACGCCATCGTCATGGACGGCGCTACCTTGCGAGCTGGTTCCGCCGCCGCCCTCCAGCGCATCCGCAATCCCATAAAGCTCGCTCGCAAGATTCTGGAGACTTGCCCGCACATGATGCTGGTCGCCGAGGGCGCCGAGCGCTACGCCAAGTCCCATGGGATTTCGCTCTGTGATCCTAAGGAACTAATCGCCGAAGCCGAATGGGAAGCTTGGCAGCAATGCAAGAAGGACAAGCACGCCGCCGCCAATCATCGCGGGCACGAGCAAGGCACGGTCGGCGCGGTCGCCATCGACTCCCACGGCGCGCTTTTCGCGGCTACGTCCACCGGCGGCACTTGCTGTAAGCTCCCTGGCCGTATCGGTGATTCCCCGCTCATCGGCTGCGGCTGCTACGCCGATGCCGAGGCTGCCGGCGTGTCCTCTACCGGCTACGGCGAAGCCATCATGAAAGTTGTGATGGCCAAAGCCGCCGTCGACTTGCTTCGCACAGCCGACGCCGCAGCCCACGCAATCACTCCTGCAGGGGCGCAGCAAGCTGCGTCCCTGCCCGGCAGCCAACCGTCCCCGGGGAACGCACCCATCACCGCCATCCAAGCCGCGCAAAAGACGATCGCGCTTTTCGCCAAGCGCACGCAAGCCACGGCCGGCCTGATTCTCCTCGACCGCAACGGCGAACCCGGCTTCGCCTTCAACACGCCCCGCATGGCCTACGGCTACGTCGCCCCCGACGGCTCCTTCGTCACCGCGGTCTGACGCCACTTATACTCTCTCTCTGATCGCTCGCCCTGCGGCCGCGCCCGAAGCCCAGGCCCACTGAAAATTGAATCCGCCCAGCCAGCCCGTTACGTCCACGACCTCGCCGATGAAAAACAGCCCGGGCACTTTCTTGCTTTCCATGGTTTTGCTGGAAAGCCCCGCCGTATCCACGCCGCCTGCGGTAACCTCGGCCTTCTCGTAGCCTTCCGTCCCTGCCGGGCGGATCTCCCAGCGATGCACCGCTTCCTCCATCCGCTCAAGCGAGCGGTTCGTCCAGTCTTCGGGTTCGTGGCGTTCGATCCAGCGGTCCGCTAGGCGCTGGGGCAATACCTTGCGGAGCGCGCTGCGAGCCGCGACCAGGTCGCGGCGCCCAGCACCATTCCGCAGCGGCGCGGTCCAGTCTTGTCCGGGCGCCAGATCGATCGTCACCGCCGAGTCTTTCTTCCACTTCCAATACGATGAAACTTGCAAGATTGCAGGGCCGCTCAAACCTCGATGGGTGATCAACATTTTTTCCGGGAATTTCACGCCCCCGCATGAAGCCCTCACCAGGGCCGAGACTCCCGCCAGGTCGCAAAACGCCCGCGCATCCGAGCGGTTAAACGTCAGCGGAACCAATCCTGGCTGGCAAGGCACGAGGGGATGTCCAAATTGCCGCGCCACGTCGTAGCCAAAGCCCGTCGCGCCCATTTTCGGGATCGAGAGGCCGCCAGTGGCCACGACTAACGCCCTCGCCGTGAACTCCAGATCACTTGGCTGCCCGGCCTGCGTGGCGCGAACGGCGAATCCGCCGTCGTGCTTGATCTCCCGTACGTTGGTATTCAGGAAAATCCGCACGCCGGCTGTCGCGCATTCCTCCAGCAGCATTCCTAAGATGTCCGTAGCCGAGCGGTCGCAAAAGAGCTGCCCTGGAGCCGCCTCCGGATAAGGCCTTTTCTCGTGATAAGGAATTTTGTGTTTTTCGACCAGCTTTAGGAAATCAGCCGGGGTGTAGCGCGCCAGCGCCGAGCGGCAAAAGTCCGGATTCTCCGACAGGAAATTCTGCGGGCCGCAATGCAAATTCGTGAAGTTGCAGCGGCCGCCCCCGGAAATCAGAATTTTCTTTCCGGCTTTCTCCGCGCGTTCCAGCAGGGCGATGCGGAAGCCGCGCCGACCTGCTTCTATGGCACACATCAGGCCTGTGGCGCCTGCTCCTAAGATCACAGCATCGAATTCTTGTTTCATTTTCTGTTGTCGCTGATGGGCCTTTAGAGTTTATGTCGAGACTGGGAAGAATGCCTTCGGTTGCTCATTCTATGGCTCGGCTGTGGTTGAGGTTCGGGAACGCCGGGCTGAAGCCCGGCGCCTACACTTTCGGAGCCGGCAGGATGCCGACGCTACCAGTCACCAGTCATCGGAACTCACCATCCTTGGCGTGACAGCTTTGCTTTTGCGTCAGCAACGGACCGTGGGAGCTGTTGAGATTACCCTGTGCCTTGATGAGGCCACAGTTTCCGGCACACGGGGAATTACGCAAAAAGCCGTTCGCGCATTGGCTCTTCCTCCTGCCGGTGCTACGATATTCGTGTTTCAGACCCGGTGTTGATTCCATGGGAGGCCGTGCGATGACCGAAAAACCGAATACAACCATGCCCGGAACCGTTAGGAAAATCATCCAGCCACCGCATCCAGATCTCCCGGAAAAGGCCGAAATCGCGGTAGAAGGCGCCGACGAACTCTATCGCGAGATCCGCATAGAAAACACGCTGACCGATGAAAAAGGCAACGAAGTGAAGCTCAAGCCGGGCGCGCAAGTGGAAGTCACCGTGGAAGCCGATGTCAAGGACACGGAAGCGAAAGACAAGGCAGCAGGAACACGTTGAGGCTTCAGGGCTGGCCCTGCCCGGCCGATTTCGCCGGCTCGGTAAGCGGCAGGTCAACGGTCATTGGCGCATGATCGGAAACACGGTCGACGACGGCCTCGTTCAGCTCACGCATCGTGACGGGGAAAGACGGGGCGAGCCGGTAGCTTTGTCCGGCACGCCGCGGATCGTCGATGAATGGTTTGACAAGAATCCAGTCCAGTTTGAAGCGCCCCACCAATCCTCCGAAGTCCCGGTTGAACGCGTAGGTGGGAACGAATCCCTTCCAAGTTCTTTGATTGCTATCGGCTAAGGTACGCGATCTCGGCGGTGCTGTCCGATCCTGCTCCCCGCGGAAATCGAAGGCATGATTGTCGGTGAAGCGGAATTTCTCCATGGTGCCGAACAGCGGCCGCTCCCGGTTGTCCCACAAAATCGGCAGGTGGAATGCCGATGGATCGTTGTATCCGTGGAAATAGCGAACCGGAAAGAGAGCGTACTTGAAGATTCCCAGGGGATGAAAATAGGAAACCGCCTGGCCGATCCAGAATTTGTAGTCGGTGATGCGGGACATGATTTCGTTGCGGATCGAGGTTGGGGTGTTGTCGCTGCTGGTGGTGTTGAAATCGCCGGCCAGCAAGACGGGATTTCGGTCCTCTTTCAGATCTGCGAGCAGAGCCTGCATCTGTCGCTTGCGGCACGCGGGCGGACACTTGTTTTCCAGGTGCGCCGCGACGACGGTGGCTCGCCCGGTCGGCAGATCTGGAACGGAGATATCGGCGATGAGCGCCATGCGGCCGCCGTGGCGCAGTTCGCGTTCCACCCGCTCTCGAAATAGTTTTTGCGCCGACCATCGCCTGCCCACCTCGAGTTTCGAAATCGCTTTGTACTCGTTGGCGTACCAGTCGTAGCAAACCGGCAGGCGAAAGATGCGCGCGTTCTCGAGGGGATAGCGGCTCAAGATGGCGGTGCCGTGCAGGCCGTGATAACGGTCCTTGTCGACTCGCAAGTCTTCCTGCAAACGCTGATCTTCTTGCGCGTCGGGTAGGTGCACTTGTTCGCTGCCCAGGTCGAAAATGGGATCCACTTCCACGAATTCCGCGCCATAGGCGTAGTTCATGTGCAGCGCTGCGGCCAGCTCCCGGGTGACATCGCGATATTCGGTTCGCTTCATCCCCCAGTCAGCTTCGTTCAAGATCAGGACATCGACGTCGTGCAGCGCGGCGAGCTGTGATTCGACCATCGCCTTTTGCTGCAGGCCGAGGCCAGGCTGCGCGGTCGCCAGCCGCAGAAATTCATCACGATCGCCGAGTGCGGCGCGAATCAATTCGAAATTCAATCCGCGTTCGATATTCCACAGGCCTACGCGAAGAACGGTGCCGAGACCCCTGACGTCCGGGCGGCGCGGCGCGATGTCGGCGGCGGTTTTTTCGCTTTGCACGAAAGGCGTGTTCAGCAGGCTATCCAGCCGGGCAGCCAGCGTGCCTTCGGGCTTCGCAGTGCCGGAAAGGGTGACCAGTTCGTCGAAAGAGAGCAGTTCCGGATTTTCGGGTGGCGCGACAGCGGAATGAGCGTCCGCGGCGGGCGCGGATTTCTCCTCTGTCGCGTATGAGGAAGCCACGAGTCCGAAAACCAAGGCGCACAGCAGGGATAGGATCGGCGCCAACGTTCCCGTTTTCCGCGGATGCCGGTTCATCGATGGGCGTTCCCCATGGGTCCTATTTCTCTTTCCGCGAGTTCCCTGGATCGGTGCGCGCCAACAATAACTCTTCGATCCGCATGAGGTGCCGCTCCAGGCTTTCCTCGGTCTTGGCATTCTTTTGTGCCATAAGAATGAGTTTTATGGAAACAAGAAGTACACCCGCCTCCAGGAAGAGCGAGTGCGTGAAGCCTTTTATGAATAGGGCCACGAGGAACAGGCCGACGGTGAGAACGATGACCACGATGGACCAAGGGTCGGAGGACTTGAATAAGGCCATTCGAACACTTCCTCGCCTAGAAGTTAGGGACACTACGTAGTTCCCGGCAGCCAAATTCCCCGTCTGGTAGAACCGCGACGATATCACAGATAAATTCGCCGCTTTGTAAAGCCGGGCGGACGGTTGAATCGAATTCCCCTCTGCTACATCAAATTCCCCTCGGAGGATACGTGATGACCAAGCTCCCAAGTAAGGGTGACAACCTTGACAGTGCAAAGGTGTCGGCCTACACTATGGAGTTTTTAGGCAGCCCCAAAAAGCTCACAGAGGGGCAGGACTCCCATATGGACAAGAAAAGGCTGGAATACTACAAGAAGAAGTTGATGACGCGGCGCGAAGAGCTGATGAGAACCATCGCGCGCACCGAAGAAGAAGGACGGCAGGCGGACGACGATCCGACGGTGGACCTCGCGGACAAAGCGGCCAACTCGTACACCAAAGAGTTTCTCTTTGGCATGACGAACACCGACCGCACGATTCTGAACATGATCGACGAGGCGCTGAAGCGCATCAAGGCCAACGAATACGGGCTATGCGCGAACTGCCAGGAAGAAATGCAACAGAAGCGGCTGGAAGCGGTGCCCTGGGCGAAGAACTGCATCAGCTGCCAGGAAAAGATCGAGCAGGGATTGCTGTAGGCGCAAGGTCGCGGGGCGGCCTGCCCCGCGGTTTCCTTTTACAGATTCTGAGACACGCCGCCGGAGAGTTGGTGGAAACTCTGGTGTTGAGGTTCTTCGGGCATCCTTGTCGGATGCCCTCAGAATGACAGTTTTTTTGCGTGGGTTACGGTACGGCCCTTCGTGCCTCAGGATAAACTGAAACCGTGCCCTGCCGACAAGCCTTGCAAAAACCGGCGCCGATGTGCGTGATTACTTCTGTACAATAATTACTGTTGTTTATTTTAGAGTAATATAATACGCTTGGGCCGGCGTGTCGGAGGGGAGCCATTTCGGCAAGGCACTGGGGTCGTGGCTGTGGGCCGCGAGTGACGCCATTGTCAGCGTGTTTTATCCCGCGGGCTGCCAATTGTGCGACCAGTTGCTGACGAGCGCCAGCCGGGTACCGATTTGCGAGCAGTGCCTCGCATCCTTCCCCGCCTTGCCGAATGGCGTGTGCGAAATCTGCGGCTCGCCGGTGGCTGCACCGTTTTCGGGAGACGTTGGGCAGCCACGGGAGCCGGAGGCCAGCAGCGCTGTCGCTCGGGGCTGCCTCGCTTGTCAGGGCCGGAGCTACGCTTTCGAACGGGTGCGAAGCTATGCCGCCTACGACGGCGCGTTGATTCGCGCCATCGTGATGCTCAAATTTGAGCGGATCGAGCCGCTCGCGGCATGATTTGCGAAACGGCTGGCGACCGTAGCGAAACGCGAAGGTTTGACGGCGGACGTGGTGGTTCCGGTGCCCCTGCACCGTCAGAGAGAGCGCGAACGCGGGTATAACCAGGCGGATCTCGTTGCCCGACCGCTGGCAAGGAGGCTGGGGCTGCCCTATCGCGCGGTCCTGCTGGTGCGCACCAAACCCAGGCCCGACAAGCACATACTGAGCCTGTCGGAACGGTGGGAATCGGTCCGTGGCGCTTTTGCCACACGGCCGGGCAGCCAAGTTGACAATTTACGCGTCTTACTGATAGATGATGTAATGACGACAGGAGCCACCCTGGACGCGTGCGCGAAGGCGCTGCGGCGGGCTGGAGCCAAGTCGGTGATGGGGCTG
>JBEKWY010000167.1:0-10827 GCA_049512575.1 Candidatus Acidiferrum sp.
TCCAGCATCCGCCGGAAACCTTTGCGCACCAGCGCGTGGTCGTCCACCAGCAATACCGTGATTTTATCCGCCATGAGCCTCAGCCTTCTCGCGCGGCACCAGCAACCGCACCATCGTTCCGCCGCTTTCCAATTGCAATAGTTCCAATGTTCCTCCGATCAATTCCGCGCGCTCGCGCATGCCCACCAAACCGATGCCCTGATGCGCAACTTGCGGGGCGAAGCCTTTGCCGTGATCTTCCACCTCCAACTCCAGCGCGCTACGCACGAATTTTAACCTCACCCACGCTTCCCGCTCGCCAGAATGGCGGCTCACATTGTTCAGAGCTTCCTGCAACACGCGATAAATATGTACGCCGGCGGCGATGTCCACTGGAAACGCCCCACCGGACTTTTCATAGTGCAACAAGAGCCCCATCTGGTGCGACGCTGTTGGAATATACCAGTCGAGTGTACTCTCCAGCCCCTGCTCCTCGAGCAATACCGGGTGCAATGCCTGCGACAACCCGCGAATATTGTTCAAAGTCGATTGCGCGATCTCACGGACCTCCTGCAAATCCTGCCGCAGCGGAGAACCTTCGGGCGCCTTATGGCCCAAACGTCCCAGTAGAGATCCGATGGCCGTCAGCACCTGCCCAAATTCGTCGTGCAGTTCCCGCGAGATATGCCGCAGGGTCGATTCTTGGGTGGAAATCAGTTTCTGCGCCAGTTCGCTGCGCTGCTGGGAAAGCGTCGCCAGCCTCGCGAAGATCTCTTTGTTCGTCCGAATCAGGTACAAGCTGGTGAAAACGATCGCCACCAGTGTTGCCGCAAGAAACAGATACACTTGCCGCTGCACGCGATTGTAAATCGCTTCGATCTGGGCCGCAGCCTCTTGCTCGCCCTCATTATTCTCCACCAATAGACGCGATATTGCCGTGCTCAACGCCGCCTCACGCGCTTGCAGCGACAGCCGGATTTGCTCGCGTGCTTCGTTTTCCCTGCCGTCTCGTGCCAGCGCAAACATGCGGTCCATCGCGTCCCAGAATTGCGTCAACTGCTGCCGCAAGTAATTGCGTTGCTCCGGCGTGCGCCGGGCCTCCGCGTTTTCCTCTTCCAGACGCAGAGCCGCGTCCAAGTCGCCCTTCAGCCGGTCAAATTGCGCCGCCCAAGCGCTCAATGGATAGGGCTCGCTGGTGTCCAGCATGTCGCGCATCGCCAGCGCTACCGAATTCAAATCGTTCTGCAGCCGCAAAAGCTGCAGCGAGTCCTTGCGGTTGCGGTCCACCATATCGCTCTGCAATTGCCGCAACCCCGAAATTTGCACCGTAATGTACGCCGAATAGGCAACAATCGCCGCCAACGTGATGATCAGCCCCAACAGCAGCGCCTTGGTAGGCGATCGTTGCCAAGAAGAAGTCCTTTGCACGCGCAAAGAATACCTCAGACCTCAACCATGTAGTGGCCGGTCTTTAGACCGGTCAGCCGCTACCGAAACAGCGAAACGCAAAGCTTCCGAAACGAAAAACCGCCCAAACAATCCGCTCCGCCAACTAGTCCCTGAATTCCAACCCGCGCCGCTGGAGCTGCGCCAACAAACCCAGCATCACAAAGCACCCCGCCAAGGGCACCAGCAATCCGATTCGCAAACTGCCAATCCGCGTCGAAATAAATCCTACCAACCAGGGCAACGCCGAAGCGCCAAGCGACGCCAACGAAAACACCACGCCTCCCAAGCGCCGCGCCCCGGCCCCGTACCATCTCGAGAACCACGAAATATAAATCGGGTAAATGCAGGCGCAACCCAAACCAGCGATCGCCAAACCAACAATGGCCACGCGCGGCGAATTCGCGGCAATCACCACCACGATCCCGGCGACAACCAACGCCAGAGCCGTCAGCACCACGCGAAATTCCCCCAGCCACTTCAAAATCAGCGGAGCAGCGGCGCGCCCCGTCATCAACCCGGCGTAGAAAAACAGCGGCGCCATCGTAGTCAGGCTGGTGGCGTGACCTGCGAGCCGCTTGGTATCTTCGGCCGCCCAGCCGCCCATGCTCGTCTCAGTTCCAACGTAGATGAAAAAAAGCGCCGATACCGCAAGGGTGATCGGAAGCGCGGGCGTCGCCGCAGAGGCGCCGGGTGATTCGGACGAACGCGGGCCATGCTCAGCCGGAAACACAGCAAAAAAGAAGCACACCCCCAGGATTACCGCGGAGAATGCCACAATCCACAGGAAGCCCGTCAAGAAGTGATGCCGCAATGCGACCAATATCAGCGGCGAACACGCCACTGCCCCGATACACCACGCAAAATTGAGCAGGCTCACGACGCTCGCACCTCCGGCCTCGGCGGCCGAAAGATTCGTGGGCGGCACAACCATCCCGTAGCCCACGCCAAACGCGGCCGTGGCAACCAGGGCCAGCACATGCGTCGGCGCATTCAGCGCCGCTAGTCCCGCCCCCGTGAGCAGGTATCCGATGACGAGACTCGGCCGATAGCCGCGCCAAGACGTGAACGCCGTCGTAATCCAAACGCCACAAAGAGCCGCCGTAAACTGCACGCTGAAGAATAGCCCCGCCTGCGTGTCGCTAAGCGACCATCGCGAAATAAATACCGGCAATATCGGTCCGACGATGACGGTAGGGATGCCAAGCAACACAAATCCAGCCCCGAGCAAAGCCAGCAGGCCCGTGCGTTTTCCGGCTCGGGTTGGGGCTGGAATTGTAGCGGCCATCGACACACTCATTCTGAGGGAGCAGGCGATCTGCGGCAACTTCCATTCATGAAAAGTTATTGAACAGGATTACGTTTCCACGTCGATTTCGGATACGCTTTGACTGGACCAGTGAAGGTAGTTTTCGACTCTATGTGCTCAATTTTCAATGCTTCACAAACTCTTGATTCTCCATTCTCATGATTAATGTCGGACTTGTCGGTTTCGGCCTGGCGGGGCGTTCGTTCCACGCTCCCGTGATCAGCGCGGTGCCTGGCCTGCGGCTCGCCGCGATTCTCCAGCGCACCGGTTCCGAAGCGGGCGCGGCGTACCCAAACGCACGCATCGTGCGCAGCCTCGACGAGCTCCTGGCGATGCCCGATATTCGGTTGATCGTCATCGCCACGCCCAATGAAACGCATGTTCCGTTTGCGCGCCAGTGCCTCGCAGCGGGCCGCGACGTGGTCGTCGACAAACCTTTCGCCACTTCTTACGAAGAAGCTGCCGGCCTCGTCGAATTCGCGCAAAAATCCGGTCGGCTGCTGACCGTCTACCAAAATCGGCGCTACGACGGTGACTTCCAGGCCATCCTGCAACTCGTCGCCGCAGGCACGCTTGGCCGCATCGTTCGCTTTGAAACCAATTACGATCGATTCCGCCCGAACCTGAAGCCCAACGCATGGCGTGAACAACTCGTTCCCGGCGCAGGCATTCTGTTCGATATCGGCCCGCACCTGATCGATCACGCGATGCAGCTCTTCGGCCGGCCCGACGCCGTTACCGCCGACATTCGCATTGAGCGCGAAGGCGGTCTTGCCGACGACGCGTTTGACGTCACGTTTCATTATCCGAATAGCCTGCGCGCCGTCCTCAGCTCGAATATTCTTGCCGCGACGCAGCGTCCGCGTTTTTTGCTTTTCGGCACGAAAGGCGCGTTCCTGAAGCAAACCTTCGACCCTCAAGAAATGAATCTACGCCGCGGCGAAATTCCCAAAGACACGCCTTGGGGCGCCGAGCCGGAAGAAAACTGGGGCCTGCTCACGCTTTCGGACGGCACCAACACGACCCAGCGCCGCATTCCCTCCGCTACCGGCGATTACCGCGATTACTACGCCAACGTCCGCGACGTCTTGCTGGGCCAAGCCCAGCCTGCCGTCACGCTGCCGCAGGCTCTCGACGTAATGCGCGCACTGGAGCTAGCTCGCCAAAGCAACGCCAAGCACTGCACCATCCCCTGGCCCGCCGCTCATTCGTGACTCCCGTCGCGGCGGGCGCGGGATCTTGCCTGCCTTGTTCGTGATCCTCCTGCCGCATTCGCAAAATTGCGGGGAGCCATCGCTGCCTTCCGCGTATAATTGAAATGATCGCATCGGAATCGCCGGACTTTTCATCTTTAGCTGTAGAACTCTGGCTCGTCTACCGCAAGGAGCGCCGCGTTGATTGAACTCGCACCATCGATCCTATCCGCCGATTTCTCCCGGCTCGGCGCGCAGGCGCAATCCGCAATCGACGGCGGCGGCACCGTTCTGCATGTGGACATTATGGATGGGCACTTCGTGCCGAACATTACCATCGGCCCGCCGGTCGTCGCGTCGCTGCGCAAAGCAATCCCCGATGTTCCCTTCGATTGTCACTTGATGATCGAGAATGCCGACGAATTCATTCCCGCTTTCGCCGAAGCCGGCGCGACCTGGATTTCCGTACACCAGGAAGCGTGCGTGCACCTGGATCGCACGCTGCACTTGATCGCCTCGCATGGCTGCAAACCGGCGGTGGTCATCAATCCCGCCACGCCCGTCCACGTGCTGGACGAAGTGCTCGACATCGTGCATCACGTACTGGTGATGTCGGTGAATCCCGGTTTCGGCGGGCAGCACTTCATCGAAAACTCGCTGCGAAAAATCGAAACGCTGGCGCGCCTTCGCGAATCGCGGGGCTTGTCGTTTCGCATCGAAGTCGATGGCGGCGTCGACCTCGACACTGTCGGCGACGTTGTTCGCTCTGGCGCCGACCTGCTCGTCGCGGGCAGTGCCGTTTTCGGCCACGGCGACCCGCGAGATAACGCCGCCAAGCTCCTGAAAGCCGCCCGCGCTGCCGCCATGGCGCGCGCCTAAACGCAGGCTCCTTCCACACTCTCGATCTCTACGGTTTGCGCCAACTTCGCGAAGATAGCTCTCAAAAATCGTTGCTGATCGGCCGGGCTAAAGCGGGTCGCCTACATAGTCTGCTTCACGCCTTACGGGGTCGCGGCGTGGTGCTGGAGAATGAATTTCTCCATGGCGTTGGCGAAGCCTTCGTCTTCGCTGGAGGTGGTCACGTAGGTCGCGGATTTCTGCACTTCGGGACTCGCGTTGCCCATCGCGATGCTGACGCCACTTTTCACGAACATCAAAACGTCGTTGGGCATGTCGCCGATGGTGGCGATTTCCTCCGGGGCAATGTTCAACAGTTCGGACATGATCTTTACGACTTCGCCTTTGTTGGCATTTGGGTGGGTCACGTCGAGATAATAAGGTTGCGAGCGGGCTGCGGAGACACTTGCTCCGCAGGCTTGCTGGACGTCTTTTTCGCAACGAGCGACCACATCGAGATCGTCGCCGACGCCGACGACTTTCGCCACTTTATCCACCAAGGTTTCAAGCTTGTCGGTAACCACCGGCTCGAATTTCACGGTCCATTGTTCGCGCGCCACGTGCGCCGCTTTCACGTCGCGCACGTACCACGTCGAATCTGTATAAATCCACACATCCAGTTTGTGATTCAGAATTTGCTGGACCACTTTTTTGACCACCTCGGGCGCCAAAACGTTCTGTCGCAAGACCGTCGTCAGGTCCGGTTGAATGACGACGCCACCGTTGAACGCCGCAATCGGTTCGTTCAGCTTTAGCGGATCGATGAGCATGGCCATGCCTTTTGGCGGCCGCCCGCTGGTAATGACGAATTGAATGACGGCTTCACGCATTTTGAAGACAGAGTCGATGGCGCGCTGCGTAAGAATTTTGTCGTGCGTCACGAGCGTGCCATCCACATCAGCAATGACCAATCGGACCGGCTTTTTGTCTATTCGTGGATTTTGCGGCATGGTTTTCCTTTCCGTCGCTGTTCTCTTACTGTTCCTCGTAATCCCAGGTGAGACCGCCGTCGACGAATGTCGTCGTGCCGGTCATATAGTCTGAGTCCGAAGAAGCGAGGAATGCCGCCACACCGGCCACGTCTTCCGGCTTTCCCAAGCGATTGAGCGGAATATTTTCCAAGAGCGGCTTCAGCTTGGCCGGATCGTTCAGTAGATTCTTGTTGATCGGAGTCTCGATCGCGCCGGGGGCGATGGAATTGATGGTGATGCCCAGCGGGGCCAGTTCGATGGAGAGGTTGCGGGTCATCATTTTGATGCCGCCTTTGCTGGCGCAGTAAGAGGTGAAGTGCGGGAAGGGAAGCTCCTCGTGTACGGAGCTGATGTTGATGACCTTGCCGCCGGCTTTTGCCTGCATGCGATGCTTGACGAAGGCTTGCGTGACGAAAAATGGGCCTTTCAGGTTTACGTCGAGGACGAGATCGTAATCCTGCTCGGTAACGTCCCAGAAATCGGCGCGGCGTTCGAGTCCCGCATTGTTGACCAGGATGTCGACGCGCCCGAGCTGCGCGACCACTTCGGTGATGAAGCGCTGGCCGTCGGCGACCTTGCCGACGTCGGCTTGCACGGCCGCAGCCTTGCGTCCCATTTTCTGGACCTCCGCAACGACTTCGTCCGCGCCCTTCTTGTTGGAGCGGTAGCACAGCCCGACGTCCGCGCCTTCTTGCGCCAAGCGCTCGACAATGGCTCGCCCGATGCCCTGATCGCCGCCCGTGATTGCCACTACCTTGCCTTCCAACCGATTCGCCACGATCGATCTCCCTTACTCCTGGTCAGAAATGAGATGCTCGCGGTGGAGATACGTTTCATGATTTAGAATGAGTCGCAAGCAAAAGGCAAGAATTAACGCAAAAGACACAGCAAACGCTGAGGCCGCAGAGAAGAGAAATCTCGCGCTTCTTTTCAGCTTTTGAGGCTCTGACCGACGCCGAGCGGCGGAAGCCGTGGGAAGTCATGGGGAGGGCAGATCTGAAGACCGGCCACTACCGATAAGGCAAAGACTCGCCGCTACAACGAACTATGTCAGGCACTTGCGGCTTTGGCGTGGGCTTTTACGGCTTGCTCCATGCTGGGGCCGGCATCGGCTAGGTCTTGCGAATTCATGGCCGGGCGGACGGTAAGTTTCGCGTTGAAGGCCAGGAACCACGGTTCGGCGATGGCCGGTAGCTGCGAGGAGTCTTTCATGTCGAAGAAGATGTACCCAGTACGTTCGCCATTGTCTTCAGCGAAATAGGCCGCTTCGGGTTTGAGGTTTTCAAGGATGCCCTGGATCGTGGAGCCCAGGACGCCATTGCGAGCTGCAGCGTTGCCAGCTTCGACGGGGATCGAGACTTTGAGCATCATGCGCATGCTTGTGCCCTCCTCGGGCGGGAGGGAGTATACACCTTGCCGCTTATGGATTTGCCGGAGGGCATGAGCTGATACCCGGCGGCCACATTCCGATGAACAGTTCGCGACGACGGTCAGGCTACGGTTACGTCGGGGCTTAGGTAGACGTCTTGGACGGCGTTTAAGAGTTGCACCCCCTCGGCCATCGGGCGCTGGAAGGCTTTGCGGCCGGAGATCAGGCCGGTGCCGCCGGCGCGCTTGTTGATCACGGCGGTGGTCACGGCCTCTTCGAAGTCGTTGGCTCCGGAGGCGCCGCCGCTGTTGATCAGGCCGCTGCGGCCGCAGAAGCAGTTAATCACCTGGTAGCGGCAGAGATCGATGGGGTGATCGCTGTTCAGTTCGGTGTAGATGCGCTTGTCGAACTTGCCGTAGCTGGAGTCACCGATATTGAGAGCCGTGTAGCCGCCGTTATTTTCCGCGAGTTTCTGCTTGATGATGTCGGCCTTGATGGTGACGCCGAGATGGTTGGCCTGACCGGTGAGATCGGAAGAGAGATGGTAGTCCTTGTCCTTTTTGAAGGCGTTGTTGCGGAGGTAGCACCAGAGAACCGTGGCCATCCCTAGATCGTGAGCTTGCGCGAAGGCCTGGCTGACTTCGATGATTTGGCGGTCGCTCTGCTCGGAGCCGAAATAGATGGTGGCTCCGACGGCGGCGGCGCCCATGTCGTAGGCTTCCTTCACGGTACCGAAAAAAATCTGGTTGAATTGATTGGGATAGGTGAGCAGTTCGTTGTGATTGAGCTTCACGATAAAGGGAATCTTGTGCGCATACTTGTGGGCCACGGAGCCAAGCACGCCGAACGTGGAGGCCACGGCATTGCATTGACCTTCGATGGCGAGCCTGACGATATTTTCGCCATCGAAATAATCCGGGTTTTTGGCGAAGCTGGCGCCGGCGGAATGCTCGATGCCCTGATCAACGGGAAGGATCGAGAGATAGCCGGTGTTGCGCAGACGCCCGTGGCCGAACATGCGCTGAAGATTGGTCAGCACACGAATGTTACGGTCGGAGGCAGCGTAAATCTCGTCGATAAACTTCGGACCGGGCAGGTGCAGGCGCTCTTTGGAAATTTTTGGCGACTTGAATCCCAGAAGGAATTCGGCTTTCGCGCCCAAATAGGTTTCCACTTTGCTTCCGCTGGCGATGGTTGCCATTATAATTGTCCTCTTTCCCATGTGACCGCAGAGCGGTCAACCAATTCTTGTCGTCGTTATTCTCGAATTCCGATAGAGAGCTTGCTCGCGGCGGTGGGGTCCACCAGCCACAAAAGCTTTCCGTTCGTTGGCTGGATCAATTGCGAGGGCAATTGTTCCGGCTCGTAAGGTCCTTCCAGCACGCCTTTCAGGGCCAGGGCCTTGTCGGCCTTGGTCACCATGAAGATGACCAGCGCCGAATTGTTGGCGACCGGCGCGGTGATGGTGACGCGCTCGGTAAAGAGCTTGCCAATCCAGTTCGATTTCACCAAGCGTCCATTATCGTGCAGAGCCTTGGTTCCGGGGAAGAGGGAAAGTGTGTGGCCCTCGTCGCCCATGCCGAGAAGCAAAACGTCGAAACGCGGCAACTGCCCGGAAGAGAGCTTGAACCACGAGCGCAAGGCCTGCTCGTATTCGAGGGCAGCCTTCTCGATGTCTTCGTATTCGGCCTTGATGCGGCTAACCTGCTCGGCTTTCAACGGCACTTTCGAGAGCATGGATTCGTTCGCCATGCGAAAGTTGCTTTCGGAATCGTCGGGCGGAACGTGGCGTTCATCGCCGAAGAAAAACTGGGTTTTGTCCCAAGGCATTTGCGATTTGAAAACGGGATCGGTGGCCAGCAGGCTGTAGAGGGTTTTTGGCGTGGAACCGCCGGCCAGGGAAATGGTAAAGACGCCTCTTTCTTTCACCGCGGTCACCGCAGCTTCGACGATCTTTTCGGCGGCGCGGCGGGCGATGGCGTTGACGTCGGACAGGATTCGCACTTCGCGGTTCACGTTGGCTCCCATAGCGGCCCTAGAACTGGTGCTCATATCAGGCGCTCACGGCCTTGTCTGGCGCGATGACGTGGCTCCGGCTGCTATGCTTGTCGAGATCTTCTTCGCCGATGCGCCGCCAGGCGCGGCCGTCGCGTTCCAGCAACTCTTCGGCCTCGGCAGGTCCCCACGAGCCTGCTGCATAATTCGGGAAGCCGCGGGCAGGCAGTGCATGCCACACGTCGATGATCGGCTGAATCACGCTCCAGCCGGCTTCCACCATGTCGGCGCGTTGGAACAATGTGGCGTCACCTGCCATGCAATCGCGCAGGAGGCGCTCGTAGCCGGTGCTGTGCTCGACGCCGAAATAATTGTGGTAGTCGAAATCCATATTCACCAGGCCGAGTTTCATCAGCGAGCCCGGAACTTTCGCCCCAAAACTCAGCGAGATGCCCTCTTCCGGCTGGATGTGAATCACCAGGCGATTCGTTTCCAGGTTTTTTACCGTGGTGTTGCGGAAAAGCACGAAAGGAGTGCGGCGGAACTGGATGACGATTTCCGTAGCCCGAGTCGCCAGGCGTTTGCCGGTGCGCAGATAGAAGGGAACCCCGGCCCAGCGCCAGTTGTCGATTTGTAATTTCAAGGCCACGAAGGTTTCGGTGTTGGAATCGGGCGCGACATCGGGTTCACTGCGATAGCGCGGGACTTTTTCGCCCTCAATTTCGCCTTCGTCATATTGCCCGCGCACCGTGCTGGTGAGCACGTCTTCCGGCATCAGCGGCTGGATCGCGTGCAGCACTTCGGCTTGTTTGTTGCGCACTTCGTCGGCGTCGAAAGAGATGGGCGGCTCCATGGAGGTCATGGTGAGAAGCTGAAAGAGATGGTTGGGGACCATATCACGAAGGGCGCCGGCGGTCTCGTAGAAGCCGCCGCGATGCTCGACGCCCACAGTTTCCCCGGCGGTGATCTGCACGTGGTCGACGTAGTTGCGGTTCCAGAGCGGCTCGATGATGTTGTTGGAGAACCGGAACACCATCAAGTTCTGCACGGTTTCTTTGCCCAGATAGTGGTCGATGCGATAGATCTGGTCCTCCGACAGAACTTGCTTCAGATCCTTGTTGAGCTGGATCGCGGAACTCAGGTCGTGGCCGAACGGTTTTTCCACGATGACCCGGGCCCATTGATTGTTTTCCTGCTTGGTTAATCCTGTCTGGCCCAATTGTTGGACGATGGTGGCGAAAAATCGCGGGGCCACCGCCATGTAGAAAAATTTGTTGCCTTGCGTCTCGTGGCGCTGGTTTGCCTCTTCAATCTGTTGGGCAAGGCGCTTGTAGGCTTCCGGATCCTTGAAATCACCCTTGACGTAGTAGATGCGCTCCTTGAACCAATCCCAATTTTTCATGTCGATTTGGGCGGGGGCGTATTTAGGGATTTCTTCGGTGAGCGTTTTGCGAAAAGTGTCGGTGCTGAGATCGTTGGCCGCGAACCCGATGATGGCGAACTGCTTCGAGAGCACATTATCGTTGGCGAGATTGCACAACGCGGGAAGGAGTTTGCGCTTGGTGAGGTCGCCGGTGGCGCCGAAGATGACCATGACGCAGGGCGACGCGGTCTGGTTTGGGGGTTGATGGTTTACGCTCATGAGAGGTTTCCTGCGCTCCTGGTGTT
>JBEKWY010000168.1:0-10825 GCA_049512575.1 Candidatus Acidiferrum sp.
GCGGCGAGATCTCCAACGGGCGCCGAGGGATGAGAGTTGGAACGGGAGGTCTACAAAATAGGCGGCGCAGTAGAGCACATTGGCGATCAGGCCGAGGACTGCCAGGCGCAGAAGATCGGGGAGGTTGAGCGCGGGGAGGAAGTGGGGCCACGTAGCCATCAGCCAGACCAGAACGATGGCGGCGAGAACCAGATTGTAGAGGAGGCGACGCGGCTCCCAGAAGCGGATGGCATCGGACCAAAGTGCTGGAAAGGGTGGCGATGGGGGTTGGCTGATGGGTGAGGGAGTTGGATGCGAGATTTCCATGGAGAGGCTCCGGCCGAGATAGTGGCTAGGGGGCCAAAGTACGCGGGCTGCTTCTCATTGTCAAGTACTTTTCATTGCAAAGTCAAGCCGCAGGGCTGCACGGACTCCGGCCGACGCGACACGGGCCCGGCTTCGGGTCAGCGCTGTTGGATGAGGCCGTAGACGTCGACTTGGCCTTTGCAGCCGAGGAAGACCTTTCCGTTTATTACCGCGGGCATGGCGAAGCGCAGGGCGACGCCGGGGCGGTCGCGCTGGGAGTTTTGTTCCGTGGTGAAGAGTTCGCGGGTTACGTCCGCGGCGTCGTAGGCGTAGAGGATGGCTGGGCGGCCCGGGGGCTCGTTCCAGTTTTTCGAGGATGCGGCCCAGACGATGGCGTCCTTCGAACCGTTTGCGGAGATGACTGGCGTTGCGCCGGAATCGAGAAATCGAGTAGGTCCCGAGGCCTTCAACTTCAGTTGGGCGTGGTCCACGGCAAAGTCTTCCACGCGCGTTTCGCTGCCGATAAAGAATACATTTTGATTCCAGTAGGCCATGGCTCCGAAGGCGCCGTGGGAGGCGGCGATGGTTTGGACGGCGTGGGAATCGTCATTGGGTTGAAATTTGCCCATGCGGTCGCGATCAATGACGTAGATCTTGCCTTCCTTTCCGGCGGCGACCAGCACGTGGGGATGCGCTCCCGCTTGATCGGGGAGCAGGACTGGGCCGCTGGAGCCGAGATCGTTGTCGCGATCGTTGAGCTGGGCCTGATTGGAGGGCGTGAAATAGTCCAGAAGCGTGAAGTTTTGTCCCCGAGAGCTTAATTTCAGGACGGTGTCGCCGAAATCCCGGCCATTTGTTGCTGCGTCAAATTCGCCGTTTCCGGTGACCACGAAGACGTTGCCGTCTTTGTCCGCGGCTGGGCCGGCGTCGCCTTGCCAGATGGCGCTGTCCGTAGCATCGGGCGAGGTGTTGAAGACCGCTTTCTGCGCAAGGGTGTTCGCGTCATAGGCCATAAGCCAGCCGTGGTAGGGACCCACATCACACGACGAACCCCAGGATAGATAGACGGAGCCGTTCACCAAGAGCAGAGCGGCGCGGGGGTTTTCCCGTTGCGGATCGAAGGCGACCTGCCCGCCAGCTTGCCCGCTGCCGGTGCCCTTGACCGAGGCTTTGATCTCGACCGGCCCGCCGAATTTTTCGGCGCCGGTGGTGATCGCCAAAGCATGAAGCCGCTGCCGAAATACATCGGCGGAGAGAAGCCCTTTATGTTCCTTGGTTCGCGCCAAGACGTACAGCGTTCCCGTCTTGGGGTCGATCACCGGGGTGGAGGTGATTCCGACTTGCGGGACGATGAAGAAGCAACTGGTGTCCCGCTCCGACAGGGGAGTGACACCACCGGCGGAATTGGCGAGGTTCACGTGCCAGAGCGGAGCGGAAGGATTGTCGGCATCGAAGGCATAGACGCTGTCGTTTTCCGTGGCCACGAAGAGAACGTTGTGTTTGCCTTTGCCCGGGATGTCGACGCCGGGCAGGTAGAGCGGCTGGGCGTATACGTCGCCGTCTACTTTGATGGTGAACAGTTTGCCGAATTGCGCGGCGTTGACGTTGGCTGGAGTGAGAATTGTTTCGTTGAGATTTGCGCCGGTGCGCGCGTTGTCGTATTGAGCCGTCAGCAATTGCGCTGGAGTTGCGGATGAGGCGGCAGTCTTTGTGGTGACGAGGGCAAGCGGAAGATTCTCGTCCTTGCCCGCTGGCTCGGAATCATCCTCCGCCTCGGTCACTACTTCGGCTGCCGCGGGGATTCGTGCGGGAACGACTTCGATGGCCGCGGAGGTTGTTGCGGAGCGGCCGGGCGAATTTTCCTGGCCATTGGTGAAATCTGAGACGCCGGTTCTGTCGGTGCGGGTGTATCCGGCGCTGCGTGTCGTTTCGTCTCCCGAGCCGCGTGCTTGCTTGATTTGGCCGCGACTCCGCGAGGAGCCGTCCATCGGCAGATTGGCGTTCCCGAGGGCAGCCGCGCTCGCCTCCAGAGGGACGAGCGAATTTTTCGCCGCGGAACGTTTGTGGATTGTGGCGGCTTTCCCAGCGTCGATCGCCAAGAGGGAGAGGAGCGCGAGGAACGCAACCGAAACGATACTGCCCTGGAGCATTCGGGGAACTGGCAACGACGTTGCGGGAGCTTCGATACGTTCCCAGGCGAACAACCCATAGGCTGATCGGATCCACGGCGCGGCAGCAGAATCGGCCGCGAACAATTTTTGAAGGGCGCATCGAACAAACCACTGACGCGCCAGCGACAACAGGACATCGGCAAAGAGATGAGAGACACCCTGGCGCTGCGCGACCTCGTCGAAGATCCACAGCATCTCGCCGGAAAACTCGGCCCGGAAAGACGGCGGGTGCGCGCGGAGGAGGCAGCGATAGAGAAAACGAGAAAGAGCCATTACGTCCTCCTTGGGTTGAAGCCGCGCAGGTGGGATCGCGCTTCCCGCAGTACGCCGTCGAGGCGTTCGACTTCCAGCGAGAGCACGCTTCGGCCAAGGCCTTTGAGGCGGTAGTAACGGCGACGGGGATCGGCCGCCGAGGAGCGCGGCGAGGCTTCTTCGATCAGGCCGTGAACGATGAGTTTTTTCAAGTTGTCGTAGAGCGTGCCGGGCCCGAGCTTGTATTGACCGGCGGATTGACGGGCGATCTCTTGCATGATGCCGTAGCCGTGCAAGTCTTCGCCGGCCAGCGCCAGAAGGATGTGCAGCGCGGCCGGGGAGAGCGGAAGAAATCGGGTTGGGTCCGGCTTCATACGGAATCCGATATATCGGATTCCGAGTATGGATGTCAAACGATTTTTACAGGCCAGCGGCTTCCCCCGAGAAATGGTTCAGGCTGGCGATGCGTGCGGCCAAGGGGTAGGATTCTGTGCGTCCGTGTTTCTGAACGGATCGCGTCCCGCATTCGGAGTTGGCGACGTGGCATTTCGTGGAGGAAATCGTGATTGTTCGGCGCATCTTGGCGACGGCTGGGCTGATTTTCTTGATATTTGGAGCCGCGGCGGTGGCTTTGGCGGGGCGAAGAGCGGACTCGACGAATTATTGGGGCTTCGATACCGCGAACCTAGACAAAAGCTGCAAACCCTGCGACGACTTCTTTCAGTTTGCGATGGGCGGGTGGATGAAGGCGAACCCAATTCCGCCGGAGTATCCGAGGTGGGGTTCGTTTACCGTGCTGCTCGACAAGAACCAACAGAACCTGCGACAGATTCTGGAGGCTTCCGAGAAGGCAAATGCGGCGGCGGGTTCAAACGAGCGGAAGATTGGCGACTTCTATGCGAGCTGCATGGACACAGCGGCGATCGATGCCGCCGGGACGAAGCCCATTGAGGCTGAGATGCAGCGGATCGCGGAGGTCAAGACCGAGGCAGACCTGCAGGCGGAGGCGGCGCGTCTGCAGGAGCGGGGAATCGGCGTGATGTTCCGGTTTGGGTCGCGGCAGGACGCAAAGGACAGCTCTCAAGTGATTGCCACCGTGAACCAGGGAGGATTAGGACTTCCGGAGCGCGACTACTACCTGCGCGAGGATGAAAAATCGAAAAAGCTGCGCGACGCTTACGTGAAGTACGTGGCGACATTGTTTGCATTGCTGGGCGATTCGGGGGACAAGGCGGCTGCCGAAGCGGCCACCGTGCTAGCGGTGGAGACTTCGCTGGCTAAGGCTTCGATGTCCAACGTGGACTTGCGCGATCCGGTCAAGACCTATCACAAGATGACGGTGGACGAGTTGCAGCCTCTGACCCCTGATTTTTCATGGCGGGCCTACTTCAAGACCGCGGGCCATCCCGATTTGCAGGAGCTCAATGTTGGCCAACCGGATTTTTTCAAGGCGTTGAACGCGCAATTGACGGCGACGCCGCTAGACGACTGGAAGACGTATTTGCGCTGGCGGCTGGTGGATACCACAGCCCCGGGACTTCCGGAAAAATTCGTGACGGCGGATTTCGAGTTTCACGAAAAGGAGTTGCGCGGCACGAAGGAGATTCAGCCCCGGTGGAAGCGCTGCGTACAGTCCACGGACCGGAATCTCGGCGAGGCACTGGGGCAGCTTTATGTGGAGAAATATTTCCCGCCGGAGGCGAAGGCGCGGGCGCTGGAGATGGTGCACAACCTGGTGGCGGCGCTGCACGACGATTTGCAGACGCTGCCATGGATGGGGCCGGAGACGCGGACTCAGGCGATCGCGAAACTGCAGGCATTTGGCGTGAAGATCGGGTACCCGGATAAGTGGCGGGATTATTCGGCGTTGAAGATCGATCGCGCGTCGTACATGGACAACGAGCTGCGGGGCGCGGAATTTGAATTCCAGCGGCAGTTGAACAAAATCGGCAAGCCGGTGGATCGCACGGAATGGGGTATGACACCGCCGACCGTGAATGCATACAACCGCAGCAGCATGAACGAGATCGTGTTTCCGGCTGGGATACTGCAGCCGCCCTTCTACGATCCGAAAGCCGATGATGCGGTGAATTATGGCGGCATGGGCGCGGTGATCGGCCATGAAATTACGCATGGCTTCGACGACCAGGGAAGCAAGTTTGACGGGAAGGGAAACTTGAAGGATTGGTGGACAGCGGATGATTTAAAGAATTTTCACGAGCGGTCGCAGTGCGTTTCCGACCAGTTCGACGGATACGTGGTGGACGGCGACCTGCACGAGAACGGCAAGCTGGTGCTGGGTGAAAGCATCGCGGACCTGGGCGGATTGACCATTTCCTACGCGGCGTACGAGAAATCGCTACAAGGAAAGCCGCGTCCGCCGGATAAGGATGGATTCACGGCCGAGCAGCGATTTTTTCTGGGTTGGGCCCAGGTGTGGGGTGCGAACGAGCGGCTGGAGTATACGCGACTGCAGACGAACACGGACCCGCACCCCCTGTCGCGATTCCGTGGCGACGGGCCGCTCTCGAATATGGCCGAGTTCGCAAAGGCGTTCGGGTGCAAAAAAGGCGACACGATGGTGCGCGAGAAGGTCTGCAAAATTTGGTGATGGGGCACGGCGGTGCGAGCGGGTGGAGCTAGCCTCTTGCGGGTGCCGTTCGCGCGCATTTTCGGCTTAGAGTTAGCCGCCCTCAACGAAAGCGGCGGGCTCGGCGAACGGAATTTTACGGATGGAAGTGGTGTAGGAGTCAATCGAAAGAATCGTGGGAGCCGCAGGAAGTTTGCAACGCGGAACGAAGCTAGAAATGGAAGACGATGCCGAGCGTGGCTTGTCCGTAGTTTTGCGATTGGCTGAATACGTGAGAGTTTATGTAGTCCGCCTCGATGCGCACGGCGAACTGCGGGACAAAGCTGTAGTCGACGCCTCCGCCTGCTAACACTTCAAACCCATTCTTTCCACCGAGTCCCGTCTGCGGGAGGATGTGCATTCCGCCGGCTAAAACATGAACCCACGGGTCGAGCCGGTCGTGGCCAAGGGTAATCTTTGGCCCGGCGCCGTAGCCCAAATACTTGACGTCCTCGCCCGCTTTGAAGACCGCGGGCGCGAACGCCGAGGTCGCGGCACCTTCAATCGCCAGCCAATCCTTAACGAAATAGGAGAGCGAAGAATTCAGCCCCACCGCCGTCGCGAAATACACGGACGAGCGGAACCTGACCAACGCTACACCCAAACCGAGTTGCCACCGCTTATCGCGTTCCGAGTAGTCATAGCTCGGAACCGGCACCGCAGGCGCAGCTGGTGATGCGGATTCGGCGGCGGCTACCGGCGCAAAGGTGGCCAACGCTGAGGAAGTAGCGAGCGTTCCAGGGCCGGCGAGCGAGTCTGCGCCGAATGAATTCGAGAAGTTGGTGAGAGACGACGTCAGAGCCAGATCGGACCGCACTGAGGGCGGGCTCGCGGCCGATGTTTGCGCAAAATCCATGGCCACGTTGTCGTTCGCAGCCGGCACCGGCGCAGGAATTTCATTTTGCGCGCACAGCGCGCTCGACATCCCCAGTAGAAACACCGCGACCGCTGACAACCTCTTCATGATTCCCCTTCGGAGGGGTCGACCCTCAGAGCTTCTGGGCAAGCTATGGTCTTACGGTAAACAACCCCTGGCACTCTGTCCATGCTCTTTCGCAGCGTGGCTGCACGAACAGCAACATGGATCCCGGCATACTTGCCCTTGGAACCCGTGCGGTGCGGAAAGGTTGTTCTAGCGGCCGTGGCGGAGGTAGTCGTCGGTCTTGTTCAGCCAGTCTTCGCGGGGCGGGTTGAATACGTCCAGGTCAATGGTGTCTTCCAAAGCCCAGGCTTCGTGGGGCATGTGGGGGGGAATACAGAGAACTTCGCCGGCACGCACCACGATTTCTTTTCCGTCGATGGCGAATTTGAGCGCGCCTTCGAGGATATAAGTGACCTGCTCGTTGTGGTGATGATGCAACGGGACGTGCGCGTCTTTCTTCATCAACACGCGGGCCAGCATGACCTGGTCGCCCACGACCATTTCGCGGTCGATCAGCGGATTGAGTTTTTCGCGCTCAACCTTATTCCAGGGAATATATTTGAACGTTGCGGGCTTGCTCATTTCGTTCCCCCGTAAAGTTTTGCGGCGTTGTCATGCAGATACATGTGCGCCAGCTCGAGCGCTTTCTGTTCGTTGAAGGCGCCTTCCGAGACGAGCTCGGCAAGCGCTGCCGCCACGGCGGTGCGCGAGCTCCGCGCCGACAGCCAAAAGCTTTCCTCGGCGCCCAGCGCGTCGTTGAAGGGAAAGGCGTCCGAGGCGTACATCATTTTTTCCGGATACAGCGTCAGCATTTGTTTGAGCACGTCTTTGAACTGCGACGGGTATAGAAATTCCGACTGGAACGAAGTGTCGAGATAAACATTCTTGACCGCGGTGAGCAGCGCCGCTTCCTTGTAATACGGCCAGCCGCCGTGCAGCAAAACGAAGATCTGGTTCTTGTAACGCGGGTCGCGCAGCACATTCTCCAGATTCAGCACGTCGCCTTTGCGCAGGCTGAAGTAATCGCCGATACCAACGGCGCTGTGAAAGTGCGTGGGCAGACTCAGTTTTCCGGCCTGGTCGATCAGCACCCGAAAAATGTAATCCTGAAAAACATTGTATTCCTCGGCCGAGGGCACACCGCCGGCGTGGTATCTGTCGTAAATTGCGGCGGCGGTGGCTCGCGGAGGGTCGGTAAAATAGAGCGAGCGAAAATAGGCCGCTTCAAACTTCATGGCTACGCCGCCACGCTTCTTCTGATTGTCGGTGAGCGTGCGGCGAACGAAATCTTCGTAGCCCGCGAGATCGACGGGCAGGCCGTCGACGCCCTCCAACTTTTTGTAGCGCGACAGCATTTTTTCCTGAAGCGGGATGTAGACGCCCATGTCGGGCGTGCTGGCTGTCTGCGCGGTATTGTCGAAGGGATAGAAGAACGAGTCGACGAAGAAGACCCAGTGGAAGCGCTTCGGATCGAGGTAAGGAGCCATCATCGCGCGATTCGCCAGGACCACTTCCACGTTCAATTTGTCGAGAATGGTATCGAAATACTTCGTGTCCCCGGCTTTCTCGGACGTTTGGGCCTTATCCGCGAGCCATTTGGCGTGTTCCGGCGCGAAATCATCGTAGGGGTAGCCGAGAAGCGTTTTGGCCGCGGTGACGAACTCGTGGTTGTCGGCGCGAGTGCGGAGGAAGTCGGTTTCGTTTGGCGGCGCGGCCATGGCGTCCACGTCGCTGTCGTCGCCGAAACCCGGATGCGCGTGGTTATCGTAGAGCGGAATTTTTTCAATTTGGGCTAGCAGCCGATCGTAGGTTTTCTGGAGGTCCGGCCCCGGGAACGGACGCGCCTGCGCCCCCGCCGTGCCCGCCAGAGCAAGCCCGGCAAGCGCCAAAAAAACCGAGTGAATCAAATGTTTCATTTTAGGTTTTCTCCGGCCTAGTCCAGCGAATATCTGCTTCGCCGCCAACAGGTTCTGTAGCCGCCTTTTCAGAAGGCGAAGTTAGATGATGTACCGGCATAGTCTTCAAGCCGAAGCTCTACTTTTCTAGGTTCGCCCCGCCTCAGCGCGACACAGCCGCTCGCCAACGCACCGACACCCGCTCGATCCGTTCCAATGCTTCTTCGAGCAAGTTGCGCGCGCTGACCAGTGAAAATCGCAGGTAATTTTTCCCGGCGGGACCAAAGGCCGCGCCTGCGATTCCCGCGACCCCCGCTTCTTCCAGAAGCAGTCTCGCCACTTCTTCCGCGGGAAGCCCGGTGTCCTCGATATTCACCCAGGCGTAGAAGGCGCCCTCCGGCGTCTGACAGCGAAAACCCGGAATCGAGTTGAGCCTCGTGACGAAGAGGTCGCGGCGCTTGCGATATTCGGCGACCATCGCATCGACGGCGTTCGTGGAGTCCTGCAACGCTTCGATGGCCGCGACTTGCGTGAACTCCGCTGTGCAGGTAAAGGTGTTCAGCACCAGCAGGTCCATCGCCTCAATCAGTTCCCTCGGCGCGACCGCGTAGCCCAGCCGCCACCCGGTCATCGCAAAGGTTTTCGAAAATCCGTCGATGATGATGGTGCGCTCCGCCATCCCCGGCAGCGCGTAGACCGATTTGTACTCGCCGCTAAACAAAATTCGCGCGTAGATTTCGTCGGCCATGACCCAGAGATCGTGTTTCACGGCGAGCGCCGCGACTTGCGATAGCGTCTCCTCGCTGAACACCGTTCCGGTGGGATTATTCGGCGAATTGAAAATCAGCACTTTCGTGCGAGGCGTGATCTTCGCGGCGATCTCCGCGATGTCGGGCTGAAACTGATTTTTCTCTTCCAGGAAAAACGGGACGGCCTTGGCGCCCAAGCCGCGGGTAAGCGACGGATAGATAGGAAAACCCGGGTCCGGATACAGGACTTCATCCCCAGGCTCAATCAGCGCCATCATCGCCAATGCCAGGGCCATTTTGCAGCCCGGCGCGACGAGTACCTGCTCCGCCGCGACATTCAAGCGGCGCGTGTGCTTCAAATATGCCGCAATAGCTTCCCGGAGCGCAGGAATACCGCGCGGAGACACGTAGCGGTCGCGCCCCTCGACCACCGCAGCGCGCACCGCATCCACGATGGGCGCCGCGGGATGAAAGTCCGGCTCGCCGAGCTCCAGGTGGATGATCGAGCGACCTTGTTTCTCGAGTTCTTTCGCGCGCGAAAAAACCGCCAGCGCGCCTTCGCCATTCAGTTGTGAAACACGGGTTGCGATTGGTCTCATAGTGGCCCGGGGAATCGTATCATTTTGCAGCGGGAAGTGGCGTCACGGGAATATGAAGCCCGTCGATGAAGCGGGGAAACATCTCAAAGGCCGCGGCGGTCAGGAATAATTCCACCAGTTCCGCATCTGCAAACGCGCCTTTCAACTCCGTGTAAAAGGCGTCGTCCACCTCGCGCGGTCCACGGTGCAAGCGGTCGGCCAACCGGAATCCAAGCTTCTCTTTCGCGCTGTAAGGTCCGCGTTCGAAAGCGGCCAAGCCGGAGATCTGCTCCTCCGAGGCTCCTTTTTTCCTGGCAGAGGCTTTGTGCGCGGTGATGGCGTACTCGGATTCCAGCAGGATGGAGATGCGCACGGCGACTAATTCCTTGTACCAGCCGGTCAGGGCGCCGTCGCTCAGCAAAGCACGCAGGAATCCCGCGACGCCTTGCGCGATGCCCGGCGCATACGCCAGCACCTTGAACATGTTGGGCACCACGCCACGCTGCGCTAAAAGCACGTCGTACAGCGCAGCGGTATCCGGCCCTACCGCGTCCTGTTCGAGCAAAGCAATCCGTGAGCTGTTTGCGGCCATGAATTCCCTCTGGGCTTAGACCTTCTCGCGCAAGAACGAAGGGGCAAAAACGTAGGGGCGCATTTTCTGCGCCCCTGCCGTGCCAGTATAAATCAAACGGAACTGTCTAGAACGCGTACCGCAGCGAAAATTGGATTAACCGCGGCGTGCCCAACGTGCTGGTGATCTTGCCGAACGGAGTGTTCGGTTCACCGATGGTTTCGACGTCGGTCACTGCTGGGTTGCCGAAATTCGCGTGGTTCCAGATGTTGAAGAAGTCGGTGGTGAACCGCAAGCTCTGCCGCTCGGTGATCTTGAAATTCTTGATCAACGAGAAGTCCCAGTTCTGCTGCCCGGGCCCACGGAAGGTGTTGCGTCCCAGGTTTCCGAAGCCGGTGGTGCAGAAATTGGGATCGGTGAGGCACTGCGTTGGATAGAGCTCAGCCGCCGGGGTGAAAGCGGCGGGATTCAAGTACCCGTTAATGCGGGTGCCGATGCCTCCGCTGGTAAGGCCGTCCGCCATCGTTTCGCCCGGCGCGAGGCTGGCGGTCAGCACGCCCGGGGCAGATCCCTCACCCAGGAACGCCGTTCCGGCGCCGGAATCCTGAACCGAAAATGGCGCACCGGACTGAATGATGGTGATGCCGCTGACCGCCCATCCTGCCAGCAGCCTGTGCTTGATTCCTTCGGCCCCCGAGAAGAACGGCAGGTCGTAGCGGTAACTGAGAGCCAGCCGGTGCG
This sequence comes from Candidatus Acidiferrum sp., assembly GCA_049512575.1. Lineage (GTDB taxonomy): Bacteria > Acidobacteriota > Terriglobia > Acidiferrales > UBA7541 > Acidiferrum. Next base: position 10,794 of record JBEKWY010000168.1, read on the forward strand.
TGCGGTCGAAGTCGGAAAGCCCGCGCGAATCG
>JBEKWY010000169.1:0-10627 GCA_049512575.1 Candidatus Acidiferrum sp.
TTTTCCTCGCATCGATTTCGGGCATGCGCGCTTCCTCTCTCTCGTTGGTCGAGCCTGCGAGTGCGCGTATTCCAGATGGTGCGGCACCGGGTTCGCGGCCTGCCAGCTACACGCTGCACGGTGTAGTCGTTAACTCGGCAACCAACGAGCCGGTTCCGCATGCGTTGGTTACGTTGAGCTTTGAGGGCGAGCGGTCTGCGTTTGCCGGAACTGACGGAACGTTTCAATTTGAAGGTTTGACCCATTCCGGCCAGGGAGGGATCGCTGCCAAGAAGCCAGGCTACTTCTCTCCGCAGGATGTGAGAACTTCGCAGCATTCCACGAGCCACACCCCGCGACCTGTCACTATCGGGCCGGACCAGCCTCCGCTGATCCTCAAACTCATCCCGGAGGGCGTGATCAGTGTTCATGTCAGCGGCGAGGGTGGAGAGCCAATCGATTCGTTACCGGTCCACCTGCTCTTTGAAGGTGTGGAGAACGGGCGAAGGGTCATGCAGCAACTGCGTAGCGTGGAGACCAATGAGGCGGGAGAGTTTCGGGCAGCTGATCTCGTTGCGGGGAGATACTTCGTGTTTGTGGGCCCTGACAGCGAGCCGATCGCGCCGCAGACTGGCGGGCGAGGCAGGCAAGGTTATCCCGCGGTGTTCTACCCCGGCGCGTCTGATTTAGCCTCCGCCGGCCCAATCGAAATTACTCCCGGGAAGCACGCCGAGATCAATATCAGTCTTTCGCTGCGGCCATTCTTCCGTATTGCGGGTACTATCGGCGGAGTTCCGTCGGGGGATCGAGTCAACCTCGAGGTCCTTGATTCGGCCGGCCTACCGGTCGGGACTGCAACTACCATCGGATTGAACAAGGGCACATTCCAAATGGAACCGCTGCCCTCGGGGTCCTATACGATTACCGCTCGGGACCTCCAGCAAGTGTTGTTTGCTTCGCATCCTTTGAACTTGAACGCGGATGCTTTGGATGTGCACCTGACGATGCTGCCGGGGTTGGCCATTCAGGCGACTGTCCGCCTGGAGCTAGCTCACAGCGATACCCAGACGGACGAACAGGGCCACAGGCGAATCGTTAGCGGGAATACGGCCATCGGGTTCGGGATCAGACCGCTCGTACGATTAACTTTTTTTCCAAGCAACCGGCTGCTCACCCCAATGCAGCGTCCTTTCCAGCCTGGAGTAACCGGGAGCGGCGATTCCTTTGTGATGGAGCACGTGCGCCCCGGAGCCTACGCGGTTCACCTCGATCCGACGGGTCCCTATTACGTCCAATCCGCGAGGTCTGGCGCAACGGATCTCCTACGCGAAGAGTTAACCGTCGCTCCCTGCGCATCGGTGCAGCCGATTCAAATTGTCTTGCGCGATGATTTCGCAAGCTTGGTGGGAAAGGTTTCCTACGATGCCCGAGTTGAGTCCGCCATTGTTCTGGCCATACCCGAGGACAATCCGGCAGGTGCGTTGCAGAAGGTCGTAAGCCAACCCGGCGGTGTATTCGACGTTCGGTCGCTGGCTCCGGGAGCCTACAAAGTCCTGGCTGTTGACCGAGCGGACAATTTTGCGTACGCCGAGCCTGGAGTTTTACAGAAATACCTTTCCAAGGCGCACGACGTGACCTTGGCGCCCGACCAGACGGCGAACGTCGAACTTGAACTGGTCCACGTGGAAGAATAGCGCGCATGATGTCTCAATTTCTATCGGCGCTCTTGGTCCTCTTCTCCCTGTTGCAGCAGGCGCCGGTGTCGCCACAATTGCCACGGCAGCAACAACAGGGGTTTCGCGTCAGCGGCGTTGTTGTCGATGCCATCGGCGGCCAGGCCCTGGCTGGAGCTCAAGTGATGCTATTTTCGCAGGCGGCTCGCGATTCCGGGCAACCGGTAACGACTGGAGATGGCGGGCGCTTTTCGTTCGAGAATGTGCCGGCGGGCCAGTATGTGCTCTCAGCGCGGTGCAAGGGGTACGTCGACCAGCAGTACAAGCAGCACGGATATCTATCGACGGCCATCATTGCCGGTCCGGATCTGAATACGGACAACTTGCGGTTTGAGATGCTGCCCGGTGCTTCGATCTCCGGTCAGATTCTGGATGAAATGGGCGAACCGGTGCGGGGCGCGGAAGTGCTCTTGCTGCACCGGGGATTGCGTCTCGGCCAGCGTCAAACATTACAGAAGCGGCAAGGCAACACCGACGACCAGGGGCACTACCACTTCGGCCATCTCGTTCCAGGAGCTTACTTTGTAGGTGTTGTCGCGGAGCCCTGGTATGCGCAACACGACGGGAGGCAGCGTCGACAGCAAGTCGACTCGGCCTCCGCTCAAACCGCTGACTCAGGTGCTGCCACTAACGCGAACGATCCGCTCGACGTCGTATACCCGATAGTCTTTTTTCCAAACGCTACGGACATCGATGTTGCTTCCCCGATCACGCTGCACCCTGGCGATGCAGAGATCGCGGACTTGAGGGTTCAACCGGTGCCCGCGGCCCATCTTACGTTTCGCTCTTCCACCACCGATGGACCGGAGCAAGTCTCGGTGCATCATATAAGCCAACACGTTGCAGACGGCGTTGAAGAAACTGTGCCAGTGAGGACGACAACCTGGGCCCCCTGGGCCGGGTCCAACATTCTCGAGGTTAACGGGCTGCCTCCCGGACGGCTGAATGTTACGTGGACCTGGTCGAAAGGGAATCAATCGGCGGACCACGCGCGGACCTTGCAGCTTGGAAACGATCTGGAAATCAACCCTTCGGACACCGCGTCGTCGGCGAGTGTCTCCGGAGTCGTGACGGTGGATGATGGCTCGCCGTTCGCGCCGCAGGCTCGATTCGGTCTCCGGAATGCTAGCGCGGGAACAGCGATCAGCGTGTTGCTCAAGCCTGGCGGCGAGTTCAATTTTGACGGGCAGAATATTGATCCAGGAACGTATGAGGTGGGGATGTCTCAACCTTCCGCAGCCCTTGTCAGGAGCATCTCCGCCACCGGTGCTAAAGTCTCCGGGCACACGATTGAGATCGGCTCCGCCCGGGATGTTCGGCTTACGGTGGTGGTCTCAAAGGATGGCGGCACGGTGACCGGACTCGCTTTGAAGAATGGAAAGCCGGCCGATGGGGTCATGATTCTCCTGGTGCCGCAAGGGCCCGAGCCCGACGCTTCACTCTTCCGTTTCGATCAGAGCGATTCCGACGGATCTTTCAGCCTCGCCCGCGTTCTTCCCGGCAAGTACACTGTCGTGGCCATCGAAAACGGTTGGGACTTGGACTGGTCCGACCCTCGCGTTTCGCAAAAATATCTCGCGGGTGGACAAGCCATCCAAGTCGGCTCAGACACAAAAATCAAAGTCAGCGTAAACGTACAGCAATAGTTCGTGGCCGTGAGCCGATGCTTTTGACCAAGTGAGCCGACGCCAAACCTCCTCGCGAGCGCGACCCAACAGCTAATTCGCAGCAGGTTTAAGCTACCATCATGAAGTGATCACGAAAGCAGATATTTTCGGCGCCCTTCAGCGGTACTGGGGCTACGAGTCGTTCCGCCCTTTACAGGAGCGCATCGTTGGCAGCCTATTGCATGGCCGCGATGCCTGCGTGGTGATGCCCACCGGAGGCGGCAAATCCCTGTGTTACCAATTGCCGGCGGCGATGCTGGAGGGGCAAACCGTCGTCGTCGTTTCGCCGCTCATCGCGTTGATGCAGGACCAGATGGCGCAGCTTACGCAAATGGGCATTGCCGCGGCGGTGCTCAACAGCTCGATGGCCGCGGACCAACAGACAAGGATCGTGCGCAAGGCCGCGGCCGGAGAATTCCGGCTCCTGTACCTATCTCCAGAGCGGCTGGCCCGCGCCGACACGGTGGAATGGCTCAAGCGTCTTCCGATCTCGTTGTTCGCCATCGACGAGGCGCATTGCATCTCCGAATGGGGCCACGAGTTCCGACCGGAGTATCGCCAGCTGAGCTCGCTGCGCAATCATTTTCCCGACCGGCCCATCGCCGCATTTACGGCCAGCGCGACCCGGCAGGTACGCCACGACATCATCGAGCAGTTGCGGCTGCGAGACCCGGACAAATACATCGCCAGCTTTCACCGCCCCAATCTCCGTTACATCATCAAGGAATGCGAACCGCGCACGCAGTCGGAGTTGTTGCTACGGGCCTTGCGAAATTACGGCGACAGCAACCTGATCGTGTACGCGCCGACGATCAAACGGGTCGAAGAAACGGTGGACTTTCTGGAGAGCCAGGGAATTCCGGCCATTGCGTATCACGGCCAAATGGACAGCGACGCCCGGCGACTCAACCAGGAGCGCTGGATGTCGGACGAGGTCCGGGTCCTGGTGGGCACGGTGGCGTTCGGCCTTGGCATCAACAAAGCCGCGGTGCGCGCGGTGATCCATCTCTCACTCCCGAAATCTGTCGAACAGTATTACCAGGAGGCCGGGCGCGCCGGGCGCGACGGTCTGCCAGCCGATTGCGTGCTGCTCTGGCAAAAAAAAGATGTTGGCTTGCTGGCGTATTTCATCCAACAGTTGGCCGATCCAGCCGAAAGAGAACGCTCCTGGCAGCGCTATAACATCATCCGGCGCTTCGTCGAATCGGAGTCTTGCCGGCACCTGCAGATCTGTTCGCACTTCGGGGAAACCGCCAAATGGAAATCGTGTGGAGCCTGCGACGTGTGCGGGGCGACTCCGGCGTGGCTGGCGGAGCCGGTTCGAGTCCAAAAAGCGAAGCGCCGGGCGGCGGCCGCCGTCGCGGGCTCCAACAGTTCGCGCGATACGGGGGTTTCGGTCAAGGCATCTAGCACGATCCCGGACGCCGACCGCGATCTGCAGGAATATCTCCGCGAGTGGCGCCGCACGACGGCCAAAGAGCAGGGCATCGCGGCATTCATCATCATGCACGACACTTCTCTTGTGGAACTGTGCCGCGTCAAACCCCGTTCGCTGTCCGAGCTGAGACGCGTCCCAGGTTTCGGGGAGCGAAAAACGGAGTTGTACGGTCAAGAGATCCTCGATGCGCTGGGCCGGTTTCGCAATGGCGCCAGGGCCGCGGAAACGCCCGCCAAATCATCCGATCCCGCTGGGGAAACGCTGAGATTGCTGGAGCAGGGACGCACGCTCCCAGAGGTCGCGCAGATCCGCGGCCGGCAAGTGAGCACGGTGTCCTCCATGGTCGCCAACCTGGTGGAAAGCGGAGAAGCGGATTTCGAACCTGGGTGGATTCCGGGTGACCATCAGGAAAAAATCGAGGAAGCCTGCGTTCAGCTTGGTCTCGAACGCCTCAAGCCGCTGAAGGATGCGTTGCCTGAAGAAGTCACCTACGACGAAATCAAGCTAGTGGTTGCGCATCTACGCCGGCGACAAGCTCAGCCCTAGCGGCGATCCCCCGTTTAAGCGACAATGTCCAGCACCGAGTCGACTAACTGCCCATCGTGATTGGCCGCGGGCGGTTCTAGCCACCGAGTACCACGATCCTTTAGCGAAGCGGTACTATTCGTACTCCGGAGCCGGGTCCCAGTAAAATCGGTACGTCTTCTCTATGGCTTGGCTATGTTCCTGCGTGGAACATAGCGATACCGAGCTAGCGGTCGTGGCAGCTCGACGGAGAATTTCTCCTGCAGTTCGGCGACGCCTTGAACGTGTCGCGTCCAACTGGAATTGTTGGCGCGGTGAGCATGTTGGGGCTGCGAACTCAGGAGTGATTGGAAGCTCCAATGCTCGTAATCATCGGAATGATTCTGCTGCTGACCTGGATCTTCGACCACGCCTTTCATTTGACCGCGGATTCGCTGATTAATTTGCTGTTGATTTTCGCGAGCATTTCCTTCGCGCTGGACTTCGTGCGCGAGGACAAAGTCATGGATCCCCGTCCAGGATGGGATGCCCGCCCAGCTCGATTCGGTAGCGGCTCGATAGCGCGATGGCTGCGTCATCGCTTGAATCCTTCACCTGTCCCCGCAGAGGCATCCTCCAGGAAACCGGCCGCCGATCAAAAAGGCCCCGCTTAAACTGCGGCTACCGCAACCCCTGCAGCTCATCTCCCTGCGATATCTTGCATTCGAAGGTGTGTACTTTCATTCCGTGGAGCTTACTTCCTGATCTTAAAAAGAGCGGCGATCCCCCGGCGATCGACAAGTTGCAGCTGATTGGGAAGAAAATGATCCAGGTTCGGCGCTCCGTCCGCATTCAGCACGAGAACGTAATCGAATTTCTCGCTCCAGTCCGGCAGGAACGGAAACCTCTTCAACACGATGGGTGGTATCTGTTGCGAGGCGGGGTCCAAGTACAAGTAGTTCACGGGCGGACTGTCGATCGCCTGCAAGTCGCGATAAGGTTCCTTAATCTCGATCGGTTGTTTGCCGTCCTCCGCGAAAATGTTGGGCCAAAAGGCGTGCCGATCCAGGAGCACGAAGGACGCGAGATGCCAGTACGTGGGCGCGAGTTCGGGCAAGCGACGGTGGATGGGCATCGACGCACACCAATCCGGGTTGTCCGTACAAACCACGTCCGCGGCCAATACACGGCTTCCTGGCGTCACCGATTCGATCGCTTGGCGCACATCGTCGACATCACGTTGCGAGTGCATCCACACGCTGGTGAGGAAAGTGATGCGGGCCACAAACAGCACGCCGAACAAAACCCCTACGGCAACTCGTTTGCGGGACGCGAACATCTTAGGCATAAAGCCCGCGAAGACCATGAAACCCATCATGACGGGCAAGCGAATATCCATGAAGTAGGTGCCCTTGATCGATCTGGGCATGACCACATATATAGCTAGTAAAACTACGAAGGCGATCAGGGCAGCGGCGGAGATTCGGGCGCGACGCTGCATGACGCAAAAAATCAAAAATGCGATTAAGGGAATGACCGTCAGAATGTCGAAGGCGGACGAGTACTCGAGAAAAGGACCGAAGAAGTTGGCCACTTTCTGTGCCGGGTGCGGCCACCCGGCGGCATCCTGCACGTGTTGCAGCGGCGAGGAAAAGTAAAGAATCACGGGAACCAGCAGTGTGATGGCCAGAAGCGAAGCGCGCTTTAGGGCGTATCGCGGATCGGGCCGGGTCCGGAAATCGTTGCCGACAAGAACCGATAACTCGTACGACCCGATCAGTAGCGCATAAAAGCAAAATCCAAACATGTGGAAAAAGAACGCGAGGCTGGCCACGAAGGCGCCGGACGCGACCGTCGAGGCCGGGAATTTTTCCCGGTAATGGATCCACGCGGCTGCGCCCCACAAGGCTATGCCGATGGCCAGTTCGAAGTTCATGAATCCCATCAAAAATAGGGCATTGAACGCGGCGAAGCCCGCGGCGATTTGCCAGAACGAGCGCCGCTGGAAATACGCGTAACTCAGCGCCACCGCTCCGCTGGTGGGCAGAAGAACACACAGGGCCAGCATGATGCGCCCGGCCGTCAGCGGCGAAAACACATGCATCAGCGCGGGGAGAAGCAGGTCCACGGCGATATTCGGGATGATTTGCCAATGAGCGGAAAACATCTGGCTGAGGACCGGATCGGACTGGCCGAAAGCCAGCAAATAGCAGCGCGCCAGGTGATTTGGGTAGTCAGTAAGCGGAGGCACAGGGGTGGCCAGGACCGGCACGATCAACGCGGTGAGCATGAGCGCCAGGCTGGTCCACCATGTTGCTGGGCGGTCCAGCACGCTTTCGCTCGATACGGAGGCTGAGGCGTTATCGGGGCGCGCGTAAGCCAACGCCACCTCGGAAGATTGCACGTCGAGCTTCGAATTCACTTGAAAACAACTCATCATATTCGGTTTTTTCGCAAAACGCAGAATTCGTGCAGGCTGCGAGGGAGAACGGCACGCCACGAGATTTGTACTATCTCAGGAAGCTCCGACTCCATACTGGAAAGCCAGTATAGAACGCGCGGCAAAATCGCATTTTCGAAATGGGCGGCGCAAGCAGTTTAGGCCTGATGTGGTGAGGGGGAGCACCTCAAAGATTGGCTGCAACACGCAGATTTGCGGTTATCAGCTTGGGTTTAACGGCCAGAGGCTTAGCCGCCGTGGCCGCCGGTGAGTTCGCGAACGATCGAGCTCACGAAGTTCTTGGCGTCGCCGAAGAGCATCAGGGTCTTGTCCAGATAGTAGAGCGGGTTGTCGATTCCCGCGAAGCCAGCGGCCATGCTGCGCTTGATGACCATCACCGTGCGGGCCTTGTCCACATCCAGAATCGGCATGCCGTAGATCGGGCTGCTGGGGTCGGTGCGCGCGGCCGGATTGGTCACGTCGTTGGCGCCGATAATCAGCGCGACGTCGGTCTGCGGTAGATCGCCATTGACCTGATCCATCTCCAGCAATTTGTCATAAGGAATATCCGCTTCGGCCAGCAGCACGTTCATGTGACCGGGCATGCGGCCCGCGACAGGGTGGATCCCGAACGTTACCTCAACGCCGCGTTTCGTGAGCGAATCGTAGAGTTCGCGTACTTTGTGCTGCGCTTGCGCGACGGCCATTCCGTAACCGGGAACGATCACCACTTTGTTGGCCGCCGCAAGGATTCCAGCGGCCTCTTCCGGCGTGGCGCTGCGCACCGGAGGCGCTTCCTTCGCCCCAGCTGCGGCGGCGTGGATTTGGCCGAAGCCGCCAAAGAGGACGTTGGTGAACGAACGGTTCATCGCTTTCGACATGATCACGGAAAGGATGAAACCGGAGGAACCATCCAGCGCGCCGGCAATGATCAGCAGCTTACTGTTCAGCACAAAGCCCATCGCGGCGGCGGAAAGCCCGGCATACGAATTTAACAGCGAGATCACCGTCGGCATGTCCGCGCCGCCGATGGGAATCACCAGCATCACCCCGAATATAAGAGGAATAATGATCATCGCGGGAAACAACCGCGTCTGATCGGGATGAATCACCAGAATTGCGGCGATGGCCACGGCGAGGCCGAGCATCGCCAAGTTGACAAAGTTTTGCCCTTTATATGTGATGGGCCGCTGCGGCAGCACTTCCTGAAGTTTTCCCGCCGCCATTAAGCTGCCAGTGAACGTCAGGGAGCCGAGAATCACTTCCATGGAGAGCACGGCCATCATGAACGGAGCGATATTGGGCGCACGCAAGTAAAATTCCGCCGTGCCCACCAGGGTGACGCACAAAGCACCGAATGCATGGCTCAGCGCGGTTCGCTGCGGAACCGCGGTCATATGCACTTTGCCGAGAGGGATGCCGATCATCGTTCCCACTACCAGCCCGATGGCGATCAACTTGTAGTCGATGATGCCGCGGTGCAGGAGCGTTCCGCCGACCGCCAGCGCCATGCCGGCCTCGCCCGCAAAGACGCCGCGGCGCGCGGTTGTCGGAGAACTAAGCCACTTCAGCGAAAGAACAAAAAGCGCGCTGGCAATCAGGTACGTGACTTCGATGAGGGTGTCGGTGCCCAGGAAGTTGTCCATTATTTTTTGGGCCCGCTGGATTTGAACATCTTCAGCATGCGGTCAGTGATGATGAAGCCGCCCACGACGTTGCTGGTAGCGGCGACGATCGCGATGGTTCCCAGGATCGCCGCGAGGTTGCTCTTGTGTTCGCCCGCCAGGATGATCGCTCCCACCACGGCAATGGCGTCCAGCGCATTCGTCAGCGACATCAACGGGGTGTGTAAAAGAGGTGACACACGCCGGATGACCTCAAATCCAATGAAGGCCGCCAGCATGAAAACGTAAATGCCGGTAAGCAGGTCCAGCTTCATTTTTTCGCTTCCTCCTGTGTCGCCAGAGGTGGCAATGAGAAAAATTCTCTTAGTCGCGGGTTCACAATCTCGCCGCCCTGTGTTACCAGGGTTTCGCGGAGGATCTCGTCCTTGAGGTTGAGTTGCAACTTTCCTTCCTTCACCAGCAGCGCCAGGAACGAAGTCAGGTTACGCGCATACATCTGGCTCGCGTGATAGGGCACCGAACTGGCGAGATTCAGCCATCCGATGATGGTGACGCCGTGTTCAACCGCTTTCTCGCCCACATGCGTCAACTCGCAGTTTCCGCCGCGCTCCGCCGCCAGGTCCACGATCACCGACCCCGGCGCCATGCCCGCCACCATCTCTTTGGTCACCAGCGTGGGCGCTTTTTTCCCCGGGACTACCGCGGTGGTGATGACAACGTCGTGTTCCGCGATCACTTTTCCCAGCAACTCGCGTTGGCGGCGGTAGAAACTTTCGTCTTGCGCCGTGGCATAGCCACGCGCGTCCTGCGCGTCCTTGGCTTCGATAGCAAGTTCCACGAAGCGCGCGCCAAGGCTTTGCACCTGCTCTTTTACCGCCGGGCGCAGGTCGTATGCCGAAACCACCGCGCCTAAACGCCGCGCCGTGGCGATCGCTTGTAGTCCGGCCACTCCGACGCCGAGGATCAACACGCGCGACGGCGTGATGGTTCCAGCGGCGGTCGTAAGCATCGGAAAGAATCGCGGGAGCGTCTCTGCGGCGATCAGCACGGCCTTGTATCCCGCAACTGTCGCCATCGCAGACAGCGCATCCATGCTCTGCGCCCGCGTCGTTCGCGGTATCAACTCCACCGAGAACGATGTCACACCGCTGGAGGCGATTTCCGTGATGCTCTCCACGGAACCCATCGGACGCAGAAATCCGACGAGAATCTGATCGCGCCGCAAGAGAGCAAGGTCGGCC
>JBEKWY010000170.1:0-10612 GCA_049512575.1 Candidatus Acidiferrum sp.
CACTCCCGAACGCCGCCTCCGCCAGCGCTACACCCTTTCGCACCTCGCGAAAGACGTCAGCGCTCAGGTCGGCAAGGTCGAGCCCACTCGCGACTGGTTCCCCATCTCCTTCATCAGTACCTTTGCCGGCTTCGCCGACATGGTCAAGGGCAACGAATCCCAGTGGGGTTCGCTCTCCTGCGGTTGCCACCCCAATTGCGGCGTAGGCACCGCCATGATGATCAACAAAGACACCAAGGAATGGGCGCCCGTCCCGCGCTTCCTCGATGCCGTCCAGCTGACCAAGGATGTGACGGCCATCACCGACGCGGCTCGCGGCAAGAAATTCTCCAACTTCATGATGGCCATGGCCCTCCTGAAGAACTACAAGCCGTTCCAAGGTCCCAAGGGTCTGACTCTCAGCGCTCTCTTCAAGAAGTTCGACAAGACCTGGGCGCTCACCAAGCGTTCCACCGTCAAGTACGGCCGCACCTCTCCCGACCGCACCTACGAAGACGCCATGAAGCGGCGCCAGACCGACCCGTGGAACTTCCTCTTCATCGCCGGCATGTGGTTCCAGGATCTGTTCAACTACGACTTCCGCCGCACCGAAATGTGCATCATTCCCTACGCCACCCAGCAGGGCGAAATCAGCTTCTGCGCCTACAACACCGGAGTAGGTTGGCGCCAGATCATCGAAAACATGCACAAGAACGCGACCGTCGCCGAGTGGTACAAGAATCACGGCAAACACGAAATCTACGCCAAGGGCAAGAAGGTCAACCTCGAAAGCTTCGAGCACTCCCTCAGGATTGACTCCGACGACGCCGCCCGTGTCCGGCATCTCGAGCACGACATCCCGCAGACCGCGGCCGAAGAAGATCGTGCACGCCGCAAGAAGGCCTTCGAAGAACAAGCCAAGGTCCGCGCCATCTACGAGGAGCTGGTCCTGAAGAAGCCGCAGCGGACGGTAGTCCAAATCGGCACAGTATCCGACATAGCCAAAGCCGTCCCAGCCAACTTCGCCAATGCCGGGAAGCCGGTCAGCATCGCCCCAGCAAGCGGCAACGGAAATGGCAACGGCCATTCAAACGGTAACGGACACGCCGCCGAAAAAGCCACCGAAGCCGTAGCCGGCGACTAACGAACCTTCGAGGTTCTTTCCCTTGTAGGGGCGGGGCTTGCTTCGCCCGGCGCAAACACGATCACAGTTGCAAAAATGGCTCCGGCGAAAGCCGGAGCCATTTTATTTGCATCTAGCCCTGCGGGACTGGTAGCGCCGGCATCCTGCCGGCTCTTCGAATCCTTGTAGGGGCACAGCACCGCTGTGCCCCAGCTTGCCCGGGCCATTCCGCATAGGCAAGACCGGTTTTTCCCCCACCCGCCAAACGCACTCCGCTAAACTCATACCCCACGAAGCGCGAACCCACATCCAAACCCGGCGGAGAACCCACAATCATGTCCCAACTTTCCAACCGCACTGCCCTGGTAACCGGCGCAAGCCGAGGCATAGGCAAAGCCATCGCTCTAGCCTTGGCCAACGCCGGCGCCGACGTAGCCGTAAACTTCAACACCCAATCCGAAACCGCAGAATCCGTCTGCCAGCAAGTCCGGGCGAAAGGCCGTAAAAGCATCGCCGTCCAGGCAGACGTCTCCAAAACCGCGGACGTAGACCGCATGGTGACAACCGTAGAAAAGGAACTGGGCCCGATCTCCATCCTCGTCAACAACGCTGGCATCGCGAAAGTTCTCGCGCCTGAGCAAGTCACCGAAGAAATCTTCGAACACTTCCTCCGCGTCAATCTCACCTCGATGTTCCTCGTCACCCAGCGAGTCCTGCCAAACATGCGCAAAGCAAAATGGGGCCGCATCATCAACCTCTCTTCGATCGCCGCCCAAACCGGTGGCATCATCGGGCCCCACTACGCCGCCTCCAAAGCCGGCATCCTGGGCCTGACTCGCTCCTACGCCGCCCTGCTTGCCAAAGAAGGCATCACCGCCAACGCGATAGCCCCCGGCCTGATCGACACCGACATGGCCGCCAGCGTCCCCAAAGAAATCCGCGACAAAATCGCCCCCGACACCGTAGGCTCCGCCGAAGAAGTAGCCCAGATCGCCGTCCTCCTCGCCGAAAACAAAACTATCACCGGCCAAACCTACAACATCAACGCCGGCCGCTACATGAGCTAGCCGGCCATCATCGCCACAACCGTAGGGGCACGGCACCGCCGTGCCCGTCTTCGTCCCAGGTGCCCCTGCCCCGGTATTGCCTCTCAGGGTTTTGCTATAATGGAACTCGAACGTTGTCGATAGGAGCAAGCGATGCCCATCTACGAATACGTCTGCGACGACTGCCAAACCCACTTCGAGAAAATCGTCTTCAACAAAGCCCAGGAAATCGCCTGCCCAGCCTGCGCCGGCAAAAAGAACCAGATCCAGCTCTCCGTCTTCAGCTCCACAAACGGTTCCAGCAACGGCGCAATCGCAAAATCCTCCACCTCGTTCTCCGGAGGGGGCGGAGGCTGCTGCGGCGGCGGTTGCGGCTGCAACTAATGTAGTGACGGGTCTTTAGACCCGTCGTCGCATTCCCCAATCCGGGCGTTCGTTTCCGAGGGCCTCATGTCCATCACCACCGCCGAACAACTCGAAAAACTTCGCGCTTGCGGCCAAATCGTGGCCAAAGCCCTGCGCGCCATGGCCGCCCAGATCCGCCCAGGCATCACCACCGCCGAACTCTCCGAAATCGGCGCCAAGATCCTGGCCGCTCACGGCGCCCATTCCTCCCCGCCAGCGGTCTACAATTTTCCAGGCGACGTCTGCATCAGCGTAAACGACGAAGTAGTCCACGGCATCCCCGGCAATCGGGTAATCCAACCCGGCGACCTCGTCAAACTCGACCTGACGGCGGAAAAAGACGGCTACCACACCGACTCCGCGGTAACCATCGAAGTCCCGCCGTCCTCCGGTCAAGCCCACAACTTGGCCCACTGCGCCGAAAAAGCCTTCCGCCAAGCCCTGCAAGTCGCCCATTCCGGCAACCGCACCAAGGACATCGGCGGCGCCGTAGACCGCGAAGTCCGCCGCCGCGGCTTCCAGGTCGTCCCCGAACTGGGCGGCCACGGAATCGGCCGGACCATCCACGAAAGCCCGTCGGTCCCGAACTACGCCGACCCCCAGGCCCGCGCCCTGTTAACCGAAGGCCTGGTCATCACCATCGAGCCCATCATCGTCGCGGGCACCGGCAAAATCTCCCTCGACTCCGACGGCTGGACCGTCCGCACCGCTGACGGCACCCTTTCCGCCCACTACGAACACACGATAGTCATCACGAAAGGCGAGCCGCTGCTCCTCACCGCGGCCTAATCGATATGATTCCCAGTCCGTCCTCGCTCCTTCTGTTCATCAGCGCCGCGCTACTGCTCCTCGTTATTCCTGGCCCAGCAGTTTTCTACATCGTCGGCCGAAGCATCGGCCACGGTCGCAGCGCTGGCCTGGTCTCCGCGCTGGGCGTCAGCGTAGGCTCGCTAGTCCACACCGCCGCCGCAGCCGTAGGCCTCTCCGCCCTGCTCATGTCCTCGGCCATTGCCTTCGCCGCCGTAAAATACCTGGGCGCCGCCTACCTGATCTACCTCGGCATCCAAAAAATCCGTCGCGAAGAGCCGTTCGAACTTCCCGGCGGCACGCCGAGCGTAAAACTGCGACGCATCTTCGCCCAAGGCATCGTAGTCAACGTGCTGAATCCAAAAGCCGCCCTCTTCTTCTTCGCCTTCCTGCCTCAATTCGTAGACCCCGCCCGCGGCAACGTAGCCGCCCAAATCCTCTTCCTAGGCGTCCTCTTTGCCATACTGGGCCTCACCACCGACAGCTTCTGGGCCCTTACTTCAGGCACGGTAGCCGGCCTGTTCCGCCGCAACCCCAGAGCCATGCGCACCCAGCGTTACGTCAGCGGCGGCATGCTGATTTCCCTGGGCGTAGCCACCGCCCTGGCCAGCGCCACGCCAAAAAAGTAGCCACCCGAAAATAGTCCTTGACAAAAGTTGCTGGTATGGTACAATTACAAGTAGAAAATACCGCGTCACCCTTCATTCCAAGTATCCCTGTTCAAAATCAACCAGTTGCAAACGCCGGAGGCGCACGGCCTGGTCCGTGAGGCTAACCCATTTGTCGCGCGCGAACATCGTTCGTAGGGGCACAGCACTGCTGTGCCCGTCTTGGCAAGCTGTCGCCTCGGTTCGCGAGGAAAAACAAGGCACCTTGGATATCCTCCAGCAAACGATTATCCTGCTCCCCCAATGCCCCAGCCCGGCCAGCCCCACGTCTTCCCAGCCAAGATCCATAAAATCTGGATCATGCGCTGCGTCGACGTCCCTCGCGACGTCTCCAGAGCCATCCGCATCTCCGCCGAGGGCGACCCGCTGCATGTCCCGGTTCACGGCTGGATCGAAGGCCTGCCGTTCAAAAGCACGCTAGTCCCAAGAGGCGGCGGCAGTTACCGCCTCCACGTCCACAGCCGCATCTGGCGCAAGCTCCGCATCGACGCGGGCGCCGCCGTCGAAGTCACGCTGCTCGTCGACACCGAGCCGCGCGAAGCGGTGCTGCCGCCCGACCTCGCCGCAGGCCTGGCAGACACGTCGCGCGCCCTGGCCATCTTCAACGGCCTGACTGTAGCCCTCCGCCGCCAAATCGTTCAATACGTCAACCAAGCCAAGCAAGCGCGCACGCGCGAAAAGCGCATTCTGCTCATAATCAAGCGAATGCTGGAACGAGCCGCCAAGCGCCGCAAGAAACGAGCAGGGAAGAAACCGGGAGGGAAGCAACCAGGACGGAAGAAGACCTGACGCGTCGATGACCGCGCGACAAGAACCACAACGGATCGTCCCATTTCGGGAAGTGAGGCGGGATTCGCAGGAAACAATACGGTCCGGCCGCGTCGGAACGGTCGCTGTGACGAATCCCGAATCGCCGAAAACGAAGGAAGGACGGACGCGTCCGTCCTTCCTTCGCGAGAATTCCGAGCTATTGCGGCCGCGTATACCGCGCGACGTTGGCGGGCACGGGAATCCCCGGCTTGCCTCGCGGGTCCGGCAAGGGCTCTCCCGGCGTCCACTTGAATGGCAAAACGCCGGTCCAGGCCGACCCGGCATACTCTTTGTCGGCATCGACGGCGAAGCCGGTGCGCACCTTCGCGGACGCCTCCACCAACGGCACCGCCAGCACCATCGTTGCCTTTAATTCCTGTTCGCTGGGAGGCCGCACTGTCGCCCAACGCCCGCGCAGCACATAGTCCACGAAATCGCGCATGGCCGCGAGCTTGGCCTCTGGTGACTCGATCACTTCCGCCTTGCCCATCACCACCACGGACCGGTAGTTCACCGAATGTCCCGTAGCGGTCGGCGAAAAAACAATGCCGTCCAGCAGCGTCACGCTCAAGCAAAAAGGCGCGCCGCTACCCAAAGTCCGCATCAACCGGCTCGCCGTCGAGCCATGCAGAAAAAGCTTGTCGCCCACGCGCACGTAATTCGTCGGCACCACAAATGGCATCCCATCGACAACAAATCCCACGGCACAAACAAACGCCTGATCCAGAATGCCGTAAATCAATTCGCGGTCGTGAGACCCGCGATCCGGCTTCCGCGTGACCCGAGTGCGTTCCGTCCGCGGAAATTCCCCACGTTTTTCCGATGTCATGTCGCTCATGCACGAAAGCCTAATCTGCCCTAGGCGAACCCGCAAGCGCCAATCTGGCCCCTCGCCTCATTGCTACTTGGGTTTGACGTCGCCGCGAACAACGCGCAACCCGATGTACGCCGCTCCAGGCTCATGTGATGCGTGCGGATCGGTCGACTGGTCCGCGCTGCCGCCCATCGCCTTGCCTTTGCCGCCGGGCGCAACCACCCATTCCGCGACGTTGCCCCCGAGATCGAAGATGAGCTCTTCGTTTTCCTTGCCTTGCCCCGGGAAACTCCCGACCGGCTTGAGCAGCGGCGCACTCCCCGGCAGCTCCGTCAGTTTCTTCTGCAAGCGCGCAACATCATCAGGATTCAACGAGTATCCGGCCCAATAATCGAGCGTGTTCTCGCCATCCTTTTTCTCATACAGCGCCGAGACTTCACCCTGGTTCGGCACGCGCCAGCGTTGCCCGGTTGTCCGCGAAAGCCACACGGTGTACGCCTTCGCTTGCTCGAAGCTCAAGCCGTTCGCGGGATAGTTCTCCGTGCCAGCATCGATTTTGTAATTCTTATCGAACTCCTCGAACTGCGCCCGCGTTACCTCGAATCGCCCGATTTCCAGATCGCCGCGCAGCACCACTTCGGGCACCAGCACGCTCTTGCCCTTCGCGCTGAACGCGGTACCATAGTTGCCGCCAGACTTAACTACTTTGCTCGCGCGCAGCATCGCTTCGAGCGGTGACCCTTCTTTTACGGCTTCGTTCTCGGTTTTCGTGGTCTTGAAGAAATATTTGTCGAACCACGCCACTTCTTCCGTGACCTTGCGCATCTGGTGCGTCAGCTTGCGCGGGCCGTGCGGTTCGCCGGGAAACACCACGAATTTCACCGGCACCTTGCCGTAATACTGCAGCACGCGGAAATACGACCAGCTCTGTGCCGGAGGAACGTTGGTGTCCGCGGTGCCATGAAAAATAAGCACCGGCGCCTGCACTTTATCCATTTTGAAAAACGGCGATTTGTTGATGTACAACTGTGGATCCTGCATCGGCGATTTGCCGAAATAATACGCGTCAAACGATTCGCCGAAGATCACATTGCCCCAGTCGCTGATCCATTCCACATCGCCGGCGCCAACGCTGGCGACCTTGTAGCGTTCAGGGTACGTGGTGATCAAGCTGGTCGAGAGTATCGATCCGTTCGACCAGCCCATCGTCGCGATCTGGTCCTGGTCGGCCATGCCCTTGCCGATCAGATAATCCACGCCGGCGTTGATATCCGGCGTTTCCAGGTCGTAGTATTTCCCGCAGCAAATCGACTCCGACCATTTCAATCCGTAGTTATTGCTGCCGTGATAGTTCGGCCGCAAAACAAACGAGCCGCGCTGCGTCAGCAGTTGGATCGGATACGCCCAGCTTTCGTCCCACAAATCCTTGTCCGAGCCCTGAGGTCCGCCATGAATCGCGGTGATCAGTGGATATTTTTTCCCTTCTTCGTAGTTCGTGGGGTAATACAGAATGCCTTCGACGGTTTCGTCGTTCGATCCTTTCCAGCGAATCACTTCTGTTTTCGAGTAGGCGCGGCCGTTGACGAGACCCTCGTTGAGCTTCGTGACTTGCACTGGCGACACAATCTTGCCGTCGTCCAACTGCGCGCGATACAGCTGCGGCATCTTGCCGGCGGTCGACGAAACGTACGCGATCGTTTTCCCATCGTCGCTAACCGAAAAACCTTCCATGTTTCTGACATGGTCGCCAGTCAGCTGTTGGCGTTTCCACGAATCGCCGCTCTTCGCGTAGAAGGCCGGTTCGTCGTGGCTTCCCGCGGCGAGTAACGCAACGAATCCACCGGGGACCGCCTGCAGGTCATAGCCCAAGCCATTTTCCCAATCCAGGTTAACCTGCGTCGCTTTGCCGCTGGCCAGATCGTAGAAGTACACGATGGTGATACCCGCGGTCAGGAAGCGCGCATCCGTGGAAAACGGAGTGGCCACGTAAAATCCGGAATTGTCGACCGCCCATTCAAATCCCACGGGCCGGATGCGCAGATCGGCGAGAAGCTGTTTCTCTTGGCCGTTGCCGAGATCGTGGAGCATCACCACCGGCCGAACCTTCTGATCGAACGTGTAATGCAGGCTCTTCGCGTGCGAGGCGACCACATATTTCATGTCGTGCGAAAGCTCGAAGCTCTGGATCCAGTCGGTGTTCGTCGTCAACCGCGTGATCTTGCTGTCTTTCACGCTGATCTTGTAGAGGCGCACCGGGGGCTCATGGTCCGCATCGTCCACCACTTCCGAATCATCCTTTTTCCTCTTCATCTCCTGCTCGTACAGCGCCGGATCTTCCTCCGCGCTGTAGACCAGCGTGTCTTTGTCCAGCCATTCGATCTGCTTTGGCGCGTGCGCGAGTTCGGTCAGCGGCCAGGGCTCGCCGCCGTGCGCGTCGATCACCCAGATTTGCATCGGCGCGGTGTCCGGCTTTGCTTTCGGTCGCGTCCGCGTGCTCAGGAAGGCAATTTTTTCTCCGTCGGGCGACCACCGCGGCTGCATGTTCTGATCGGTGCCGCGCGTCAGCGCAATCTCGCGGCTTTCCGTCAGGCTGGACAGATAGAGATTGGAGACGCGCGCATCTTTGTCTTTGTCGCCGGCCGATTTCACCCATACCAGCCATTTCGCGTCCGGCGAAATGCGATATTGAGCGACGCTTTCACTGAAGATGAAATCTTCCGGCTTCCACGGCTCTCTTTTCGCCGGAGGCTTCGCCTCATCCGCGCGCACGCTGTGCGATGACCGCACAACCCCGAAAATTGCCACCGCCAATGCACCGAGAAACAGACTTGCAGCGAAAAACTGACGTCGCATCGTTGTCATCCTTCATTATTTGCGGCCGCAACGCGGTCGAGATGGAAAGAGCGCAAAAAAGCGCATGAATGAGCCGCCGCACAGCATAGTCGAATTGACGCCCATTGGGAATCGTGTACGCTAATCGACGCTGCATAGCAGGAACGCCGATCGGCCGCGTTCCAGGCACAAACATGGCGAAACCTGAACCCATCTTTACCCGCGATACTTTCCAATTCTTTCGCGACCTGGCGCGCCACAACCAAAAGACGTGGATGGACGCCAATCGTGAGCGCTACCAGGGGCGTGTCGTTCAACCTTTCCGGCGCCTCCTCGAGGCCACCGCGCCGGCGGTGCTGGCCCTCGATTCGCGCTTCGACACAACCGCGCGAGGCGGCAAGAATTTCTCGCGCATCAATCGCGATACGCGATTCGCCAAAGACAAGACGCCGTACCGCGCGCAGATGTATTTGAAGTATTCCGTGCCGTTTGAGGGAGAAGGCGAAACGGGCCAGCTCTACACTGGACTCTCCGCGACTGCCGTCACCGCCGGCTTCCGAATCTACGCGGGATCGAAGTATAAAGCATCCGTGCTGGCGCAAATCGCATGTGCGCGCGCGGCTGCCGAGCCCAACTGGGCGGCGCGCCAGAAAAAACGCCTCGGAGGCCGATACGAAAGTTATTGGTATGCCATGGACAAAGGCGAATGGGCCGAGCAACGCGGCTGGCCGACATCGCCCGACGATTGGAAACGACTTCGCGCGTGGATTGTCCGGCGCAAGCTGACCCCCGCGGCCGCTACGCGCTCGGCCTTTCCCGGAGATCTTACGAAAATATTCCGCGAGCTGTATCCTCTGCTGCGGTTCACGTGTTTGCGAGATTGAACCTTCCAGAGGAAGGTCAACGGAATTGAGGCTGATGACGGTGAATGCATCAAGGATATTTGCACCCACGGGAGTTTCACGCGGATACATGGGGCTGGTGGCACTGCTGATTCCGATTTTTGCGATCGCAGTAGCTGGACAGCAAGAGCAATCGAAGCACCCTGCGAAAGAGTGGCCGGCGGCGACACCCGCGGCGGTTGGGCTGGACGCGTCCACTCTAGGAGCGTTGGACGCCGATTTGGCCAGCGGCAAGTACGGATTGGTAGACAGCATGCTGGTGATCCGTTGCGGAAAGCAGGGATTCGAGCATGCGTACACGCGCGACTACGATAAAATCTATGGCGACCGCGCGAAGAAAACGGGGCCCCTGAATCACGATCTGCGCGGTCCCTACAACTATTTCAGCACGGAATTTCATCCCTACTATCGCCACAGCGATTTGCACACCATGCAATCGGTGTCGAAAACGGTCACGTCCCTCACCATGGGAGTGGCCATGCAGCGCGGAGAATTCAAGGCCGACCTCAATGCGCCGATCCTGCAATATTTCGACGGCTACAAGATCGCGAACCTGGACGACCGCAAGCGCCGCATCACGCTGCGAAATTTGTTGACGATGAGCGCCGGCCTGGAGTGGCACGAAGACCTCGCCTACGACGACCCGAAGAATTCCGCGGACATAATGGAAGCGACTCACGATTGGGTGCAGTACGTAATCGACCAGCCGATGGTCAGCGAGCCCGGCGAGAAGTTTGTGTACAACAGCGGAGTAACGGAGCTTCTGGCATATATCTTCAAGAAGGTGACCGGAAGGAATGTGGACGAGTACGCCGCCGAATATCTGTTCACGCCTCTGGACATCCGTTATTTTTGGAAGCATTCGCCGACGGGGTTGCCCGACACCGAGGGCGGTTTGTATCTGGCGTCGCGCGACCTGGCACGCATTGGTTTGCTGGTCCTCCATGGCGGAGTTTGGGACGGGCAGCAGATCGTCCCGGCCGACTGGATCAAACAGTCGGTGACGCCCGCGATTTCTGTCGGCGAAGACGGCTGGAAATACGGATTTCAGTGGTGGTTGGTGCCTTACGGAAAGTCAAAGGAAAAACTGGCCTGGGCGGCGCACGGATTCGGCGGTCAGCAACTTATCATCGTGCCCGAATACGATTTGATTGCCGTTTTGACGGGTTGGGATATTCTGCCGTCTTCGGAGAAGCACAAGCACGACCAGTTTGAGCGAATTCTCG
>JBEKWY010000171.1:0-10901 GCA_049512575.1 Candidatus Acidiferrum sp.
ATCCAAAGCTAAAAGTCTTCGACCCTCAAGCCCAGCAGATGATGGTGCAAGTCACACGTGGACTGGCGCAGGTAGTCGATGCGATGAACCCAATCAGAAATAAAAAGACGCTCACCCACCCGAATCCACTACTGGATGAGGCAGAGGCAATGCTAGCGATAAACGCAATTCGAACCATGCTTCACTACCTCGACAAACGCTTGGCGTAAGCGAATCTATAAGGCACTAAAGTCGTGACTCTCCAGGGACAGAGCTTCAGACGCTTCATTCTCCAGTGCTTCCAAGTAATACGCGATTGTCGTGCCGATGTCCGCTTAACGTAGTATAGCCTGAATAATTTTCCGTTTCACGCCCAAATGTGCCGGTGCGATCCGATGGTTTCCGCGGAATGCTGGCCACGCCACTGCGGCATCGGCGCGCCGAGCTCCAACAATTTAACTCTGTGAACTTGAGTAAATCGGCCGGGCGCTTGTTTCGCTGGCGCTCTAGATCCCCCGCGGGACAACGCCCCCCTCTAGTCTGTAACCGAGGGCGGCGGCGATAGCCGTTGCGCCACGGTTTTGGAAAGAGCTGTGCATGAGAAACAATCAATATGGACGGCGTTTTTGCAAAGCACTCTACCTGCTGACCTTCAGCCTCATGGCGGTAAGCGCGGTTGGTCAAGAAAGCCGGAAATTAGTGGCAGCCCCGGCGCCGTCATATCCACAACTGGCCAGGCGTGACCAGTTGACCGGCACCGTCAAGGTTCTGGTCACCATTGCGCCGGATGGGCACATCAAGGAAGCCAAGGTGGTGGGCGGGCATCCCCTATTCGTGAGCGCAACGCTGGACACGTTGAAAAACTGGAAGTACGCATCCAGCAACGCCGACACAACCGCGATATTGGAGTTCAATTTCCATCCGTGACGCAATAAGGCTGATCCGCTGCAGTCCGGCTCGTTCAAAGCCTGGAATTATTTCCCCGAAATTCGATCGGTGGACTTCCAATCTCGCGCATTTCGGCGAGGCAGCGCTGCATCAGCTCGATCGAGCTGGCCATCTCCCGCGTGGACGTTCGGCCGCGTCCGCGTTTTCTGCCGCGTAGTCCGTCCAGAGTAGCTTTCAACGACGGCGCGTACCTCCCCGTGCACGCACGCAACTTTCTCGTCGCGTCGCGGCGCTCTTCCTCCTGCCTTAGCATGCGTTGCGCAACGATCGCCGCGCTCTCTCGCTCGAACACCCGGCCCAGTTGCACGCCGATGTCGGCAATCGCCCTCACCAGCGTTTCCTCCAGTGGCGTGGGTGTATCCGACGAAAATTCCAATATTGCCCGGAGTTCGTCACCCTCCAAGACTGCGAATCCCAAGGATTGCGCGAGCCCGGCTTTTTTTCCCTGGCGAATCCGGCATTCCAGCAGGAAATTGTTGTTCAAATCTCGTTCGTACCTCTCGGTGGCATCGCAAAACGCACGGAATCGCTTGCAGTCGCTGAGGTGCCAAATGGGCTTCGGCGCGAATCCCATCGTGGAACCCTGATCGACAAGAAAGAGCTGCCCCACGGGCCACCCGATGTGCTTGCAGACCTCACTGAGGCACACCTCCGCGGCCTGTGCGACGCTTGTCGAATTATTGATGGCGATGGTGATTCTGTGCAACAGGTACAGAGCCCCAGACCTGGCTTGTTCGCTTCTCCTGTGATCCGTAATATTTTCAAACGCGGCACCTACACAATTATCAGGAAGGGGAAAGCAGTCGAACCAGAAAATGCTGCCACCAACCCGCGCATCGCCGTAACGCACCTCCCCGGCGGTTTCTGGTTTTCCGGACACGATGACTCGACGGCAGCAAACGGGAAGATTGGTCTTCAACAGCGAAGGAAACGTTTCTCCGATTTCCTTGCCAATGACGTCGCGCAGAGGAGTTCCCAGCTCCCGTTCGGCGGCTCCATTCACAGCCAACAACCGCAGGCTGCGAATATCGCCAGTATCTTTGAGTTGCCAGACGATAAGTCCGACAGGAATATTGTGAAAGGCATTCAACCGGGCAGTGGGATCAACGAAATTCTCGCTACACGCATCCTGTGCCATTTGCGAGCGACCTCGTAGGCGTTAACTATCGACCGAATTGATGCCGCCTGGCGCGCCGTTCGCGGACCTGGTCCGGGGGCGACACCAGGGTCGCCAAAGAGTAATGCATCGATATCGTATCGTCAAATATATTCTTAGTATAATTTGCGGTACGGTGACTCCAGCTTCCAGAATTGGGTACTATTTCTTAAGATAAAATAACATATGGTACTATCCCCCACTGTTACGATAGACTCCGCAGTACGGATGGACTACAGGAGGTGCTCATGATTGTCGCGGACCGATTGCGTGCGCTCCGGGAAGAAAAGAAGCTTTCGCAAGGAGACATACAGGAGCGAACCGGACTGCTTCGGTGTTACGTTTCCCGCGTGGAGAATGGCCACACGGTGCCCGCCGTGGAGACGCTTGAGAAATTCGCACGGGCGCTCGAGGTGCCGCTCTACGAACTGCTCTATGAAGGCGACGAACCTCCCCAGCGGCATCCCGTGCTCGACGGCAAGGGCACCGGCGCCGGGAACTGGGGCGCGACGGGCAAGGAAGCGCGCTTTCTGCGCCAATTGATACGCTTTCTCTCGCGTATGGACGAAAAGGATCGCAAGTTACTCTTGTTCGTAACCGCGAAAATGGCGAAGGCCAAGGGCAAAGAAGCCAAGTAACGACTGATCCGCCAACGGCGGTGGAATGAACCTATCGCTGGCGCGCCATCCGGCAGGCCAGGTGCGCAAGGGCGACGGACTCAACGCGAGAACGGGTACATCACCCACCCAATCCCGATGCCGATCAGCAAGAACATCAGCAGGGACCAGCCTATATATTTCAGGCGTTCCAGCGCAGGTCTGCGGCTCAAAAATCCAAAGGCGATCGAAACCGCCAGGGCAAACAAGACCATGGCCTGAAGATGGCTGAGTTGGAGTTTCACTCGGGCCTCAAGCCTTCCGCCCGCGGGCCGCTTCATAGGCATGCAACGCCGCGAGCAAATTCAGCACGCCCGCCGCGGCAAGGAAACGCGTCCCATAATCACCGTCGGCGCGGGATACATCCGGGCCGTCGGTCTCCAGCGATTTCGCAAGCAGATAGAAGGTTCCGGCGCCCAGGTCCGCGACGTAGCCGAGCGCGGCAAATGCATCGCCTCCGCCGGGAGTGAACAAATTGCCGCGCATGCCGGCGCCAATGATGACGAGCACTCCCACCGTCAGGAAGCAGGCAATCGCTCTGCCCCACATTTTTTGCAAGGCGTGGCCGAGGCCGGGCAAAATCCAGCCGGCGAATCCGATTGCAAGAGCGGCGCCTTCGGATTTCGCCTTGTGCTCCGAAGGCTCAACAACTTGAGCTTCTTCTTCCATCATTCTCGTGTCCGTTCCGGCAGCCCGCGTCCCGCCAATATTTATGCCAAGAGCGGCAGGATTTCCTTCTGAACCGCACCGGTCACCCGGGCTTCACGCTCTCCGATGTACACATCCACCTCGGTGCGAATCCCGAATTCCGGCAAGTAAATTCCCGGCTCAATCGAAGTGCAGGTTCGCGGAATCAGGTGCCGCA
Source organism: Candidatus Acidiferrum sp. (assembly GCA_049512575.1). GTDB lineage: Bacteria > Acidobacteriota > Terriglobia > Acidiferrales > UBA7541 > Acidiferrum. Next base: position 3,605 of record JBEKWY010000171.1, read on the forward strand.
CGTCATGCGTCTCGAGTCCGTCCATATTCGCGCCGTTGCCGTGCACGGATTCACCAATGCTGTGACCTGTGCGGTGGAAAAAGTACTTTCCGTAGCCGGCTTTTTCGATGACGGTTCGCGCGGCCTTGTCCACCTGCCAGCCTTGCAGCGGCTTTCCTGCCGCGACGCTCGAAAGAATGAGGTCGACGGCCAGGTCCCGCGCATCCCGAGCGACGCCAAAAACCTTCGCGTACTTTTCGGGAACCTTGGCGCCAAGAAAGCCGATCCAGGTAACGTCGTAGTAGACGCTGCCGGGCATATTCGCCTTCCCCCACACGTCGAGCAACAACAAATCTCCTTCGCGTATCGGCGACGACTTCCCTGCCGCCGGCCCGTAATGCGGATCGCTGGCATTTGCGTTAACCGCAACGTCCGGACCTTCTTCTCGCAAAATCCCGGATGCTCCAAACTCTGCGACGATCCACTGCTGAAGATCGTACTCGGTGAATGTCTTTTTCTCACGCACGTGCGTCGCGGCTTGCTGAAATGCATCGCGTATAATTCGATCGATTTTCTCGCCCGCCGCTAGATGCGATTCGAGCTGCTGCGGGGTCCAGCACGCTTCATATTTCTGCACCAGGTCGGCGGAACTTACGACTTTAACGCCCGCCCCACGCACTAGTTCCACGGTTCCTGCATCCACCATGGCCACGTACGGAATCGCCGCCTTCGGAGAATACTGCATGGCGACGGTTTTGGCCCGCCCGACGGTCTTCGCCAGATTTTTCCGCAGCTCCTCCTGGCCCGCGTAGTACAGCGTCTCGCCCGGAAGCGCCGCGAGAGATTCCGACTCGATTTTGTGAACCAGTTTTCGCGGCGTGCCTTTTGCCGGCACGAAATAAAACCAGCGCCGCGTCCGCATCGACGGTGGAAGATTCAAAATGCGCTGCGCAATGGGGTCGCGCCCGCGAAAATCATAGAAAAGCCAACCGTCGAGCTTGGCAGCCCGCAAATCCCTTTGTATTTCCTGGAGGTCTACACCCATGTGGCTGACTGGCCTTCCCGTTTCGCAAACGCCTACGCTTCGTGCAGCAAAAGTCCGCGAATCTGCTGCTCCCGCACACCGCGAACCTCGATACGTTTGGTGCGGCTGCGCTCGCCGCCGAGGATTCTAACAGCCGACTTGGGTGTTTTCAAAAGCGCCGCCAGATATTCACACAATGCCACGTTCGCTCGGTCCTCCAGCGCCGGCGCTTGCAGCCTTACTTTTAGCGCCCCCGCGATGACGCCGGCAATCTCGTCCCGGCTTGCGCGCGGCTGCACTCGCACCTGAAAAATGACCGCGCCATCGCGCGACGAAATCTCCAGATCTTGCCCGTCAATCTCTTGCGGCTCGCTCACGCCCGTACTTACCACGCCCGGCCATACTGCACCGGTCCAACGATCTTCACATCCAGCGCTTTCGCCGCGCGCCTCGGCCAATACGGGTCGCGCAGCATCTCGCGCGCCAGAAAAACGAGATCGGCCTGCTCGGTCGCAAGAATTGTGTCCGCTTGCGCGGGATCGGTAATCATGCCCACCGCGCCGGTCGCAATCCCGGACTCTTTGCGAATGGCCTCGGCAAAAGCCACCTGGTAGCCTGGCCCGACCGGAATTTTCGCGTACGGCACCATTCCGCCGCTCGACACATCGATGAGATCGATGCCCAAGGGTTTCAGCCGCTTGCTCAGCTCAATGGTTTGCGCAAGGTCCCAGCCACCATCGACCCAATCCGTCGCCGAAACACGGAACAACAATGGCAAGTTCGCCGGCCAGACTTCGCGAACGGCCTTCGTCACCTCCAGCGCAAAGCGCATCCGGTTTTCGAGTGGGCCGCCATATTCGTCGTTTCGAGAATTGCTTAGAGGCGACAGGAACTCGTGAATCAAGTAGCCGTGCGCGCCGTGAATCTCAATCACCTGAAATCCTGCCGCTAGCGCGCGTTGTGCTGCTTTTTGGAATGCCGCGACGATCCCGCGAATTTCGTCTTTATCCAGCGCGTGCGGCAGGGGGTAGCCCGCGTCGAATGGCGTCGCACTCGGCCCAACAGGTTCCCAGCCGCCTTCGGCAATCGACATTCCTTTGCCTCCGGTCCACGGCACCGCCGTGCTTCCCTTGCGCCCGGCATGCGCCAACTGCATTCCCACCACAGCTCCCTGCCCCTTCACGAACTCCGTGATCGGACGCCACGACGCGATGTGCGCGTCGTCGTAAATTCCTGCGTCGGCTGCCGAGATTCGGCCGCGGGCTTCCACGGCGCTCGCTTCGGTCATCACCAATCCCGCGCCGCCCACCGCCCGGCTTCCCAGGTGCACCATGTGCCACGGCTGCGGATGTCCTTCCTTCGCCGAGTACTCGCACATCGGCGAGACTACGATCCGATTTTTCAGCTCAATCTCTCTCACTCGAAACGGAGTGAACAGCTTCATCCAGCATCTCCCGGAAAAATGAACTCTTACGCCTTCGGCGCAGGCCGCTGCCCGAATAACGCCGTTCCCACGCGTACTTCCGTGGCGCCTTCCTCGATCGCCACTTCAAAATCGTGCGACATGCCCATCGACAAAACCGGCAGAGGCAGCCCGAGCTGTCCCGCAAGCTGATCGCGCAACTGGCGCAGCCTCCGAAAATACGGGCGCACCCGCGCAGCATCGTCCAGAAAAGGAGGAATGCACATCAATCCGCTTAGATGTAAGGAAGGCAGCGAAGTCACTTTTTCGGCAAGCGCCGGCAGATCCGCCGCATTCACGCCGCTCTTGGTGTCTTCGTCCGCTACGCGAACCTCGATCAGCACGCGTAACTTCGATCCGCCACCAATTTCACTCCGCGCACGGTCCAGCCGCTGCGCCAAAGCGGAATCGTCCACCGAATCGACGCAGTGAAACAACCCCGCCGCCCGCACCGCTTTGTTGCTCTGCAAATGCCCAATCAAGTGCCACTTCGCGTCAGCCAAATCGGCGAGCCCGCCGCGCTTCCCTTCCCACTCCTGTACGCGGTTCTCTCCGAAATCGCGCAAGCCCGCCGCATACGCCGCACGAATCGCCTCCGCCGGATGCGTCTTGGAAACGCCGATCACCGTGATCTCTGCGCTCTGGCGTCCAGCCCGGTGCGCAGCCGCGGCAATACGTTCCTGAATCCTGGCCAGATTTTCGCGCATCGCTTCCACGCTCACGCTCGCCTCACCGACCGCCACATCCGTCGTGACCTCGTTTCTTCATTACTTCCTTGCTTCGCTCCTTTTCACAATATCACGCGCCACATTGCGGCCCTTCCCGTCTCCCGGTAAACTATCCTCCAACGTGTTCACACCTGCGGGCAAACTCATCGCCATCGAAGGCATCGACGGCAGCGGCAAGCGCACTCAGCTCAATCTGCTTGAGAAAACCCTGACCGCGCGCGGCGTGTCCATCTTTTCGACGGGCTTTCCGCACTACGACTCCTGGTTTGGCAAAATGGCCGGCCAATTCCTGAATGGCGACTTCGGCTCGCTCGACACTGTGGACCCTCACTTCGCTGCGCTTCTCTACGCAGGAGATCGCTTCGAAGCTAAACAACCACTAACCGCCGCCCTCGATCAAGGCAAACTGATCCTTGCCGATCGCTACATCGCGTCCAATCTGGCCCATCAAACCGCGCGTGTTCCGCCTGACCAGCGCGCTGAATTCATTTCCTGGATTGAACATCTCGAATACGACATCTACGGACTTCCCCACGAAGACCTGGTGATTTACTTGCGCGTACCGGCGGCTCAAGCGCAGGCGCTGGTGTCAAAGAAATCCGCCCGCAGCTACACGTCCGCAAAGCAGGATATCCAGGAGAGTAACCTCCGCCATCTAGAGGATGCTGCGGGTATGTATGACGTTCTCTCGCACCGCCCGAACTGGACAACGGTGGAGTGCTTCGATCCTGTCCACGACGAGATGCGCGCGCCCGAGGCCATCGCCGGCGACCTCCTGAGGCTCGTCGAGCCGCTCCTGCCTGCCAAAGCCGCCAGTCACGCCGGAAAGGACGGCCGCTGACCGTGGGCTTCTCCGAATTTCTCGGCAACGAACGCCTGGTGGCCGCGCTTCGCGGCGCCCTGCGCACCCAACGCGTTCCTCACGCCCTGCTCTTCACTGGCCCTCGCGGCGTGGGGAAATACACGCTTGCCCGAATGTTCGCGCAGGCTGCCAACTGCGAGCGTCTTGCCGACGATTTCTGCGGCGAGTGCGAGACGTGCAAGCGCATCAGCCTGCTCGCCGAGCCGCAAAAACTCATCGAGCAAGGCCTGGCCGAGCGCGGCGAAAGCGCCGACGCCGCCACCGTGGAGCGCGTCCCGCTCATCCTGCAATCGCATCCCGATGTCTGGGCCCTCGTCCCCGATCCCGTGCGCCTCAAAACTCCGGTCGCCCGCCCGATGATGCGCATCGGCCAGCTTCGCGCCGTGCAGCGCGCCGCCTACTTCCAGCCGATGGGCCGCCGCCGGGTCTTCATTCTCGACGGCGCCGAAACCATGAACTGGAACGTGGCCAACGTCTTTCTGAAAATTCTGGAGGAGCCACCCGGCTCGGCAACCCTGATCCTGACCGCTCCGTCGCCGCACGTTCTACTGCCGACGATTGTCTCGCGGTGCCTGCAGTTTCACTTTGCGCCGCTGCCGCAAGCCGAAGTCGAAAAGATCCTGCAAGAGAAGACCGATCGCAAACCAGCCGACCGCAAGCTCGCCGCACAGCTCTCGGAGGGTAGTCCCGGACTGGCCATGGAAATGGACGTCGAGCAGACCGTGCAACGCCATCGCGACGCCCTGCGCATCCTCGATCGCTCCGCGCGCGCCGAAGGTTTCGCCCAGCTCTTCGCCAACACCAGCGCCCTCGCCAAAGATCGCGACACTTCCTTTGAAGAACAGCTTCAAGTCTTCTACGGCCTGCTCGGCGATCTTCTGGAAATAACGTCGGGCGCGAAACAACCCGTCCTGCGCAACCCGCATCTGTCGAAGGAACTGGAGACCCTCAGCAAGGCAGTGGATACTCCCTGGGTAATGCGCGCAATTGCGGGGTTCGATGAACTACACTCCGGACTGCGACGCAACCTGAATCGGCAACTCGGCCTCGACGCGCTGGCGGCCTCTCTGGCGTCAAATCCAACGCGCGCAAATCTCTCGCGACCATGACCCCAGCGCACAAATCCATTTTTCCTGACATTTCTGCGGGCAACTGTAACCCGCTACGTCGCGCATGCATCATACGAGAGAAGCCACCCCTACCAGTAAGGAGCAGTCATGGTAAACCGCAGGATGTTTCGTCCTGGCTTTGCGGACGTGAAGGATCAAATGCCTCCTAGGACTCCGCACGGGAACAATGGTCCCGCGCCGAGCAAGAAGCCTGCTCCGCCGGAGATGACTCACGCCGAGAATTTCTATTGGGTCAAGCAGATGCAGGCCCGCACGCCCATGGCGATCGTGCTCGATAACGGCGAAACCCTGCGCGGCACGGTCGAGTGGTACGACCGCGATTGCATCAAGCTAACCCGCCAAGGCGCCCCAAACCTGCTCATCTTCAAGCGTGTGATCAAGTACGTGCACAAAGACGGCGAAGAATCCGCCAACGGCGGCGACGAGTAATACCCCGAATCTCTAACTCCTTTACGTCAGTTTTCGACTCCGGCGATTGTAGGTAATCGGCACGCGCGCCCAAACGCCAGAGCGACGCCAGTACTCGGCGCACTCGACCCCGCCAGCCGTGTCACGTTTTGCCCATCTCCCGCGTCTAACCGAGCACCTTGGCCGACGCCGAACATCGGCCAGCATCGGAAAACTGTCATCCGAGGCCACCCAACGTGGGTAGGCGATTTGGGATTCCGGCCCGGCCGGAAAGAGTTTCAACCGAAGCGATTAGCCATATCGGGCAATAGAATGCGAAACTATACCATCCCGCAAACGACGCCCAACGAAGGAACCTGCATCCAATCATGCGTATCGGCATAACCTGCTATCCCACTTACGGCGGCTCCGGCGTCGTCGCCACTGAACTCGGCCAGGAACTAGCCGCCCGGGGCCACGACATCCACTTCATCAGCTACGCCCCGCCGATCCGCATGAATCCGAACGACCCCCATATCCACTTCCACGAAGTCGAAGTCGCCTCCTATCCGCTCTTCGACCACCCGCCGTACACGCTGGCCCTAGCCACAAAAATGCTTGAAGTGTTCGAGGCGGAATCGCTCGACATCCTCCACGTCCACTACGCGATCCCGCATTCCGTCAGCGCGTTGCTGGCCCGCTCCATGGCCGCCCCGCGCCGCCTCCCGTTCGTCACTACTCTGCACGGCACCGACATCACTCTCGTCGGCAGCAACCGCAGCTATCTTCCCATCACCCGTTTTTCGATCGAACAAAGCGACGGCGTAACCGCCATCTCCGACTATTTGCTGAAGCAGACCTTGAAGGAATTCGACATCAAGCGCCCCATCGAGGTTATCCCCAACTTCGTCAACTGCGACCTGTACACCCGCACGCCGAACGAAGCGCAGCGCGCGCAATGGGCGCCCAATGGCGAACCTATCCTCATGCACCTCTCCAATTTCCGCCCGGTAAAGTGCGTCACCGACGTTGTTGAAATCTTCGCTATCGTGCGTGCCAAGATGCCCGCCAAGCTAGTGCTAATAGGTGATGGCCCCGACCGGGGCGCCGCCGAGTACCTGGTGCGCAAAAAGCGCCTGCAAAAGGACGTCTTCTTCCTGGGTAAGCAAAATGCCGTCTATGAGAAATTAAGCTCCGCCGACCTGTTCCTGCTCCCCTCGCAACTGGAATCGTTCGGCCTGGCCGCTCTCGAGGCGATGGCCTGCGAAGTCCCGGTAATCGCCACCAATGTGGGCGGGCTTCCGGAAGTAGTGCAACATGGGGTGGACGGCTATTTAGTGGAGCCCGGCGACGTGAAAGAAGCCGGCCGCTACGCGCTGGAACTTTTGTCTCGCGCCGACCGCGGCCGCGAAATGGGCCACCAGGCCCGCATCAACGCCAAAGCCAAATTCTGCGCCAACGACGTAATCCCGCGCTACGAGGAATACTACCGCCGCGTCCTATCCGAATCCCGCGCGGCCCGCGCCTGATTCAACCGCTGTAGCGGCCGCCGATCGCGGGCATCTGCTCTTATCGGTATTCTAGACCGCTGGCGCCTTCAACCTCACTTTTGATGTGCTCTAACACCCGCAAATGGATACGGTGAACGATATAGTCCGACCAAGCGCGCCAATACGCCGCGGGCCAAATCGCATCGCGACACCACGTCGTACCCTCCAACCGCGT
>JBEKWY010000172.1:0-10533 GCA_049512575.1 Candidatus Acidiferrum sp.
GGCAGTTTGCCGCGAGCGGAAGTGGTGACGCTGGATTGGCGCGTGCTGGCGTTCACGTTCGGCGTTTCGTTTTTGACCGGCGTGCTTTTCGGGCTGGCTCCCGCGTGGCGCGCCTCCAAGCCCGACGTGCAGAGCATGCTCAAAGATCAAGCGCGCGGAACGACCGGTGGACATCATCGCTTGCAAGGCGCGCTGGTGATTGCAGAGCTGGGATTGGCGCTGGTGCTGCTCGTCTGCGCGGGGCTGACCATTCGCAGCGTGGCGTTGCTGAAGCATGTGAATCCCGGGTTCCAGACCAGGAACGCGCTCACCTTCAACATATCGCTCTCCAATGTGAGCTACGCGAGTCCCGCGAAAGTCCGAACGTACTATCACGAGGCGCTGCGACGCATCGAGGCACTTCCGGGCGTGCAGGCAGCCTCGGTGAGCAGCGATTTGCCGATGCGGGATGACAGCGAGATATTTTTCTACGTCGTAGGCAGGCCCAAGCCGACGCAGGAGCAAATGCCGTGGGCGATGTTCTACCTGGTGTCGCCGGGATACAAGGACGCGATGGGGCTGCAGTTGATCAAGGGGAGATTCTTGACGGCGCAAGACAATGAAACCGCGCCCATGGCGATTGTGATCGATGACGCCATGGCCCGCGGGCTGTTTGCCAACGAGGACCCCATCGGAAAAAGCATCACTATTCCCTTCCCCGGGATGGAGCGCCCGATGGAAATTGTTGGCGTGGTGAACCACGTGAAGCACGCGGGGTTGGCGCAGGACGCCACGTCCTCGATCAAATACCAGTTCTACCTGCCGTTCGATCAGCTCCCTGACTCCTTTTTGGGAGAGGTGGGCAGCGGGAGCTTGAGTCTGGTCGTGCGAACGGCTTCGAATGCGAGTGCGTTAGGAACGTCGGTATTGCAAACGGTGCGCGATTTGGACAAAGACCAGCCGGTGTTTGGACTCGAGCCAATGGGTCAGCTGATCGAGCAGTCGCTGGCATCGCAACGATTCGCATCGATGCTGTTGGGGATCTTTGCGGGGATCGCGCTGATTCTGGGCAGCGTGGGGATTTACGGCGTGATGGCCTATCTGGTGACGGAGCGGACGCATGAGATGGGCATTCGCATGGCCCTAGGAGCGACGCGCAACGATGTGATGAGCCTCGTTTTGAAGTATGGACTGAGGTTGGCGATTGCCGGCCTTGGGATTGGCTTGGTTGCGTCGATTGCGCTCACCCGACTGCTGGCGACGCTGCTCTTTGGAGTTTCCCCCACCGATCCGTTGACCCTTGCCGTGGTGGGGCTGGTGCTGGTGGGAGTGGCGTTGCTGGCTTGCTACATTCCAGCGCGTAGGGCGACGCGAGTCGATCCCATGGTGGCGCTGCGGTACGAATAGTTGATTCCTCAGCATTCTGAATAAAAAGGCGAAGAAAGATCAGGCCTGCCTGCCGCAGGCGGGCACAGAGACACAGAGTACGGAGACATTTGTAAGCTCGAGATTTGGAGGTCGGCGTGAAAAACCTGGTGCAGGATTTGCGGTACGCGGTCCGGATGTTGGTGAAGAGCCCGGGGATGACGGCGGTGGCGGTGTTGACGCTGGCGCTGGGGATTGGGGCGAATACTGCGATTTTCAGTTTGGTGAATTCGTATTTGCTGCGGCCGCTGCCGGTTCGGGATGCGGAGCAGCTTACGGTTCTGGCTTTCCAGCAGAAGCAGGGACCGCTGCAGAACAATTTGTCGGTGCCCGAATTTCTGGATATCCAGAAGGGGGCGACGGCGGCATTCAGCGATGTGATGGCGTATCAGATCGGGACCGGCGGGCTGACCATCGGGAAAGATACTCAGCCGATCACGACGAATTATGTGTCGGGGAATTTTTTTGACGCTCTGGGATTGCAACCGCAATTGGGGCGGTTCATCACCCCGAACGAAGGAAGCGTGTCGGAGATTCATCCGCTGATGGTGCTGGGATACAGCTGCTGGAAGACGAAATTCGGCGGCGATCCGGACATTGCGGGAAGGTCGGTGACCTTTGACGGCAGGCCGGTGACGATCATCGGAGTTGTGCCTAAGCAATTCCACGGGCCGTACGCCCTGCTGGACACCCAGGCGTATTTGCCGTTGAACATGATGCTGGCGGACAACAGCAACCCGAAAGACGTGATGGTCAATCGCGAGAACCGGTATCTGATCTTGCTGGCGAGATTGCGGCCAGGGATGGATCTTGCCGGAGCGCAATCGGTTTTGCGGGTAGTGTCGGACCGACTTTCGAATGAATATCCAAAGAGCGAAGACGGAGTGCTCCTGGAGCCGTTTGCCGAACGACTCTCGCGGCCCGATCCGGATCTGAACGGCACCATACCAAAGATCGCGAGCTTGTTTTTGATTCTGGCGGGGCTGGTGCTCTTGCTGGCATGCGTGAACGTGGCGAATTTTTTGCTGGTGCGGTCGACGGTGCGTCAACAAGAGATGGCGATTCGCGCGGCAATGGGGGGCTCGCGTGCCCGGTTGGTCCGGCAGCTTTTGACCGAGAGCGTGGTGCTGGCGTTGGCGGGAGGGCTTGCGGGAGTGGGGTTTGGGCTATTCTGCAGCAGCCTGCTGAGCAACATCAAGTTGCAAACGACGTTTTCGGTGGTGCTGGATTTTCAGTTTGACTGGCGCGTGTTCGTGTACGCATTTGGCGCGGCGCTGGTAACGGGAATCGCCGTGGGCGTCGTGCCGGCTTGGCGCGCGTCGAACGGCCGGATGCTGGAAGTGATGCGAGATGGCGGACGGACGGTGACGGCGGGCCGCAGCTGGCTGCGCAACGGGCTGGTGGTCGCACAGGTGGGCGGGTCGCTGATGCTGCTGATTGTCGCGGGACTCATGACCCGGAGCCTGGAGCACGTGCGGCAGATGCAACTGGGATTTAATGCGAGAGGATTGTTGAATCTGACGCTGGACCCCAGCGAAGTGGGCTACGACAAGGCGCAGGGGCTGACGTTTTTCAAGGAGGCGCTGGCTCGGGTGAGGAGTTTGCCGGGCGTGAAGTCGGCGAGCATCGCGTTTTCTGTGCCGCTGGGTTACTACGGTACGGCGGACTCGATCGAGGTGCCAGGATTCGAAGTCGGAAAAGGCGAGGCGCCGCCCAACCTGAACTATAACGTGGTGACCCCGGGCTATTTCGAGACGTTGAACATCCCGTTGGTCGAGGGGCGCGATTTCACGGACGCCGATGTCGAGGGGAAGCCGCGCGTGGCGATCGTCAATCGCGCGATGGCAGAGAAATTCTGGCCGAAAACGAGTGCGATCGGGCACGAGTTCACGCTGGTGAGCGATCGCGCGCACAGCATTCGCGTGGCCGGAGTAGTGGAAAACAGCCGTACGACAAATTTGATCGGGCCGATGCACGAGAATTTTTATGTGCCGATGGCGCAGCAGTATTCGTCGTTGGCGACCATGCAGGTGCGGTCGGAGGGCGGGTCGCTGGAGGGTTTGGCCGGGGCGGTGCGGGAGCGGATTGCGTCGGTAGCGCCGTCGATGCCGGTGTTTGACGTGCGGCCGATGGTCGATGCGATGGATACGCTGAACGGATTTTTGATTTTCGAGATGGCAGCGGTATTGGCCGGGGCGCTGGGTACATTGGGACTGATCCTGGCGGTCGTGGGAGTGTTTGGCGTGATTTCGTTTTCGGTGAGCCAGCGGACGCATGAGATCGGGATTCGAATGGCGCTGGGCGCGGAAGCGAGAAATGTGCTGGCGATGGTTTTGCGGCAGGGAGCGGCGATTGTTGCGGCGGGGTTGGCGCTGGGAATTTTGCTGGCGGCAGTGATGGGCAAACTCGTGGGCGGATTTTTGTCGGGAGTGAGCCCGTTCGATCCTCTGACGTATGTGTGCGTTTCGGTGGCGCTGACGCTGGTGGCGATGGTGGCTTGCTATTTGCCGGCGCGGCGGGCGACGCAGGTGGATCCGATGGTGGCGCTGCGATACGAATGATGAAAGCGACGTGAAGAAATAATGAAGTAACGAGGTAAGGAAGAGCGAAGAAAGGCTGGCCACAGAGGCACAGAGGGCGGAGGAAGAATGAGAGCGGAACGAAAGCCCCGGCCTGTGCACAAGCACTCCTGTTGGAATAAACTGTTACCACAAACTGAATGAAGACCGCTAACACTCACCCGCATCGCGTTCTGATTGCTGACGACCAAGCTGATATTCGAGATGCGCTGCGTCTTTTGCTGAAGCGCGAAGGCTACGAGACGCAGGGAGCGTCCTCGCCATCGGAAGCGCTCGCTGCCGTGGAGGCTCGCGAGTTTGACGCCGTGTTGATGGATTTGAATTATGCGCGGGACACGACTTCCGGGCAGGAAGGGCTGGACTTGCTGCCGCGGATTCAAATGGTGGATGGGACCTTGCCGGTGATCGTGATGACAGCTTGGAGCAGCGTGGAAGTGGCGGTGGAGGCGATGCGGCGCGGGGCGCGCGACTTTATCCCCAAGCCCTGGGACAACCACCGGTTGCTCACGGTGCTGCGCACGCAGATCGATTTACGGCAGGCTTTGCGGCAGGCTTCGCGGCTGGAGGCGGAGAACCGGTTGCTGCGAGCGGAGTCGCGGCCGACGATGATTGCGGAGTCGGCGGCGATGCGGCCGGTGCTGGATTTGATCGGGCGGATCGGCGTGTCGGACGCGAATGTGCTGATTACCGGGGAGCACGGAACCGGGAAAGAGGTGGTGGCGCAGACTTTGCATGCGCTTTCGCCTCGATCGAGTACGCCGATGGTTACCGTGAACGCGGGCGGGTTGTCGGAGGGCGTGTTTGAGAGCGAATTGTTTGGGCATGTGAAGGGGGCCTTTACGGACGCGCGGGTGGATCGCGTCGGGCGGTTCGAGTTGGCGGACAACGGGACATTGTTTTTGGACGAGATCGCGAACGTGCCCTTGAAACTGCAAGCGAAATTGCTGCGCGTGCTGGAGACTGGCGAGCTGGAGCGCGTGGGATCCTCCAGTACGCGGCGGGTGGATGTTCGGGTGATTGCGGCTACGAACGTAGACGTGGATGTAGAGGCGGCGGCGGGACGGTTCCGGCAGGACTTGCTGTTCCGGCTGAACACCATCGAGATTCATTTGCCTCCGCTGCGGGAACGCCGCGAGGACATTGATCTGCTGGCGCATCATTTTTTGCGGAATTACGCGCAGCGGTATCGCAAGACGATTTCGGGATTCGATTCGGTGGCGACGCAGCTGCTGCACGAGCACCCCTGGCCGGGAAATGTGCGCGAACTGGATCACGCGATTGAACGCGGCGTTTTGATGGCTATAGGACCGCAGGTGAAGGCTGCTGACCTCGGGCTGCGCGCTGCCGCCGCGGGGAGCACGGCTCGCCTGGAAGATATGAGCCTGGACGAAGTAGAACACCACTTGATTCAGCGGACGCTGGCGCGTTATGACGGGAACGTGAGCCAGGCGGCGAAGGCTTTGGGATTGAGCCGGAGCGCGATGTACCGGCGATTGCAAAAACACGGCTTGGAATGAGGCGCCTCACCTACGAACGCCGCATTCAGCTTTTGGCGCTGGCGGCGGGTCTGCCCGGGTCGGCTATTTCACTTATTTTACTGTGGACCGGCGACTACACTTCCAGAACTGCCTGGACCCTGGCGATATTGATCCTTAGTTTGTGGCTCGGATTCGCACTTTCCCTGCGGCACCGCGTGGTTTTTTCCCTGCAAACTCTTTCGAACTTGCTGGCGGCTTTGCGCGAGGAAGATTTTTCCGTGCGCGGGCGGGATGCGCAGCGGGACGATGCCATGGGCGAGGTGATGATTGAAGTCAATGCGCTAAGCGAAACGCTTCGCGAGCAACGATTGGGGGCGTTGGAGGCGACGGCGCTGTTGCGCACGGTAATGGAAGAAATCGACGTCGCTATCTTTACGTTTGACAACGAAAACAAGCTTCGCCTGGTGAATCGAGCGGGAGAGCGGTTGCTGGCGCGGCCGCTCGAGAGATTGTTGGGATTTACGGCCGGGGAGCTTGGGCTTGGCGCGTCACTGGAAGGCGAGGCGGCCCGGACGATGGAATTGAGTTTTCCGGGCGGATCGGGACGTTGGGGAATGCGGCGCGGATCGTTCCGGCAGGCCGGCTTGCCGCATCACCTGGTGGTGCTGAGCGATTTGAGCCGCGCGCTGCGGGATGAGGAGCGGCAGGCTTGGCAGCGGCTGATTCGGGTGATGGGGCACGAGCTGAATAACTCGCTGGCGCCGATTCAATCGGTGGCGCAAAGCCTGGAGAGCGGGCTGCAGTCGCTCACCAGCGAGCCCGAGTCGCAGACGGGGCCTGGGGCTGCGCTGCTGGATGACATGCGGCAAGGGTTTAGCATCATTCGGTCGCGGACCGAGGCGCTCGGCCGGTTTATGGCGGCGTATTCGAAATTGGCGCGGTTGCCGTCGCCGAAGCTGGCGCCTGTGGATGTGCGTGCGTGGATTTCACGCGTCGCGAAATTGGAAACGCGGGTGAAGCTGAAGGTGGAGGAAGGACCCGACGTGATGATATCGGGCGATGCCGATCAACTGGAACAACTCCTGATTAACCTAGTGCACAACGCCGCGGATGCGGTGCAGGAAAATGGCGGGAAGGCGAGCATCGGATGGTCGCGGCAGGATTCGTACCTGAATGTGTGGGTTGCGGACGAAGGCACAGGGATTTCGAATACGGCGAACCTGTTTGTGCCGTTCTTCACAACGAAGCAGGGGGGAACGGGAATTGGGCTGGTGCTGAGCCGGCAGATCGCTGAGGCGCACGGAGGCACTCTGACGCTGGAGAACCGGCGGGACGTGACAGGGTGCGAGGCGCGGCTGCGCTTGCCTTTGTGAGTTTGCTCGAAGGTCCTCCGAAAGCTCGCCGGATCGTCGCCGGATGTTTCGCGGAATTTTCCACAGCCGTTTCGCCAGTCGTTTGCCCCAGTCGTTTCCACAGTACCAGGAGTTTTTATCGAAGCTTCTTCAGATCGAAATTTGTGGTGATCGTTTTCGCGTCCGGAGAAGTTACGTCCACGGTGATTTCTTCCGCGGCAACGCTCTTCGCGTCGTATTCCAGCCAAACGGTCTGACCGTCGAGGGTGGCGGGCGCGGCGTTTGTGGCGGATGAGTAGACGGCTTTGTTGGAAATGGAACGGGTGGCGAGCACCTTTCCGTTTTGCTTCACCGCAAATTGAAAGTTCTGCCAGAAATTTTCGGGACGAAGCACGGCGCTCTGGCCGTGAGATGACGCGGGCGGCGCTTGCGGACTGCGCTCCGATTGCGGGTATGCCCCTGGCAGCATCAGGCGGACGAGTACTATTACCGTGTCTCCCTGGTGGTGGTAAGCCTGCATGGCCTGTTGTTCGGTGTAGCGGCCGCTGAGATTCTGCCGGGATTGATCGACAACCTGGGCGAAGGGTGTAAGTACCTGGATTTCAGCGACCTGTGGGGTATTTTGCACCTTGGCGGCGTTGAATTGCTGGGAGTATGGAGCCAGAAACTCCGCGGTTGCCTGATCGTTCCTTTGACCCAAGACCCAGGCGTCATGCAGAGAACTGGGGCTCAGGGGAACTTCGTACGCGTCCATATTTGGTGCCATGGAAAGACCAATGGCGATTGCAAGCAAGAGAATGCGAACGACGCCGGTTCGCCGACTCCAAATGACCTCAGGCACCATCATGAGGTTTAGATGTTCGAAGGGGGCGAAACGGACTTTGCGCGATCGTTTTGCGCGATAAACGCGATGAACAAGCCCCCAGTGAAGCCGGGATTGACAGCGAGCAAATGGGTGGACGGTTGATAAATAGCGCCCGAGGATGAAGGCGAGGGGTTATTGGGGAAGTGCTTAAGGGTGTGGACGATGCAGCTCTTCCGCGGACGGATGCCTAGTGTGCAAAAGTTGCTGTCGAGGCGAAAAAAAAACATAAACCTGCCCTAAAGGCCAGGCTGTAATCCTTTGTCAATTGGACACTTACCGCTCATTCTTATTGGCCATCGGCGTGCGTCGATGGTTCGCGTATGTCCGCAGGAACCACAGACAGCCATAGTGGAACAGGGGCGCAGGAAACGTTGGCCAGCGCGAAAAGCCAAGACCCTGCCCCGAATTGGCGCGAACGCGTAGCCGCACTCAGGAACATTCCCCCCGTTCTCAAAATGGTCTGGGAAGCGGCGCCCAGTGTGATCGTCGGAAGCCTGACGTGCCGGTTAACGGCTGCTCTTGTGCCGCTGGCGGTGTTGAAAGTCACGCAAGTCATCATCGATGACGTTTATCAGTTCAAGGCGCATCATGCGACCCTTCCCCATACGTTCTGGTACTTGGTCGCTTTGGAATTTGTTCTGGCGTGCGTCGCCGCGATCCTGGCGCGTTTAATCACGTTCTGCGAAATCGTTCTTGCCGACAAGTATAGCCGCCACATCAGCACGAAAATCATGGAACATGCGTCGCGGCTGGACCTCACTACGTTCGAGGATCCGCTGTTTTACGACAAGATGGAACGCGCCCGGGTGCAGGGGACAGATCGCATCATCATGATTCAGTCCACCGGGCTGCTGATCCAGCAGATCGTAACGACGATTACTCTGGCGGCCAGCATTATTTACCTGTCGCCCTGGATTCTTCTGGTGCTGGTTGCTTGCGTCGTTCCCGCGTTTCTGGGCGAGACGCACTTCGCCTTCATGGGCTATTCGCTGAATTTTTTCCAGACACCCGCGAAACGCGAGATGGATTATCTGCGGATTTTGGGCGGTAGCAAGGAAACCGCAAAGGAATTGAAGCTTTTCGGGCTCAGCTCCTATCTGGTGGGACGCTACACGAAGCTCTCCAATGAGCTGCACAAGCAGAACGTGAATTTGGCGACGCGCAGGCTTTTCGTTGGGGCGCTGCTCACGCTGCTGGGAACGATCGGATATTACGGCAGTTATGCGTTCGTGATTTATCAGACCGTTTTTGGGGCGCTGACGATCGGTATGTTGACCTTCCTCACGGGGGCGATCGCCGGCGCCGCCACCAACATCCAGGCAGTCTTTTCGACGTTCTCGACGATCGCCGATCAAGCGCTGTTCATCACCGACTTGCTGGAATTTTTCGCTTTGAAACCCACGGTCTTTTCGAAACCGAATGCGTTGCCGGCGCCTCGACCAATTCGCCAGGGATTCGAGTTTCAGAATGTTTCGTTCGCGTATCCCGGCATGACGCGCCTGGTGCTGAGCAATGTCAGCTTCCGCCTGGAACCCACAGAGCGGATCGCGCTGGTGGGAGAGAACGGCCAAGGCAAGACCACCATCGTCAAGCTGTTGACGCGTCTTTACGACCCAACCGGCGGGCGAATCTTGCTGGATGGCGTGGACCTGCGCGAATACCAGATCGAAGATTTGTGGAAGGAAATCGGGGTCATTTTCCAGGACTTCATGCGGTACGACATGACTGCCGGCGAGAACATTGCGATCGGGCGGATCGAAGACCAGGACAATGTGTTTCGCGTGCGTTCGGCGGCGCAAAAGAGCTTGGCGGAGCAAGTCATCCGCAAGCTGCCGAAGGGCTACGAACAGATTCTGGGCCGGCGATTCGAAGGCGGCGTGGACTTGTCGGGCGGAGAGTGGCAGAAGATCGCGCTGGCCCGCGCGTACCTGCGCGATGCGCAGGTGCTGATTCTGGACGAACCGACGGCGGCGCTGGATGCACGGTCGGAGCATGAGGTTTTCGAGAGGTTTGCGGAACTGACCAAGGGGAAGATGGCGCTGCTGATTTCGCATCGCTTCTCCACGGTGAAGATGGCGGACCGGATTCTGGTTTTGGAAAACGGACGCATCGCCGAGCAAGGACCTCACGACCAGCTTTTGCTAAACAAGGGACGTTACGCGGAAATGTTCGAGTTGCAGGCAGCAAGTTACCGATAACGAGGAAGACCAGATGGCTACGCAACAGCATCCTGCTTTTGATCCGAATCACCCGTTGCCTCCCAACGGAGCGCTGCGAAATTCCGGCTGGAAGAAGGATTATTGCGGGTCGGCGTCGCGAACCAAAGGAAACGTTCACTACGGCCAGCTCTGGCTTGGCGCAATTCTGGAGGCGCAATCGTGGAAAGCCCGGGACGATAAAGGGCGCATCCCCGCGTTCGAAGCGAAATGGGAGAAAACGAAAGAATCGATCGAGACGACGACGCAGGCGTTGCGGAATCTGACTTCGGCGGGAAACAAGCTGCAGGGCGACGGGGAAATCCTGCTGGGGAATTCGACCGGGCTTCGTCAAGGGCTGCAACAGACGAAGCAGCCGGTCCGCAAGTCCGGTAATCTGCCTCAAGTTCACACTGACGCGCAGACGATACTGCCGCGGGCGTATGCGGCGGTTGCGAGCTACCTGCAAGCGGTTAACTACGAATTCGAGGAAGAGACGTTCGAGCAATATTTCACCGCACTGCAGGAAACCGCGGCGTTTGAGATGCGCGAACTGTGGCAACTGCAACCGTTCGCGAAGCTGGTATTGCTGGAGTCCGTGGCGGCTTTGGCGGAGCGGATGGATGCGACTGTGTATGTGCGTTCCGAGGACCCGGCAAA
>JBEKWY010000173.1:0-10444 GCA_049512575.1 Candidatus Acidiferrum sp.
GCGGCCAATACCACTCCGGTGCGCAGCAACATACCCATAATCTCATCCATCTTCTGATCCGACCGCTGCACGATCGCTTTGCTCATCGCGTCTCTTCTCTGTGTCCTCTGTTGTAAAAACTCTTAAGCCTTTTTCGGAAAATCTTTACTTCACTACGTCGTTACCTCATTGCTTCGCTTTTCCTCAGAGCTTCCCGGTAATCCCGCTGTAAATCATCTCGATGGCCAGGACCCCAATGACCGCGCTGAAAACATGCCGCAGCACTTTGACATTGGCCCCTGCCAACACCCGCGCCCCAGCCAGAGAACCGAGCAAAACTCCCAGCATCACGGGCAACGCCAGTCCCGGATCGATATACCCGCGACTCAAATAAATCCCCGCGCTGGCTGCCGCCGTAACCCCAATCATAAAGTTCGACGTCGTCGTCGAAACCTTGAACGGCAATTTCATGGCCCTATCCATCGCCAAAACTTTCACCGCCCCAGACCCAATTCCCAAAAGCCCGGAAAGCACTCCGGCCACAAACATAATCGCGAAACCCAGCGGCACGCCGCGCACGTGATAGCTTTCCAATCCATGCTCGCCTGGAAATGTGCCATCCATCCGCAACCACGTCGCAATCCGGTCGGGCGGCTGGTTCTCCGTCGCGTGTGGTCCTTGGCGAAGCGATGCATACGCCGAATAAATCAGCACCACTCCGAAAACGACGGCGATAACCGAAGCATGTAGATACAGCGCCAGCGCGGCCCCAGCCACCGCACCGATCGTCGTGGCAATCTCCAGAAACATTCCCACTCGAATGTTGGAATATCCCTCTCGCACATACGCCGCAGCCGCCCCGCTCGAAGTCGCAATCACCGATACGAGCGCCGCCCCAATCGCATATTTCAAATCCACATGAAACACCAGCGCCAGCAAGGGCACGATCACCACACCCCCGCCGAGCCCGGTCAGCGCCCCCAGAAATCCCGCCAGCAGCGAGCCGACTCCAATCAGCGCCGTGAACTCAACGGTATTCACGAATCCTCAATTTCGCCCAAAACTTGTAGGAGCGCAGCACCGCTGCACCCCAGATCGGCAGTCAAGAAAAGAATTATTGCCCTGCGGTTTTCCCGAGAATGCCCCACCAACCTCAAACTCGCTCAAAAATCCCCGCCGCCCCCATGCCGCCGCCGATGCACATGGTGACCATGCCATAGCGTGCATTCTTCCGCTGCAAATCGCGAATCAATGTAGCCGTAAGCTTCGCGCCGGTGCAGCCCAATGGGTGACCCAGCGCGATCGCACCGCCATTGGGATTGACGCGCGACGCATCCAGTCCCGCCTGCTGAATTACCGCCAGCGATTGCGCCGCGAACGCTTCGTTGAGCTCGATCACCGCCATGTCGGCCAGCGAAAGACCCGCGAGCTTGAGCGCTTTCGGAATCGCGAACACCGGACCGATGCCGAACTCTTCCGGCGGGCATCCGGCGGTGGCGTAAGCTACGAAACGTGCTAGCGGCGTCAGTCCCAGAGATTTCGCGCGCGTATCGCTCATGATCACGCACGCCGCCGCCCCGTCGCTCATGGGCGAGCTGTTTCCCGCGGTGACCGTGCCCGCCAGGTGAAATGCAGGCTTGAGCTTCGCGAGAATTTCCAGCGACGTGTCCGCTCGCGGTAGTTCGTCGGTGTCGAAGACAAAAGTCTGCGTCGTGGCTTTCGCGCTGCCACTTTTCGCGCCAGCTGCGCGTGAAGACTGCGACGCAGCCGAAGAAGCCCCGTTGCCGTTCGTTGGCACCGCGGTGATCTTGACTTCCACAGGAATGGTTTCATCCTTGAAATTTCCCGCGGCGATCGCGGCGAGAGCCTTCTTATGCGACTCCGCCGAAAACTGGTCGGCTTGCTCGCGGGTGATCCCGAATTTTCGCCCGATGTTTTCCGTGCCGAGCCCCATATTGATGTACGCGTCCGGATAATGATCCACAAGCCAGGGATTCGGCGAAATCTTGTTGCCGCCCATGGGAACCAGCGACATCGACTCGGTCCCGCCCGCCACAATCACTTCCGCGGAGCCTCCGCGGATGCGTTCGGCCGCCAGCGCAATGGCCTGCAGCCCCGAAGAGCAGAACCGATTGATGGTCATCGCTGACGTTTCGACGGGAAGCCCGGCCCGCAGCGCCGCGATGCGCGCGACATTCATCCCTTGTTCGCCCTCGGGCATGGCGCAACCCAGAATCACATCATCGATTTCCTTGGCGTCCAGACCGGGCACTCGCGCCAGCGCCTCTTTGATCGCCAGCGCCGCCAGGTCGTCGGGACGCGTGGAGCGCAGCGAGCCCTTATACGCGCGGCCGACGGGAGTTCGGATGGCGGAAACGATCACGGCTTCGGGCATGGCAACCTCACAGGAGAAAAAGTGGTTTCTCCTACTTCACATTGTTCAACCGTGCCAAGGATAAAGCAACTCGGGGACAGTTGCCGCTCGCATGGCGCAGGTACGCCGCTGAATCATTTCGCGACACGGGGAAGCCCCCTTTTGGTTTGCGCGTGGTTCGCCGGTCGCTGCGACTTCTTCGGCGCCATGCTGGGATTCGCCGCAAGTTGAGCTTGTTTCCTGTAGGCCAAAGGTCTATACGTGAGAGGAAGATGCGACCCAGCGCGCGACGCCGTTTTGGTAGGCAACTTCATTGGGGGAGAAGGAATGCGCAAGAACAGGATCGGAAGTCTCGTGCTGGCCGTGGCGCTTGGTTTGCCACTGATCGCCTGCCAGGACACGAAAGCTCGGCAGGAGAATGAGCAACTTAAGGCGCGGGTGGCAGAGCTCGAGAAGGACAACGCGGACCTGAGCGGCAAAGTGGACGGTCTGGCGAAGGAAAATTCTGCGCTTGCGAGCGAGAACGAAAAGCTCAAGGCTGCTCAGAAGCCGAAAAAAGCGGCAAAAGGCAAGCACCGCAAGCACAAACCAGCCGCGACCACCTCTAACTGACAGGTTGAGACGCAGTAGGCGGGACAATAACCGGGGCAATGCCGGTGGCGGACTTCCAACGTCAATAATTTCTCCGGATCGCCGTTCGTCGCTAGCCCTGAACCAGGGTTAAGTCAGGTTCAAGCTCCCGCGCCCAACAACTCCATTTGGCTTTCCGTCAAGCCGTCGGGGCGAATCCAGGCTTCGTACCTCACAAGGATTCGAGTGCCCCGGCGGTGCATCAAAATCCAGATGCCGTGCATGTAACCCGATTTCATGAACAGGTCGAATATCGTCTGGATATTATTCGTCCTAGGCGCCGTCAAGTCGTCGTATTTCTTGCCGATCAGTTCGTTTCGATCGTAGCCAAGGAGTTTGCAGAAACTGTCGGAAACCTCAACGTATTTCCGGTTCCGGTCGACCAGAGCGGTGTATTCCGGCAAGACCCCCGCAGCCGGGCGAGGGACAACCGGTTGAGCGGAATTCCTCGCCGGAACTCCCCCCAGCGCTGACCGTGGAATTGGTGTGCCCAGTCCTGGCCGGTGCGCCCAACCCATCTCAGAAACTCGCTCTGCAAGACGATCCGCCTTGGAATTCAGAATCACTCGTTCGCGAGCGCCCATTTGATCTCCTTGTGCGCAATGCGGACACGATCGCAATGCGAACCCGATAAGGAACTGCGAAGTCAAGCAATCTCAAGATCAATCAATTGCAAGGCCGTATACTCGGCAAGTAAGCGTTAATAGACAGTAGCTGTCAATACAGCATTCTCCCCATGTACTTTCCGACAAGCCATCCACATTTGCGCACACCTTCGACCAACCGCCCGCGTAGAATGCGCCGCCGGTGTCAAAGATTGGGCACGTTGGCGCTGTCTATATCAGGCAGGCGCACGCGCGTCAAGAATTGTAGAGGCGATAAGTCGGCCGCGGGTTCGGCCGAAAAGCAAGGCTGGCGATGGCCGTACTACATACCGTGTGGTTACCTGCGTCTATCGCGGCGCGCCGGCTTTGCGGATATAGATTTGGCCGTTGAAGTTTGTGAATTGGAGTTCGGGGCCGCCGCCGTTGATGGTGCCGCGAACAGTCTTGTCGATCTTCACCCGATACTTGCCGCCGTGACCTCGGCTGTCTTCGACGATGGGCTGCGCGGACGCGGCTTGCATTTGTACATCGAAGTCGCTGTAGACGTCGCCCATGTCGGAGCGGAGACTCACGTTGGCTTTGAGATCGGCGGGGAAGGTTACATCCACGTCGCCATTCAGAGAGCTGAAGGCCATCGCTTTCTGCGGGTTGACGCGTGTGAAGGTGGCCAGCAGCCGGCCATTCAGGGCGTGGGCCACAGCGCTGCCCGCAATGTTGTTCAGTGTGACTGAGCCGTTCACGTTGTCCACGTCGAGCTCGCCGTCCACGCCCGTCACCACAATGTCGCCGTCATTGACCGCGCGCAGGTGTAGTGATGTGTGGACCGGCACCGTGATGAGCAGATCGATTGGCCGCGCGTAAGATTCCGTGTTGATGTTGACTTGGTTGCTTTCTTCCTCGACCGTGAGGCCCGTGGTCGCAATGGTGATGCGCTTGGGGCCGGATTCGGCGCGGCCGTTCTCTCGGTTGCGAGCGCGCGCTTCGACGATGACTTCTTTTCCATCGTAGCCCTTGACGGTGATCCCACCGTTGACGAGGTCCGCTTTGACCAGCGCGGGACGTGAGGGATCGCTCAGCGTTACGGACACACGATCGGCGCCTGACTGTGTTTGCGGCTGCGCTTGCTCTTCGGCGCGAGCTTGCGTTCGAGGCGCGGCCAGCGCAAAGCCGGCAAGCGCAACTGCTGCTGCGAAGATGGATTGGAAACGGCGAGTTTGGTTATTCATGGTTTTCGAGGATACGGATATCTCCATTTAGATTTTCAATCTTGATTTCGGGGCCGCCGTTGCTGACCCGAGCGGCCGTGAAACGGTCGGCGTGAAAGACCACTTTCCCGCCGTGATGTTCTTCCTGCGGGGCGCGCACCGGCATGGTGATCACCGGAAAATCGCTATAGACGCCGCCGTTAAAGGTCTTGAAGCGAAAATCGGCCGACAGGCCGCGAGCGAACAGCAGGTCGATGTTGCCGTTCACCGACTGAAAGCTGGAATTTTCTTTCGGATTTTCGCGGAAGCTGACTTTCACCGGACCGTTGACGGTGTGCGCCGTACCCGAGCCGGCCATGCCGTCGAGTTCGATGTCACCATTGACGTTACGCGCGATGAAATTGCCGGTAACGTTGCGCACGACGACGCGCCCTTCGTTCACTGTCTTTACCTTCACATCGACATTACTGGGAACGTGCAGCTCGAAATCCATCTTTACGAGGTAGGCTCCCTCGTCGCGCCGCCGGGTACCGCGGCAGCCGTCTTCACACTGGCAGCGGAACGGGCCGTCCACGTAGAGCCTGAGCCCGCCGTCGGGCTGCGTGATATCCAGGGTAACTTCCTTGTGGGCGAGGGCCAGGGCGTCTTTGGATTCGGCCCGCGTGGTTTTGTCGACGACCAGCTGGACTTGATCGGAAGGGCCGCCAACGACTTCGATCGAGCCAAACACGTTGTCGATCTCGATGGCTTTGCGGGTTGCGCCTGCGAGTGAGAACGATTTCTGGATGACCTCGTGATCCTGCGCCGGGAAGCTGCCGTCGGAATCGTCAAGAAGGTCGGCATAAGCGTGCCTGATTTGCATCTCGCGGCTGAGAGATTTCAGCGCGTTCATCGCGCAGCGTCCAATCGGCTTGCGCGCCACGAACCAGATCGGCAGAACCAGAAGCGCCGCTGCGTACAACGCCAGAATTCGATGGAACGGTGTTCGTCGCACGATTTCCTCCTCACTGCAATTTGCTGATGGCCCACTCGGCGCGCTGGCGCACGGCGGGGTTGAGATTCGGCGTTTGCTGGAAATTGCGCAGGCGCTGCGCGGCGTCGGGATCGCGCCACTCGGCCAGCTGATCGATCAGCGCGACTTGCACCAGCGGAGATTGCTGCTCCTGCAGCGCATCGACCACACCTTTGCGCACTTGTGGCTGGCTGCCGTGACGGCTGAGCGCGTCGAGCGCGGCCAGGCGTACGTCCACGCTGTTGTCGTAGCGGAGCGTGTGCAGCAGCGCCGACTGAACTTGCGGATCGAGATGCGCTTCGCGGCCGCTCCAGCTCACCCCTTGCAGCCGCTCGCTGGCGGACTGTTGTTGCAGCATCGAGAGCGCGACGAGCTGGCGCATGTTGGTCAGCTCCGAGTGCATGGCGGTCAATTCTGCGGACTGGGAGGGCGAGGCCACATTGGCAACGTTTGTGCCAATACCGGCGCGCGTACCGATGAGCACGCCGATGACGAGGAGTGCAGCGCTCCAGGCGGCGGCTCCGAGCGGGGAGCGGAGCCAATCCAAGACGCTCCACGCGACCTTGGGCTTGCTGGATTTGCGGGCGATTTCCGCAGAACCGGTGCGCTCATCACTTATCGTCTGGTACGCGTGCAGCATGGCCTCGAAGCGCGCGCGGGATTCGGGGCTGGGTTGCTCGGGCGGAAGAAGCGCGAGTTTCTTCCACATGGCGACGTCTTGCGCGCAGTTGTTGCACAGTTGGCAATGCTGTTCCACCTGGCTCGCTTGGTCGATGGTCACGCTGCCTTGCAGATAATCGGGCAAGAGTTCGCCGATTTGTTCGCAGTTCATTGCAGCCTCCTGTTGGGAGGAACGGCGCGAGGAAGGGAGTCCTCCAGCGCGCGATTGGAATCCGTTGCGGGTGCGCCACTTTGCAGCTGCAGGAAAACCTGGCGAAGTTGTTGCAGCGCGCGATGGATGCGGACCTTTACGGCGCCGACTTCGCAGCCCAGCAGGCGCGCGATTTCATCGTATTTGAGTTCCTGGAAGCGGCTGAGCACCAGGAGTTCGCGTTTGTCTTCGGGCAGGTGCATCAGGGCGCGCTGGAGTGTTGCGGCTTCTTGCTTATGCTGGGCGGAATCGGAAAGGGAAGTGGGCGCGATGGGTTCGGAAACCAATGGTGTTTCCGGGCGCGTCTTGCGCACCTGATCGATCCGGGTGTTGCGGGCGATCTGGTACATCCATGTCCGGAAGGTGGTGCCGGGCCGGTACGTCTGGCGGTAACGCAGGATGCGGAGGAAGACTTCTTGGACGAGGTCTTCGCTCACGGCGCGGTCCTGTGTCATCTTTGCGTAAAAGTTGTAGAGCGGCGTTTGGTAGCGGTCGAACAACACGCCTAGCATGTCCACTTCGCCGTTGCGCACTTGGAGCATCACGTCCTCGTCAGGAACCGAGTTCATTCGGTTGCGGTCGTTTCTGCATTGGCTGTTTTGCCTCTGCGTGGATGAATACCGAGGGACCCGGAAAAGGTTACAGGGAAAGAGGGAAGTAATGCCGTAAAGAAGTAATTCGCAGGCTTCTTCAGTTCCCGCCCCTCCCCATCCAAGGTATAGTGATTCGAACAGATAAATATTCTACTTGACAACAAATCGCTTTCCTGCTATAATTCTTTCATTAAGAGTTGCGTCTCGCCCTCTGCGAAAAATCCAAAACAATCTAAATTCCCCGAACCTCGACGAGCCGTGTCCGCGCCGCACTCCTTGGACCGGTGTCCTCGGCCTGTTCGCGTCATGTGCGCGTCTTGGAGAGATTTGAAGGAAGGACGGACGCGTCCGTCCTTCCTTCACAGGTTCGGACGGGAACAGCTTTCTCAGATAGGCCAGTTGAAGCGTTGGGCCGGAGATCGCCGTTGGACACGGGCGGCCGCGAGCAGCCGGGGGCAAGGCCTAAGTCGCGTGCGGAGAAATAGTTGCCGGTGAAATAGGCATCAAAGCCAGGCCACCCAGGTTCTTGAAGAGCGAAGCTGGGGCCCGGCATCTTCCTCGTCTTCCGATCGCGAACTACTTTAGGCCGACGCCATAGAAGTAGTTATAGGGGGTGGTGCCCGATATGAAGGGCTGGGCGGTTTGGAAACTCCCGAAGATCACCGAGTTACCCTGGAATGTGACGAAAACATCCTGACGGGAGGTCGCCGTGGTGGTGCGAATGGTAAACAGCCCGTTACAAGGATCGGTCAAGGTGTTGGCGGTGCCATCGTACAGATAGGAAGTGTCGGCAACGGCGGCTAGCGTGCCGGTGGCCAAAGTGTTGTTCTGATTGTCCGTTAGCGTAAATGCGCCCGTCGATCCGATGGTCACCGAGCCTTCTCCCTGAGTCACCGTGCCAGGTTCCGTGTTATTCGGGCCGGGTTGCGCATTGGTCTTCTCGTAGTAGAGCGCCTTGTAGGTGCCCGCGAACGTTGGATCGAAGTCTTTCGTAGCCGCCTGGGCAAGTCCCAGAATGGTGCCGGCCCCGGTGTCTACGGTGAAAAAACCGTTTTGTGTGCCGAAGACATAATCGTTGGAGCCGTCGGTTTCATCCACGGTGAAAAAAGTGCCCGAAGGATCTTCGACGATGCTGGAGGGCGTGAAGGTGCCGCCGCTGAAGGCCGACTGCCCTTGCTGCAGTCCCTCAAAGGGCGAGTAACCATCGTGAGTGATCGCTCCTTGTGCGTCGATGCTGATGTAACCAGTCTCCACGCCGCCGTTTGCGGTGCGGAACTGCAGGTAGTTGAAGTTCTGTCCGGCAAAGCTGGAAATGGAGACGGGCTTGGTCTCGATGGCGGTGATCAAAGCGGGGGTATTCATGTTGGGGCCCGATTTGTTGGACTCCACGAGCATGACGTAGCCCGGAACTTCATAAGCGACCACCAGGTTGCCGGTAGGGTCAGTGATGCTGTACGTGCCGTTCGAGTTCACCGTGTACGGAACGGTCCCCGACATCCCGTTGGTGTGGTTGGTGTAGGTGATCGTAAGAGTGGTGGAATCAATTTGAATCGTTAGGAAGTCTCCAACCGAAGCGGTGCCGTTGTAAGAGCGCGTCGCAGAAACGGGCGTAGCCGGCGTAGTGGAGCTGGAGGTCGAGCCGCATCCCACTGCGGCGAGACTGCCAAGAAGAAAGAGAAGAGAAGTTATCAGGCGCGTGTTCGCGGTGTTCATGAAAAAGTAGCCTCCTGGAGGACTATCGTCGGCAGCTCTGCGCATGACAATAGACCTTCACATTAAAACGGCCTTATGAGTAACCAGTTTATATATAAACACTTAGTCTACAATCGAGACAATTTGTCTGAGAATCGGACAGGCAAGCGAAGTGGACGGCTGAAGTGGGCGGCTACAGATGGCTATGCCGGGCCTCCAGTGGCACAGACTTCAGTCTGTGAGAATGGCCGGCCGCACCCTGCACACCAAGTCCTGATAGACGAGAAGGATTAGCGCTTTCTTAAGGCAGTGATGGGTGTGTGTTTGGTGGCGATGAAGATCACGCCGGGGACTTGTACGTTGAACTTCTTGGCGTAGTTGCCCTGATTGACGGCTATGCCTACGCGGCCTCGCGAGTCGATGTAGAGGAGGGAGTCGCCTACCGGGACGTCCATGAACGTCTTGCCGTAGGGCAGCGTAACCGGCTTTTTGTTGAGCTGAACCGGGACCTTGTCGCCCACCACGTACCCTAATTTCTGGAAATCGTCGCGAGCGATGTCGGTGATCAAGGAGCCGTAGGGATCGTCCAGGCCGATGAGGTCCCCTTCGATGCCTTTGTCGGTGATGCTGGCAGTCTTGGTGGTGAGGCGCACGAGTTCGGGGAGGGCGGGGCCCACGAGATTGTAGTCCCAACCTGCGGCCAGGTGGGCCGCGGCGGGAGAGAAGATGTCGCGGCCGTGAAATGTGGAGGAGACGGCAGCTTGGATCATCCAGTTTTCGTTGGTGATTTCGCGCGCGGAGTCGAAACCATCGCGGTCGAGCGTGGGAGTAAGGACGCCGTTGTCTGGCGCGACGAAGTATTGACCCTTCTTTGATTTCGCGATGATGGCTTTCCGAGACGTGCCTACGCCGGGGTCGACTACGATCAAGAACACCGTGTTCGCGGGATAGTACGGGGTTACGCCGTAGAGAAAGCGCGAAGCTTCTTCGATCGAGAAGGGCGTGACCTGGTGGGTGATGTCGGTGAGGCGGACGTCCGGTGCGATGCCGTAGATTACGCCGCGGCAGATGGCTACCGCGTCGTTGGCGACGCCGAAATCAGTCATGAAGACGATCGTGGGGCGAAATGTCGAGGTGGCCTGCGTTGCGGCGGGCGGCTCTTTCGGCACGGGCTGTTGCGCGCATGCCGAAGCGAACGCGGCCAGAATAATTGCTGAGAAAACGAGAAACCGAATCCGCAAGGTGAGTTCTCCGGGAAAGTAGCGTTGGAAAGAATGGATCGTGGTTTTGCGTTGCAAACCGTTGATTATACATGAGCATGGAAGAAAAAATGAGCGTGAAAAAGAAACGCAGAGCGGCATTCGTAGAATCCATTGGACCATGGGACATATTTCTGTAAGCTTAGATGTCGTTCCCAGGGTGGTTCTTAGGAAGTCTCGATCGTTTCACGTCTAACCATCCGCTCAGTCCAAAGCGTTAGATC
>JBEKWY010000174.1:0-10356 GCA_049512575.1 Candidatus Acidiferrum sp.
CACTTCCTCGCGAGCTTGTCCTTTGGTGGCGGTGCGATCAATCAGGTGAACATTCATCTGTTTATCGAAACCATGCCCTTTGGAGGGGTCGGATATTCCGGCATTGGTCACTACTACGGCAAGGCCGGCTTCGACGCTCTCACGCATGCGAAATCGGTTCTCATCTCCCCTCCCGACGTGGCCATCGAGCATTTGTTCCCGCCTTATACAGAGGAGAAGGTTAAAGCGCTGAGCCAGTGGTTTGAATATTAAAAGGAGAGTCGCCCACGGTTTTCCATTAAAGGGCTAAATATGATTTTGGCAGGAATCAAAGTAACCGATACGCGGCTGGTCAGCGATGCGATGGATCTGGCACGCAGTTCGTCGGAGCCATATCTTTTCAACCATGTGATGCGTTCCTGGCTTTTTGGAATTTTGCTTTCCGAAGACGTCAAACCTTCGCCGGACCCCGAACTCCTGGCTGTTTCCACCGTTTTGCACGATCTGGGTCTGACCGAACGCTACATGGCCGAGGAGCGGTTCGAGGTCGATGGCGCCAACGCAGCCCGCGCGTTCCTTAAGGAGCACGGTATCGGGACCCAGCAGCTGCACCTTGTCTGGGATGCGATCGCCCTTCACACAACCCGCTCCATCGCTCTTCACAAAGAGCCCGAAGTCGCAATGACCCATTCAGGTATTGCGGTGGACGCTATCGGAGTTGGTCTCGATCGAATTCCGACGGATAAACTACAGGCGATCCTCGCGGCGTTCCCTCGCTTGGCGTTCAAGAACCAGCTCCAGTCATCCCTATGCAACATCGTTCGCCGCAAACCGGCGACCAGCTTTGACAACATTCTTAGGGATTTCGGCACCCGCTACGTCGAAGGGTTCACTCCTCCGAACTTCGCGGACGTCGTCGCAAACTCGCCGTTTTCTGAATAGTTGTTTTACCGAAGACAGCTGTCCATGAATGTGTTCCGCGCTGCTCTTTCTCGTGACTTTTGGACTACGGGGCTCGCGATAGCTCGTTACGTCCCTCGGGCCTTTCGTACAGAGCAAATCGATGGGAAGCTCTTTTTCACGGAGGAGAAGAGGCAAGAATATCGGCGACGTGTCGAGAGTGTGACGCTGAATTCGCGGCGCGAGTGGGAACCATGGAAGTCGACCAGATACTTCACCATCTCAACCTTGCATGCGGAGGTTCGCAAGGCTTCTACGATCTTCCCGACGAAAGTTATCTGATCTCCCGAACGCTTTTCAAATGGATTCTCGTTGACTGGTATTCGGAGCAGCCCGTTGGCTTGCGCCTCCCGACAGGCTTCAAAATTCCGAATGCACAGGGATTTGAATTTGCTTACGAGAAGGGGCAGCTACTCAAAATCCTCGAGGCCGATTGGAATGCCAGGACTGCAGACCAGTGGAAGCCGCACCCAATGTTCGGCAAAATGTCGCCGACGCAGTGGGGCAAGCTCCTGCAAATCCATCTTGATTACCACCTAAAGCAATTTGCGGCATGACAGCGCGTCGCGCTGCCGATTGCTGGAGGATTCGAAAATACCGGAGACGGAAATTCCAAAGGATGCTTTATGACAAGAGAGCATATCCAACAGGCGATCGACATTATATACAACCAGATTTTTAATCAGGGCAGAGCCGATCTGCTTCCGGGTCTTGTTTCCGGGCCATACATTCAGCACAACCCGCTTTTTCCTAATGGGCTCGACGGCATCATGGCCTACATCAAGCAGGCTGGCAGCATTCCCTGCGAGGTGAAACGTGTTGCCATCGACGGAGATCTTGCCTTCATACACGTGCGTTATTTGAATTGGGCCGGCAAGGAAACTGCTGGCGTTGACATCTTTCGCTTCGACGGCGAAGGCAAGATCGTCGAGCATTGGGATGTCCTTCAACCCGTCCCGGCCTCTTCCAACAACCCCAACACGATGTTTTGAGAAGAATCCTGCAGGGCAAAAGGTTCAGCGGTTTCGGGAACGCTCACTAGACTAAGATCACAAATAGTTCCAAGTCACAACGGTTTTCCAACTCACCCCGATCTGTTTGTACAGACCAATTTTCGTTTGTTTTGTTTGCGTTAGACGCTTCGCAGTTGCAGCGAAATACCCTCATTTGCAGTCTAAAGTTCAGCAAATGTTCAGCAAGAAGCTGCCAATTTTCTCGCAGTCTGCCAGCAATACTTTCCGTGTAACCGACAATTGATGAACACAAGCGCGTCTCTGAGTACGTATTCCTGATTCAGCACGCAAAGCAAACTGGATGACTGCCTTGGCCCGCAGGCACCAGTTAGACTCCAGTCTTGCGGTCGCGGGAAAACGTCGGGCCAGACGCTAAATACATGCCGATGCTGTTTTTGCTCGACGACATCAGTGCTTCGCTACCGTCTCTCCGATTTGCCGCATTGTTGCTCGCAACCAAATATGGGCGGCGTCGGTGTTTAGCCTGGGATGCCAAGTCATCACATAACGGAACTTAACGATTTCAGGCGGCGGCTTCACGATCTTGATCGCCGGATTTCGTGCAATCCCCGCCAAAAATTTGCTGGGAATCGTAGCGACCAGATTTGTTCCCTGAACGGATCGGATGGCAGCCTCAAAATAAGGCACCTGGATTGCGACCTGACGTTTGTACCCCATGGCGGCCAAAGGCTTGTCAGGAGATACCTGGATGCCGCCAAGAATGGTGATGCTGATATGTTCCAACTTCAAGTACTGTCCAAGCGTCAGCGACTTTGGGAGACGACTCTTGGCATCAGCCACGCAAACAAACTGTTCTTCGTAGATGGTCTGACTCTGTAGTACGGACGGTGGTTCCACTGTACTGGAGGCGAACGCGAGATCTACGCTTCCGTGTGTGACCTCCTCATAACTGCCCCTATGCCACGGGACGAAGTCGAACTTCACCCTTCTGGCCGTAGGTAGCACGTCGCGACACAGCACCGGAATAAGGACGGCAGCACCGTGGTCCGTTACTGCCAGCCGGAAGCCGGCTTGTTCGACAGTAGGATCAAAGCTCGAGCCGCTCAGAAGACGATCGATCTTCGGCAGCATGACCTCAAGTTCCTGCAGAAGCCGCTGCCCTTGGGGTGTCAGCTCATACCCTGCGGCTGTGCGCACGAACAGATTGTCGTGAAACATGTCGCGTAACCGTTGAAGAGCACGGCTCACAGCAGGTTGGCTCAAGAGCAGACGCTCCGCCGCCCGAGAGACATTCCGCTCCTCCGCGAATACAGCGAAGACAATCAGCAAGTTGAGATCAGCCTGGCGTAATTGTGTCAGACGCATAAGCAATATTACTACTATGCATTGGATTTATATATTATTTCGCCGCATTCTTCATTCGTTGGCAGCTTCCGCGAACGGAGCTGGAGAGGAAATGGAGGAAGTTATGACCAAGACAGCGATCGTTACCGGGGCGTCCCGCGGCATCGGGCGCAGCATTGCGAAGCGGTTAGCTTCCGATAAATTTGCCGTGGTCGTGAACTATGCGGGTAAGGCAGACGAGGCCCAGAAAGTTGTGGATGAGATCCGTGCCGCCGATGGAGAAGCGGTCGCAATCAAGGCTGACGTAGGCAATCCCGAAGATGTAAAGCGACTCTTCGAGAAGGCCATCGAAACGTTTGGCGGCGTGAACGTTGTGGTCAACAACGCTGGCATTATGTCTCTCTCACCTATCGCAAAGGGTGATGTAGAGACGTTCGACAAGGTCATCGCAACCAATCTCCGCGGCACCTTCCTGGTCTTTGCGCATGCGGCACAGCACCTGACCGAAGGCGGACGAATTATCGCCTTCTCGAGCAGCGTGCTGGCGAAGTCGTTTCCCACGTATGGACCTTATATCGCCTCGAAGGCTGGGGTAGAAGGGCTTGTGCCTGTACTGGCCAACGAGTTGCGGGGGCGTGGAATTACGGTGAACGCCGTGGCGCCGGGGCCTACCGGGACTGAGCTTTTTCTGAACGGCAAGAGCGAGGAGCAGATTGCTCAGCTGAGCAATCTGGCGCCACTCGAGCGCCTGGGGACTCCGGAAGACATCGCAAACGCAGTGTCATTCCTCGCTGGCCCGGACGGTGGCTGGATCAACGGGCAAATACTGCGCGCTAACGGTGGGTTCGCCTAGGGCTTTGGAATGAGTCCGCTCCCCGGGGAAACACAAAGTTGTGGATGGAAGGACATCATGAAGGAGAATACCGATGAAGAAAGTAATTGTAATCACTGGAGCTTCGAGCGGCTTTGGCCGTCTGTCAGCTAATGCCCTCGCGAAGGCTGGCCACACGGTCTATGCCTCAATGCGGGACACTGTCGGCCGCAAGGCGCCGCAAGTTGCGGACGTGAAAAAGTTTGCGCGCGACAATTCGGTTGACTTGCGTCCCATTGAACTGGACGTGTCTTCGGAAAAGTCCATCGAAGCGGCGATCCGCCAGATTGTCGCCGAACAAGGCAGGCTGGATGTTCTGATACACAATGCGGGCCACATGGTCTTCGGACCGGCGGAAGCTTTCACACCAGAGCAACTAGCTGAACTCTACGACATCAACGTGCTCAGCACCCAAAGGGTAAACCGCATAGCGCTGCCCCAAATGAGAAACCAGCGCCAGGGGCTGCTCATCTGGGTGTCCAGTAGCAGTTCGGCGGGTGGAACGCCCCCGTATCTCGCGCCCTACTTTGCCTCGAAGGCGGGCATGGACGCGATTGCGGTACAGTATGCCCGCGAACTCGCGCTGTGGGGCATCGAAACCTCAATCATCGTTCCCGGCGCATTCACCGGCGGCACCAATCACTTTGCGCATTCCGGCACGCCCGCCGACAAGGAGCGCGCAGCCGAGTATGAAGCAGGTCCGTACAAAGGCTATGGAAAGAAAATACAGGAAGCCTTTGCCGCCATTGTTCCGTCCGACGCGGATGCGGGCGCGGTGGCGGACGCAATTGTCAAAGTTGTGGACGCGCCGTTTGGCAAACGCCCGTTCCGCGTTCATATCGATCCAACGCAGGACGGGGCGGACGTTGCATTTGCGGTAATAGACCGCGTGCGTACGGAAATGCTGCATCGCGTGGGCCTTAGCGAATTGCTGACGCCTGCGAGCGCGGAATCAAGAACCGCAAGCAACGCTTGAGTGAAGGCTCAAAGGTGTTCGCGAGCATGGGAATTTCAGAAGTCAACGATGAACCTAACGGGAAGGAGAATTCAATTGTCACGAGAAAACGGTTTCGAGAATCAGCGGTTGGTCATCGTAGGTGGGTCGTCGGGAATCGGTTTGGCAGTCGCCGAGGAGGCAGCATCCCGCGGAGCCGAGGTCTTCATCGTCTCCAGCAACGCAGGACGAGTTCAGGAAGCGATTCAATCTATCGGAGGAAAAGCACGGGGAGAGGCGGTTGACGTCTCGGACGAAAAAGCTGTGGAAAGCTTTTTCACGAACCTTGGCGCCTTTGATCACCTCGTTTTCACTGCAGGTGACAGCCTGCAAGTGGGCGAGCTTGCTGATACCGATCTCAAGCAGGCGAGACGCGCATTTGAACTGCGTTATTGGTCCGCACTTGCCGCGGTCAAATATGGAAGTCCGCAGATTCGCAAAGGCGGCTCTATTGTTCTCACGACGGGAATCGCCGGCCGGCGCCCGCACAAGGGATGGGTAGTGGCCGCAAGTGTTTGTGGGACGATCGAAGCGTTAACACGCGCCCTGGCTGTCGAGTTGGCTCCGATCCGCGTCAACTCGGTATCTCCTGGAGTCGTTCGCACGAACCTCTGGCAGAACATGAGCTCATCCGAAAGGGAGCACCTCTATGAAAGCGTGGGCAAGCGTCTGCCTGTGGGGCGAGTCGGCGAAGCTCATGACATTGCACAAGCCTATCTGTTTCTGATGCTGGAAGGGTTCGGCACCGGTCAGACCGTGGTGGTCGATGGCGGGACGGTCCTGGTTTAGCGCCGCAGTGCGTCCAATACAAAAAAGCGAGGAGACGATGCGTTCCAATAATCAAATCGCAGCACTCGTGCAGACGGCGCTGGTCACAGCGGCCCTGACCGCGACGATGATGACGGCGGCGCCCATGTTCGGACAGACTTCGCAGGTCGACAATCCTGATTGGCCGTTACGGTCTTCCGAAATCCATTGGCCCACAGGACACACGCCGGCAGACGCGGACCTATTCGCTCATAACGAGTTGCTGATTCATTCATCATGCTCGAATGTTTGGCAGCATCTCGTCCAGGCGCGGACTTGGCCCGAATGGTATTCGAATTCACGGAATGTGAAACTGCTGAACAGTCCGGACGGCATGTTCCACCAGGACACACAATTCTCATGGGATACCTTCGGCGTGCACATTGAGAGCCGAGTACATGAGTTTGCGGCGGATTCACGTATCGGCTGGTTCGGTCAGGGAACAGGTATGGATGCCTACCATGCATTTCTTCTGCTCAAAGAACCCGAGGGTTGTCGTGTCGTCACCGAAGAGGTCGTGAGAGGACCGGGAGCAGTGGAGTTCCGCAAGAAGGACCCCAACGCGATGCATAGGGGTCATGACCTCTGGTTATCTTCACTCAAGCGAGTGTCGGAGAAGTGAGTTCAAGCTTGCATGAGGCGGAAATTGGCGGACTCCGGGCGCCGGTACATCTCGTTTTCCTCTGTTCAGACTTGAATGCTGGCTTGGGGCGCGTCCACCGGGCCATTGCCTTAGACTCTCGTCGCTAAGAAGAATGTTTACCTGATTAGGAACGGGAAGTCGGCTAGTCTTTACCGTTGTAGTAAACTGGCGATTCCTGCATCAACTTTATTCCCCGCGCAGCGGATGCGACAAGTTATCACAGAGGTTGACGCTGTTCAGAAGTCCGGTTCCGGGAAGTGCCAATGATCCCGGCATTTGCTGCGGAGCCAGCGGTTTTCCAAACCGCCGATTCTTGAGTTGCAAGAGTCGGTCTGAGTTGCTCTGAGGTATTGCGCCGTCGGTCGTCTCTTCTCGTCCCAACGACGGTTTTCCAAACCCCACGCTTCGTGACTTGCATGCGGCCTGTTTGCGATCCTGTCAGCTTTTGTGAAGTGGTATCAGGTCACCTGAGTTGCAGTTTTGGCGGTTTGCTAATTCATTCTGTCCTGTTCGCACGCGCACCTTTTCATCTGTTTTCCGCGATTTAGCGCGTCCTTAGTTGCCTCAAGACGTCTCATTTGCAGGCTATAGTGCACGAAGAGTGCACCAATTCAACTGCATCCCTCACGATGGTTCCTATCTCTCTACTCGCTTTCTGATTTTCCCGCGAATCCGCACCTTTGCTTGGTCGCCCGACACCGTGGCGGAAAGAGTCATTTGCGTCGCGCCTCCTTCCATGCTGATCGTGTCAGGCATGAGCATCGTTTCCGTTCCTTCCTCGGAATAGTAGACACAATGAGCCTGCCCTCGACGCTCCATTTCTACCGCGATAAGATTCTTATTTATGGTCGAGCTGTTCCCAGCCGCTTCGAGTGCAATCTGCCGACACGCCTGACTGATTCTCGCGGCCGGTGCGCGCGCCTTCATCAGGTGTTCCAGCCCTCGAAGGCTCGTCTTCAATTTCG
Source organism: Candidatus Acidiferrum sp. (assembly GCA_049512575.1). GTDB lineage: Bacteria > Acidobacteriota > Terriglobia > Acidiferrales > UBA7541 > Acidiferrum. The sequence continues at coordinate 7,538 of JBEKWY010000174.1, forward strand.
AACCGTCGCAATCGCCAAGCACTCTTACCGAATAGTGCCGGTCCGTAAGGTTTTTGAAGCGTTCAACAGATCCCTGAAATTCCGGCATGGCTACGGCACTCTCTTTATAGGAAGGCAGGTGGTGCCGCAAACCACAGTCGCTTTCGAGGCTCACATCCAGAACTAAATAATTCGAGACGACTCCAGAAAAGGGTTGCGAGTCGTCCCATCCGGCCAATACAAATTCGCAACGCTTGTCCTTCGCGTGCAGTCCTTTGAACTGGTCGCTTGCTAACTTGGTCAAACGTCCGACAACTTCGCCTGGAGAAAGCTGTACCACGTCCATATCGCAGAGAACCTGGAATAGCCAGTCGGCCGTCCTGTGCCCTTGGTCGGTCGTAGCCAAGCCAACCCATCCCACGACAAACTGGCCCTTGGTTCCTCGAACGATCAGCGATTTGCGGAGGTCTTCCGCCATGACGGACCCGTCAACCAAAGAGGAAAGCCGCGTGTCGGACACCTGTACGACCGTTTCCGGACTGAGCGTGGTAATGACGAAACTCATTGCTCACCAATTATTACATGTCGGGTTCCGAAGCAATCGTTGAGACCACCATGCGGTGGCTGTACATGAACGGTTTGCGGCAGGCTGAACAGACTGTTTATCGCCAAAGAGATTTTCCAGCAACACGACGCTCGCACGAGCGCCAGCGACCTACACATCCACCAGGGCACTATTTCCCAATTTTATCGAGTCCAGCTCCGAGTGTTGCTATCAGAAAGAACAGAATGGATGCTACGAGGGCACTAAGTGCGGGCCCTGCCTTCTGAAAACTGTCGGTCAATTCATGCAAAGCCTTAGCGAGTTCGGTGATGTCCGAGAGCGCACCGTGTGGCTCAAGGCCGACACCTGGGTTTGGTTTCTCAGGCGGCGCACTTCGTCTGACGGAAAGTACAACAAATACGACAAACGAAACAACGCTCATTGCTAGTGCCGTCCAGGTCAAGACCTCAAGAAGCATTTTTCCCTCCTCATAGAAGCCAAATCACCAGAGCCGAATGCCAGTAAAACTGCTGTTCGAGCCAATCATTCGCATTTGGTAGTGGATGTCTTGAATGTACGAAAATACGCCAGGGCTGCCACCAATCACGTGACCAATAATATCGCCTTGACGATCGAGGACAGCCGCTCCTGAATCGCCTGGCTGCGTTACTTGTCCATAAGTCAGATAAAGCTCGCCATAGGTCGCATTGGTTTTTGGTGAGTTGAAAAAGGTCGCGTAGCCCTGTATTTGCGCGTTACCGATGACTTGAGGACTCTGAACACTAACGCTGTCTCCGACGCCAGCCACTCCCATACCTGAGATCTGACGATGAAAAGCACCCGGGGAGCGAAGTTCTACCACGGCTGCGTCGTCCTCGATCCTAAGTCCATGACCGGCAGGATCGTTTGAATACACTGCCGAGCCTATTTGTTTGCCGCCGAAGAGTACGGTCGATCCTATGGCGGCCACATGCCCGGCAGTAAGGAATCCATAGTTATTGGACCACTGAACGCCACAACCGACCGTCCCTCGCTTCGAGGCCGAAATTACGTCGCCAGGAGCCAGCTGTTCCTCAAAAGGGGTTATCCCCATGACACGAACGCGCGAAGACCACTCAGATTGCGTGCCCAACACCGAACCAACGACCGCCGCGAGCATCGGGAACTGTTCAATGCGTTCCAGTTCACCCGTCGCCCCGACAAGGCTCCGATCGACCAGTAAGGTCGGGTGAACGGAGTCTCTTTGTCGATCAAGCACCAAAGCGACTCCAAAGAGCTGGTTGTCCCTCACCGACGTTCGAATGGGCGACGGCAAATCAACCGATCCGAGAAATATCTCCGAAAGGCTAATCGTGATTATCGCAGCATTCAAATCAGGTCGAGCCGCCCTCGCAGCAAAATCGAAGATTCCCATCCCATCTCTCCGCAGCTATGGAATTCGACAGCCGCCCAGTTCTTCATGCTCCCGCTTCTCTATCGTTTTTCTGGTCCTCGTCTTCCTGTTCGACATTTGCGGGATCGTCGGCGACCGCACTTGTAAATGCGATTTCTTCTTCGAAGAATTCTGTCTGACGAGGATTCTCATCCTGTGTATTCCTATTTCTCGGCGCAGGTTCGACCAAACCTGGATTGATCTGCTCTCTCGGGCCGGCATAAGTGGCGAACATTCCGCCGGTACGGAATACGCCAACCGCTTCGCGGAGGCGCCCGCGAATTATTCTCACCTGTTCCAACTCGTCCGCTTTAAGAGTACTTATCGTCAACAACTCATCGGCCTGCGTTAATGCATAACCCAAGGTCTCCGCCATGAAAGGCAAAGGGCCCAGGCTTAAGCGATTGAAGTATTCCACGCACTCAGACATGGAACTGTCGAGCCGACGTTGTCGAAGGCACTGTTCCACCCACAGCACCTGAGCATCCGCGACGTAGGGCTCGATGTTTGCCAAGTTGCGCAGCCAATCTTTTAATCTGTCCCACCTTCGGGCGCGAACCAGAATGCATCCGGCAATCGTTGCGGCAAAAGGCGAATAATACTTGTAACGAACGAGGTCTTGCAGCATTCTGGCATCTTGCGGCACAAGAAAATCGAAACGTGCCTCAGCGTCACGAGGACCTTTCTCGTCGTACAACTTCCACATAGAAGCGGCAGAATCCAGATAGAACTCCGTGCGGTTATCGGCCGAAATACTGATTTCCAGACGTTCGATTTCGTGATTTCGGGGACCAAAATCCATCTCAATCCGAAATCGAGTCGGTCTTCCCAACTCGGGGCCGGAATTCTGTACACGCGCATTCG
>JBEKWY010000175.1:0-10354 GCA_049512575.1 Candidatus Acidiferrum sp.
ACACGCGCCGCGGTCAGCTTCGCGGAGAAGCAGGGAATTCGCCTAGTCGACATCTTAATCGTCCAAACGCCGAAAGGCGAGTATCTGGCTGCCAAGCAAATCAAACGGGGACGCACCTCGGAACAGATCCTGAGCGAGATACTTCCGCGAGTCATCCACGATCTTTCGTGGCCTCGCTCCATGACGTGGACCGGCCTCGACGGCGCTCGCTTCATTCGGCCGATCCGCTGGATCGTTGCCCTCCTGGGCGGCAAACCTCTCAAGTTTGCCTTCGGCGGCGTCGAGGCGGGGGACGCCACGCGGGGTCACCGCTTTCTGGGCGCCCCCGAAATCCGTGTCCGCGGTTTCGCCGACTATGAGAAGAAACTCAGAGCCAACGGTGTGATCCTGCGTCCTTCGGACCGCCGCGAAAAGATCGACCGCGAGCTCACTGCGCTCGCCAAAAAGGGTGGCTATCGCGTCCACCCGGATTCTGCGCTACTAAACCTCGTCGTCTATCTGAACGAATACCCCACCGTAATCGAGGGTGCCTTCGACGAGAAGTTCCTGAGTCTACCGGACGAAATCCTGATCACGGTGATGCGCGGCCACCAGAAGTATTTCGCCGTCGAGAAACGCAACGAAGAACTTGCCCCTCACTTTCTCGCGGTGATCAACCTCGCGAAGGATCCCAAAGGCTTGGTTCGCGCGGGACACGAAAGCGTCCTGCGCGCCAGGTTCGCCGATGCGCAATTCTTCTGGATCGCCGATCAGAAATGTCGGCTCGCCGACTATCTTCCTAAACTGGCCAAGATCACCTACGAATCACGGCTTGGTAGTTACGCCGACAAGGTCGAGCGCATTCGCTCCATCGCTCGTTGGTTGATGGAGCAGTGGTTCAACCTCGGCGTTCCGCACGCTCACGTTGCTGACGCCGACCGCGCTGCGGAGCTTTCCAAGTGCGACCTCGCCACTGAAATGGTCCGCGAGTTCCCAGAACTTCAGGGCATCGTCGGCGGCTTGTACGCCCGCGCTCAAGGCGAAGCAGATGACGTCGCCGACGCCATTTATGATCACTACCGCCCCGTCGGTCTCGACGATCCCAGCCCTCGCAACCTGATCGGATGCGGCGTCGCTCTGGCGGATAAGTTGGACTCCATCGTTGGGTGCTTTGCCGTCGGTATCATTCCCACGGGTTCAAGTGATGCTTACGCTTTACGGCGATCCGCGCTGGGAATAGTCAAGGTTTTACTTGATGAGAAATTACCACTCTCTTTAGCGCAGGCCGTCGGCTCTGCCTCCAAGGCGCTTCACACCTACGCTCCGAAACGAACCGTCACATCTGCTCAGGAATCTCAAGTATTAGATTTCATTCTTGATCGCGCCAAGTTTGTCTTCCGCGAGCGTGCCGGCTTCAGCTACGACGAAGTCAACGCCGTGTTCCGCGCAGGTGCCGACGATCTTCTCGATGCCCAGAAGCGGCTCATCGCTTTGCGCGCCATCCGCAAATCAAAAAACTTCGAGCCTCTGACGGTCTCCTTCAAGCGCATTCGCAAGATCATCGAAAAGGCCAACCTCAAGAATGGCATCGCCGTGAACCCCGAGCTTTTCGAGAACGACGCCGAGAGGGAACTGTTCGCGGCGGGCCGCGAGGCGGCTGTGAAGGTGCAGGCCGACAAGAGAGCGGGTCACTACGAGCAAGCCCTCGATCGCATCGCCGGTCTGCGTAAGTCCGTCGACCGGTTCTTTGAAGAGGTAATGGTTATGGCCGACAACGAAGCGGTGCGGAACAACCGGCTATCGCTATTGCTTGAACTCTTGCGCGAATTCACGACCGTCGCGGATTTCTCGGAGATCGGCGCGGATGAGCGGCGCTAGATGTGAAGCCCTAATTGAGGTCCGGAAGATGTTTTGTCGGATGATTCGTCGACACGCCGACAACTCAAATCCCACTTTAAGTGTCGGCGCAACGAAAGTTCTTAGTTGTCGCTTCACCAGTTTCGTTTCACCACAAATCAAATGCGAGGGATACAGTGACTAAATGGGTTTATTTTTTCGGAGCGGGAAAAGCGGAAGGCGACGGCACTTGGCGCGACGTTCTGGGCGGTAAAGGCGCCGGACTTGCGGAGATGACGAGGATTGGTCTTCCGGTTCCCGCCGGCTTCACCATCTCCACCCAAGCCTGCGACTATTTCTACAAGAATGGCAAGAAGTACCCCGCCGAACTGAAAAAACAAGTCACCGAGAACGTGGCCAAACTCGAGAAGGTGACCAAAAAAAAGCTGGGCGACCCCAAAAACCCCCTGCTCGTCAGCGTACGTTCGGGATCCGCTCGCTCCATGCCCGGCATGATGGAGACGATTCTCAACCTCGGCCTGAACGATCGCTCCGTCCAGGGCCTCGCCGCCAGCGTCAAGAATGAGCGGTTCGCCTACGATGCCTACCGCCGCTTCGTTCAAATGTATTCCAGCGTCGTCATGGAGCTCCCCAAAGAAGACCTCGAGCATCGCCTCCGCGCCATGAAACAAAAGTTGGGCGTAAAGGACGACACTGCCGTCCCCTCCAGCGGATGGAAAGACCTCGTTGCCGAGTACAAAGCCTTTTTCCGAGAGAAGACTGGCAAGGATTTCCCCGAAGATCCCATCGAGCAGCTCTGGGGCGCGGTTGGAGCCGTATTCGGTTCATGGATGGCCGAGAAGGCGGTCACTTATCGGCGGGTGGAAAAAATCACCGGCCTCCTGGGCACGGCCGTCAACGTCGTACAGATGGTCTTCGGCAATACTGGCGACAATTCGGGCACGGGCGTCTGCTTCACACGCAACCCCAGTTCCGGCGAAAAAGTGTTCTACGGCGATTACCTCGTCAACGCCCAAGGCGAAGACGTCGTGGCCGGCATCCGCACCCCGATGCACCTCACCGAAATGAAAAAGATCATGCCCAAGGTGTATGGGCAGCTCGAAAAAGTTCGAGAAAAACTTGAGCATCATTACCATGACATGCAGGACATGGAGTTCACCGTCGAAGACGGCACCCTCTACATGCTCCAGACTCGCACCGGCAAGCGCACTCCCTCCGCAGCCTTCCGCATGGCCGTCGATATGGTGGACGAAAAGCTGATCGACAAGGAAGAAGCGATCATGCGCATCAAGCCGGAAGACATCGAGCGCCTCTTCTATCCGGTCATCGACACCAAGCTCGACAAGAAGTCGCTCGAATCCAGGATTCTGGGAAACGGCATCAACGCCGTTCCCGGAGCCGCGGTTGGGAAGGTCGTATTCAGCGCACAGGAAGCCGAAGACTGGGCCAAGAAAGGCGAGAAGGTCATCCTCGTTCGCCGCGAAACCAGCCCCGAAGACGTCGGCGGCATGGCGGTAGCGCAGGGGATTCTGACCGCCACGGGTGGCAAGACCAGCCATGCAGCCGTCGTCGCCCGCGGCTGGGGCAAATGCTGCATCGTCGGCGCGGAAAAATTCAACATCGAATACAAATCCAAGACCATGACCGTCGGCGGCAAAACCGTGAAAGAGGGCGAATGGATCACTCTCGACGGCGGAGAGGGCATCGTCTACTCCGGCCAGATGGATCTCGTCACACCGAAGTTTCCGCCGTCCTATGAAACCTTGATGAAGTGGGGCGATGGTATGCGCCGTCTTGGCATCCGCACCAATGCCGACACGCCGCAGGACGCCCGCAGAGCGCGCGAGTTCGGCGCCCAAGGTATCGGTCTCTGCCGCACCGAGCACATGTTCTTCACGGACTTCGAGTTTCCGGAGAAGGGACAGGAGCGCCAGCGCGCCATTCAAGAGATGATTCTAGCCGACAACAAGGAGGCAAGAGTTGAAGCTTTAGATAAGCTCTTGCCGTTTCAACGCCGCGACTTCATCGGTATCTTCAAAGCCATGGACGGCTTCCCGGTCACCATCCGCCTCATCGACCCTCCGCTCCACGAGTTCGTTCCGCACGATCGCAAGAAGCAGGAAGAACTGGCCAAGGAACTCGGGCTCGGTCCTGACGTTGTCGCCCGACGCGTCGAGCAACTTCATGAATCGAATCCGATGCTTGGCCATCGGGGCTGCCGCTTGTGTATCACCTACCCGGAAATTCTCGAGATGCAAGTTCGTGCCATTATCGAAGCGGCGATTGAGTGCAAGAAAGCCGGCATTAAAGTTTTACCTGAGATCATGCATCCGCTTGTTCTCGACAAAAAGGAGTTCTCCATCCTGGAGCAAAGCACACGCCGAGTCGCCGATGACCTGATCAAGAAATCGGGGGTAAAACTTGAATATCTGGTCGGCACCATGATTGAGCTTCCGCGTGCCGCCTTGCTCGCGAACGAGATTGCAGAACTCGCTGAGTTCTTCTCCTTCGGCACCAACGACCTGACCCAAACCACCATGGGCCTCTCGCGCGACGACGCCGGCCGTTTCCTTCCCGACTACGTGGATGAGAAAAAGGCGGGAGTCTTCGCGTCCGATCCGTTCCAATCGCTCGACACCAAGGGCGTCGGTATGCTAATTCGATGGGGAATCGAGAAGGGACGCGAAAGTCGAGCAAAACTAAAAGTCGGCATCTGTGGCGAGCACGGCGGCGACCTCGACAGCGTGAAGTTCTGCCACGCCGTTGGCATGGATTACGTTAGCGCTTCGCCGTACCGCGTGCCGATCTCGCGCCTCGGCGCAGCTCAAGCTGTGGTTGAAGAAAAAAGAAGCGCAAAGAAGAAGCGCAAGTAGCCAGTCCAGTAGCACAGGCACTCTTGTCTGTGCTAGCTGTGACTTCAATCGCCAGAGAATTCAACCGCCACATGAACTGTCGGCGCGGCGACAAACTCCGCGCCGACAAAATTCATGCCAAGAAAATCCCAGGCCGGAGAAATTTTATCGCGCTATATAACGGCGCTTGTCAGCGAATCTTTTATTCCGAAGCCTTGGACATCGTGTGGGGAACAATTTTGCGGAACAACCGCTCTACGTAGCCTGCCTTTTCGCCCAAAACTCGGCGGACGGCACGACGGGAACGATTTCAAAGTCGACCAGATCTTCCCAGTGCTGCGTCCACTCCCCCAACAATTCCGGACTCTCCGCTTCCATCAGTTGAAAACACCGAGCGCCGGCCAGGTCGACCCAGCTTGCTAGATACATGACCCCATCCGGCATCATCCGGCCGCTGGCACGAAATCGTTTTTCAATGGGTCCGGCATCGTTCCCCTTGAACCGTTCCACGACCACAAAGAGCATAAATCACTCCTCGCCAACTCCCATAGCCCGCCACAGAGGCCCTACGTCGGCATCTTGAAGAAGAAATAGAGCCCCAGGAAAAAGAAAATAATGTCAGGCGCCCAGCCGGCGAGTAGAGGCGGTAATTGGCCGACTCCACCCATGGCCGTCAATAATTCGGCTCCGAGCCAATACAAAATTCCTATGGCCACACCGACCGCCACTCCGCCAATCGCGCCTCGTGTCCCAACCAGGAAAGCGAAGGGAAACGCAAGAAGCATGCTGATCGGCGCAATCAGCGGAAACGCCAGCTTCCTGTGCAACTGCACTGTCAGCGTTGCAACGTCAAAGCCCGCGCGGTGCAGCCCGTCGATGTACCGCCGCAGTTCGCTCCAGTTCATCTGGAACGCTTGACGCACTTCGCGATGGAAATAAGACGGAGGCTCTGTAAGTTCAGGTAAATCTTTAACATTAAAGCGGTCGTATCGGGTGATTACGCCCTCGGAGAAATCCCGCACCCACCCCGATTCCAGCACCCACAGGTTCTGCGTCTCCGACCATTGCGCCCTCGCCGCAAATACGCGTCGCCGCACCTGAAAGGTGTTCGGATCGATCTCCAGGACGCTGAGCCCGCCGAACAGGCTTTGGTTCGGATCGAACAAATCATAATTGTAGATCTTCGCATTCTCGCCGAAGATCCACCGCTCCGGCTGTGTGTAGGTCTGCGGCGGACGGCCCTTGATTTGGTTTCGCAGGGCGTCCTGCCGCTGGTTCGCATACGGTAAGTAAGTGTCGTCCAACAGAATCATCGCGGAAGCCAGCACGATGCCAGCCAGGAGCAAGGGCGCCGCAAGGCGGTAGAGGCTGATTCCACTGGCTTTGCACGCCACGATCTCATTGTTCTTGCTCATGACGCCGACGGTGACCAACGTAGCCACCATCGCGGCCAATGGTGCGAGCTGATATAGAAGGTAGGGCGTAAGGTTGCGGAAGTAATCGACCACAATGAAAAAGGGCACGCGGTGCCGCGCGATGTCGTCCAGCAGCTCGAAGAATGTGAACGCCTCAAACAGGAAAACGAACGAGACCATCAGCAGTCCGAAATACGAGAAAAAACGGCGTAACAGATAAAGATCCATCAATCGCGGAAAGCTTCCACTCGACTGTGCGGGTGCTTCGCTGACCGGGCGTCCTCCGTTTGCCGCTCGCGCCGCAGCCGCTCGCGCACGGGCCCGCCGCAGCTGCCGCAGGCGAAACCAGAGGCGGAAACGGGTCAGCCAGTGAAACCATCGCATCTCGCCACGAAATTGCTCCATTCGCGGGAGCAGCGCCAGCCCGCACATCACCAGCAGCGCATTCCCCATCCACAAACCGACCGCCGGCGGAAGAGTTCCTTCGCGCGCCAGGCCGCTGCCAAAGATCAGTAGCAGATAGTAGGCCGCGATCAACAATACGGCGATCAAGGATCCCGCAGCGCGGCCGCCACGTCGAGGTTGCGAACCTATGGGAACGGCAATCAGCGCGAAAGCAAAACACGCGGCAGGGAAAGCGAACCGCCGCTGCAACTCTACGCGGGCCTCGCGCCAATTCGGGCCCGCGTCCGCGGCCAGCTCTCGAACGGAGCGCTCATCGTTCTTGACTTGCCGCTCCTGTTGCGGAACCACGCCAGTCACTTCGATGGGCCAGTCGCTTTGGCCGAACGCGGTCACCGAATAGTGGTCGGGATCGGTGCGATCAAATTCGTGTGTCGTGCCGCCACGCAAATGCAGCTCCAGCTTGCCCTGCTCTGGCGCTGCGATTACAATTGCGCTCTCCGCGAGGGTCAGGCGCGCGCCGTTTTCTCCGCCGGTGTCCGCTAGAAACACGCCGCGCCATTGCGTGCCGCTGGCGGAAATATCGTTTACGTAAAGCACCTCATGCGGGAAGCGTTCGTCGAAGACGCGCGGTTGCACGGCGAAGTTGACTTGCGAGGAAAGCAGATCGGTTTCCAGACTTCGAAAGGTGTGCAGCGCGAGCGGCGCAAGCCAGAGGGTCATGACCAGCGTCGCGATCGCACCGGTCGTAGCCAATACGCCGACCGGCAGCAACATTCGCCTGCGGCCGATGCCCAGGGCAGTCATCGCGATGATTTCGCTGTCCGCCGACATGCGCCCCAAACCGAGGAGCACGCCGATTAGGATGGCCATCGGAAGCGTGAACGCGAAAACGCCGGGGAAGATGCACAGAAACAGTTCCGCGATTTGAGCGCCCGACCCCGTATGCCGCACGAACAATGCCGTCAGGCGAACGAGTTGGGGCACGAAGAAAACAAAAGTGAAAACGATGAGTCCAAGGAACGCATGACGGAAAATTTCGCGGACAATGTAGCGGTCCAGGATGCGCATGACAAGAACGGTGAGTGTAGCACGAGCGCCGCTCCGGCGTGGCGAAGGTGCGCGCGATGAACCGCATTCATCTGGTGGTCTTGTGGCACATGCACCAGCCGCAATATCGCGATCCGGAAAGCGGCCGCTACGTGCTTCCCTGGACGCGCCTTCACGCCGTAAAAGACTACTGGGGCATGGTGCGCGTGCTTCAGGAAACACCCGGGTTCCACGCCACCTTCAATGTGGTGCCTTCGCTCGGCATGCAGATCGAGGAGTATGCCAGCGGAAAATTCGACGAGCCCTGGTTCGCGCTGGCCTTCAAGAAAACCGACGAGCTCACACGGGAAGATAAAGCGGAAATTCTCGCGCGAGCATTTCAGCTCAATCACGAAAGACTATTGGCCCGCTGGCCTCGCTTTATAGAACTCCTGGAATGGTCGCGGCCTGCGGGAGGCGCTCAAGCACTGGTCACTTTCACGACGCGCGATTGGCGCGACCTTCAAGTACTTTCTCAACTTGCCTGGATGGACGAAGAGTGGTTCACGATGGATGACGTCACCAGCAGGCTGGCGAGCAAGGGGAAGGACTTCACCGAGCTCGATAAAATTGCGCTGCAAGCGAAGCAGATGGAATTGTTGAATCTGGTTCTTCCCATCTATCGCGACGCGGCGCGAAGCGGCCAGATCGAAATCAGCACCACGCCCTTCTACCATCCAATCCTCCCTCTCGTTTGCGATTCCGACATTGCGCGTGTCGCAAATCCCGGCACGCCGTTGCCTCGGCGCGCGTACCGCTATCCGGAAGATGCGCGCGAGCAACTTCGCCGTGCGCGCCTGTATCACGAGCGCGTCATAGGTTCCAAGCCTGCGGGGCTGTGGCCATCAGAAGGATCCGTTTCCGATCAAACCCTTACGATTGCAATGGAAGAAGGATTTCAGTGGTTCGGTACCGACGAAGGAGTGCTCGGCCGGACGCTCAACGTGGGCTTCTTTCGCGATTCGAACGGAATCCCGGCGAGCGCCGAGCGCTTGTATAGACCTTGGCGCGTGCAGATCGCCGGAAATAGCATTACCGGATTGTTTCGCGATCATCAACTTTCCGATCTGATCGGCTTTGTCTATAGCCGCATGGACGCCACTGCCGCGGCGCAGGATTTGCACGGCCGTCTGCGAAACATCGGCGAACGTGTGCAGAGCGCGGACCCGCTGACGGTTTGCATTTTTCTCGACGGCGAGAATGCGTGGGAGTATTACGCTGGGAACGGCCGCGAATTCCTGCGTCAGTTCTATAAGCGGATCGCCAGCGATCAGGACTTTCGCGCGCTCACCGCCAGCGAAGCGATCGCCGCCGCCAGGAACATTCCCACGACCGGCGGGATTTTCCCGGCTTCGTGGATCAACGCAAATTTCGACGTTTGGATCGGCCACGGCGAAGATGTAGCAGCATGGGAGCTGCTGTGGGACGCGCGCCAGACCTATGCGCGCGCGGTGGAAGCCCGGGCGCAATCGCGGAGCGATGCGCCGACCGAAGAGGCACTGAAAGAGGCGTTCGAGTCTTTGCTCGCGGCCGAGGGCAGCGACTGGTGTTGGTGGTTCGGCCCGGAACACAGCACCGCGAACGATGCGGAGTTCGATGCACTGTTCCGGAAGCACCTGACGGGGATTTACTTGGCGCTTGGTCAAGTCGCGCCGTCGGATCTGGCAAAGCCCATCAAGCGGCAACCGGAGCACGCCCTGCAAGTGGCGCCAACGGCCTTTTTGAAAACGACGGTGGATGGGCGCGAGACCTCTTATTTCGAGTGGCTGGGCGCCGGCCTGTATTCTCCGGAGCGCCGCGGCGGTGCGATGCACGGGCGCGTATTTTATTTGCGCGAGCTGCGTTATGGCTTTGAAGACGATCGCATCAGCGTGTGTGTCGAGCCGTTTTTGGCGGCGCTCGCGGAAATGGATGATCCCGAATTTCGCATCACCATCGGCGCCGCGGAAGACTTGACCGTGGTGGTGAACCTGGAACGCGGGAGGCTCAAAGAATTCGCCGTAGAGAAGGGCCGCGTATGCCTGCTCAATCCGAACAATGTAGCCAGCGCGGCGTTCGACCGTATGCTCGAAGTTTCCGTACGGCGCAGCGAACTCAATTTGAAAGGGCAGAAGGCGCTGCGGCTTGGCATTGCTCTTTGGCACGGCGGCTTGCCGGTGGATGTGCTGCCCGCCGAAGGATTTTTGGAAATTGCGCTGGGCGACGAACAGGCCTCCTGGCCCGTCGAAAACGTATAGTTGAACTTGGATACGCTGAATTCCATCGCTTGATGATCCTCGCGTGCAGTTACAGAATCCGTTGGCATCTGCACTTAACGCAATCACACTCAGAACAATTTGACTGCTAGCTCCTGGGGATGATCGCCTACCGGGATCATCGTGAGCAGGCTTTGATTCTCGAGGCGAGCGCGAATCACGGAGAGGTCGCCGGAGCCGCGATTCACTACCAGTATCAGGTTCTCGGCGGGGTCGAAACGAATTGCGTCGGGAGACTGGCCGACTGAAATCAACAGTTCGCGGCCGTTGACGGTGCGGATGACGCGGCGGTTGTTGATGTCCACGGCGGTGACGCGGCTGGCGGAGGCATCGGTGACGTAGAGCAGGCTGGCGTCGGCGCTGAGAATCCCACGCGTGGGCGCATATCCGAGCATTACGTAGTCGCCGACCTCATGAGTCCATGTGTTGATGGCCTGCAAGCCGTGCGAATCCGGAGAGATGACGTAGAGTTCGCCGCCATCGGGTTTCAGCAACATGTCCGACG
>JBEKWY010000176.1:0-10031 GCA_049512575.1 Candidatus Acidiferrum sp.
CACATACAAATATGTTTCCTTCAAATAGCCCGGCGGAAAAACAATTTGCCCCGCGACGCTCGGCAAAGTCTCCGCGATAAACGCTGCAATCTCGCGCCCTTCCTTCCGTGCGCCACCGATAACGTCTCCAACATGCCGCGCGTACTTCGCGCCCGCATCGGCATCACCCCGCCGGTAAGCCCCGCGATAATCGTCGGCAATCGGTGCGACGTGTACCCAAGGTTTTCGCCCTCGCCCGCCCGGCCCGTCAAATTTGTAAGGACTGATATCGATCAGCGTATTCGTATGCCCGTGATACGCGTGCTCTAGCACAATCACGTCCCCGCGGCCCGTATGCGCGCGAGCGAGCCGCAGCGCCAGTTCGTTCGCCTCGCTGCCCGAATTCAGGAAGTAGCAAACGCGCAGCGGCGCCGGCAAAAGCTCCGTAAGCCGCTCCGCGTACCGGATCACATTGTCGTGCAAGTACCGCGTGTTAGTATTCAGCAGTGCAAGCTGTTCCTGCGCCGCACGCACGACCCGCGGATGGCTGTGTCCCACCAGCGGAACGTTGTTGTACACATCGAGAAATGCGCGCCCGGTGTCGTCGTAAAGATACTGCTTCCACCCGCGAACAATCTTCAGCGGCCGTTGATACGACACGCTGAGATTTCGTCCCAGCAGCGTCTCGCGCACCGCCAGTGTTTCCCCCGCATCCTTCTCTTCCACCACCAATCGCTCGCCGGCAAGCCGTAGCAACAAATTCGGATCGGGCGATAGTTCGGTCCAAACGCCTCGCTCGGTCGCGAACGCAACGCCTGGAAAATCCGTGTTGCGGTCGAGTAGATCCACGATCACCTGAAAATGCAGGTGCGGCGGCCACCCGCCGTTTTCCTGCACCGCGCCGACGCGAGCGAATCGTTCACCGCGCGCGATCGACTGGCCCACGCGTATTCTCGCCAGCGATTCCTTGGTCAAATGTCCGTACAGGGTGAAAAATTCCTGCCCCTCGCCGGGGCCATGCCGCAAAATCACCACCGGCCCGTAATCCTTCTCCGCACTGTTGTTCGCGAGCGCGTGAACCACGCCTTCCAACGGCGCGTAAACCGCGCTACCGGGCGCGACAAATAGATCGATGCCCAGATGAATGGTGCGGCGCTCGTCCGTAGGAGTTCCGCCCGCACCGAAAAGTGGCGAATCGTAAAACAGCCGAGGCTCGTTGTATCGGCCAACCCCGAAGCTGACGCGAGCCTTCTTCAACTCCGCAAAAATCTTTTCGGTCAACGCGTCACTGTTCGCCACCGCCGGGTCTGCGCCTAAAAACGTGCTCCCGACGCCCAAATCAAAAACCAGGCACGCCGTTCCGCGTAAGTTCACATCCAGCAGGGAAGCCGCCGAACTCGCATGCGCCGTAAGCCACTTCCGCACCGCTCCGGTTTTCGGCACGGGCGGCAACTCGCAAGCTTCGCGGAACGTATAGTGCGCGAACCGCGGATGAATCTGCGCCAGCCGCGCAAGCCCCTCCCACGCAGGTCCTTCGCTGATGGTTACGTAGGAATCGTCCGGCTTGACGGCAGCCCGCTGCGCCGAATTGATCACGCTTACCGCCAGCCGCGTTCCGATCAGCGCATACAGCAGACCGATTTCCAATTCCGTAAGCGGAAATACCCGGTGATAGCCCGCCACCAGCGCGGCCGCGGCCCGCAGCGGTTCTTTTTTTCCGAGGATCGCATAGGCCGCCGCAATGGCCACCTCAGACACCGTGAACGTCTCGTGCATGTCGCCGAAATCGATGACGCTGACCGCGCGTCGCGGCACCGGCCAGGGCTGGCTCACCAGCACGTTGTAGTCATTCGCGTCGCCGTATACCACGCTGCGTCGCAACCGGCCCATCGCAGGCACAACTTCGGCGTCGTACAGCGCAAGAAATTTTTCGACCAGCGCACGCCGCTCGGTGTCCGAGATCAAGTCTAGGTGCTCCCGAATCCATCCCGCCCGCGCGAAGTCCCATTTGAGTTCGCGTTGCGCCGCGGGATGCGAGAAGTCCGCCAAGCCCCCATCCATTTCGCCTAGCAAAGTTCCCAAACTGCCGAGAAGTTCCGCCGAGTGCGGCCTCGCGTCGGCTAGCATGGTGCCGGCAACATACGTGAGCAGCCAGACGAGACGCGACGATCCGTCGGCCGCGGTAATAGTGGTAAACGCCTCACCACTCTTAGTGAGGCAAACGCGAGGAAGATTTAGTTGGGGTGCCCGCTGCGCCAGATGCTGCAGCGCGCGGCATTGCATATCGATCAGCGACTCTTCCCGCGCCGGGTGCATCACCTTCAGTACAAACGCAGACCCGCCGGGCGAAGGCGATGCAGACCCGTCGATCAGCCCTGCCGCCGCGCGACGCAGCGCAGACTCCGACGCCCGCAGCTCCGAGACCGCCTTCTCAATCGTAGTGAGATGAAAATTGTCGTCGTATTCGCCTGGCAGCGCCTTCGCACTAACGTCAAGTCCGTAAAGTTCGAGTGCGAAATGTGCCGCTTCCGCCTCGGTCGTCGCCTGCCCCACACGCTCTTCCAGCAGCATGCGCAAATCTTATCCGCAACCACCAGACCGCGTCCACACTCCACAATCCCAAGACCCAGCCATCTGGGGCCCGCTTTAGCGGGTCCCCGCGAGCGCCCCGCGAGCGTCCGTCCCTACAGCGTATTCACCGAGATCGGCCCATTCTCGGTCGACAACCGTATGAGCGGCGCCCCGCTTCCATACTCAATCCGCCGGTGCTCGTCATCCCAGGTCTTCCGCGCGCCATCGCAAATGCTCGCATGGCAACTCATCGGCGAATGGCCGTTCGATTCCACCAGAAAGCTGGACTGAAATCCCGACGGCACCCGCAGCGTCAGCGGACCATTGACCGCGTCCGCCACCAAGCCGCCCCCGCTCCAGGTGGCTGCATTCAGCGCAACGCTGATCGGTCCATTCTGGGTGTGCAGCCGCAGCTTCCCGCCGGTACCCGAAAAACTGATCGGCCCATTCACGGCCGATATATCGGCTTCGCCCGAGCAGTCCTCTATCGAGATCGGCCCGTTGACGCCTCGCGCGGTGATCTTGCCATCCACGCTAAAGAACGACACCGGACCGTTGTGCGCCGTCAACTCCACCTCCGCCGCCCGCGGCGTGCGAATCAGCAGGAACACGTTCCAGTCATTGTGCCGTGAAGGTCCGCTGACGGAGACGTGCCCGCCTTGCACCGAGAGCTTGATTTCCGATAACAAGCGCTTCGCATCTCCTCGCGTGGCGTCCGCCGCCTTGCAAGCCGTCACCGAATACCCATCCTTGTCCCACCCTTGCAATTGAATGCCGCCGTTCTCCATCTCATCGACGTGCAACACCTTAGCCTCGGCCTTCGAGAACGTGCGCTCTTCGGAATCCACAACGGGATCTTCATCGTTAAACCTCATGTGCAAGTCCGAGCAATCCGAAGCCGGTCCGTCGTGATGCCGGGATCGCGAACCCCCGCTCAGGTTCATTTCCATCGACGGACTGGCAGGAGCCGCCGGTCCCGCGGGAGTGGCTGGCACCGCGGGCATGGCCGGAACGGCCAGTTCACTGGCGAATACCGGCGCAATCGGTGCCGCAACCATTGCCGGCGGCTCCGGCACCACCGGCGGAGTCGGAGTTGAGGATTGAGGTCTTCCAGGTGCCGCCGCCAACAGCAGCCCGCCCGCCGCAAACGCCACAGTCGAAAAGACAAAATCGCGCAATCGCATAGGTATCGCCTCCCTCTCGCCCTATAGACGATGCGACCTGGGTTCCGGTCTGGTCGCGACTCCCACTATTTTTGGCCGATTGGGCCGGGCAGCACCCCGGGGGTTGGTAGCGCCGGCTTCCAGCCGGCTCTTTGGCTTTTGATTTTGATATAGAAAAAAGTGCGGGTCGAGGCCGACGCGGTCTTACTGGGTCAAGGCGACGACGTTCGCGCTGAGTAACGCGCTGAGATCAGCGACGATGCCCGTCGCCGTATCGTTCACCGCTTTTTCCGTGGTGTTTTTCTCGATTTCAAATTTCGCCACCGGCGCGTAGGAACTTACCGTGATTACTGAGCCCGCTTTCGTATCGGTGCCGCTGGGATCGGCCGCGGCATACAGCGCCTGATCGGGCCGCGCCAGGTTGCTGATTCCGACGAACAGCGACATCTTGCCATCCGCAGTGAATGCCCCCATGACCGCGCGCCGCAACCGGTTTTGTTCGTCGGGCTCACCGAAGATTCCGCTGATTCGTATTCCGTCGGTGGGCCGCGTTTCTCCCGGTCGCAACCGGTGTGCCGAGTAGCCTTCCTTTTCGAGCTCTTTCACCAACGTTGCCGACATGAAATCAACCAGCCTTCCTGCTTGCTCGACCGGGCCTTGCTCTCGCTTGGGATCCAATTGCGCTGCGGTAGAGGGCGGAATCGCGGGAACGCTCTTTTCCAGTTTGCCTTCCGCGTTCACCGCGTCGAGCTCGAAATCGCTGACATAAACGATCTTGGATTTATCCGGAGCTGGAGTCGCAATCGGTGCTTGCGTGGATGGCTGCGTGACCTGCGGCGAAGATTGCTGCGCCTGCGCCGAAGCCTCCAGCGAGGACTCCGCTGTAGTCGCCTCCGAGATGCTCGGCTTCGCCTCATCCTGGGCGACAACAGTTGCTGCGCCAACCGTCACGAGCCAAACACCCAGTAAAATCAAGGCGAACAACTTCATGGCACAGACCTCGATACGACCAATCTACGACGCGGATGCCGACCATGATAGTGAAAGGGCGGGGCAGAGAGCCCTCCATTCGGAAAGTTTGTGACCCAAACCGTACTGTCACTTCGTACAGGTGCGCCGAACCCCCTGTATTTGGCTTTAAGCACAAGAATCCGCTCAAGTCGCGCTCAACTTTGTTGAGGCGCAGCCAGCGTGAGGTAGGCAGGGATTCCTTCGCTCTAAACACCACGAATAGCAGTTTTCAGCAAAATCGATTTTCTCCCCAGCCACAAAAACTAGCGGATCTCGAAGTCATCGTCGGCCCCAATGGGCGGGCCGTCGGGGGGCTCGGATGGCGGCGTTAGATTCAGCTTTGAGGGATCTTTCTGAAATTGCTCGATCTGCGCCAGCGCGAAAGCAAGATGGGCGTTCTGCGCGGAGGACTCGCCCCGGGTAAGCGTCAACCAAATCTTAATCTGATTGAGTTCCTGCCAGGCGAAAGCGCGCACTTGACCGGATGCTTTCGCGTCGCCGGAGAGAACGATCAAGTCGTAGAGGGCGACATCGTCCACGACGCGGGCGACTTCCGCGGAATATCCACCGCCATGCGGTGAATCCCATGTAGCCTTGAAAATACTCTCGAACACTTCTTCCAGTCCCAGATTCGCCGCGTCGCGCGCGTGGAATTCCACCAGCCGCGCGGCGCGCTGCGGATTAAACAAGAATTGCAGTGTTTGCTGCGCCGCCGCTTCGGCTGGAGCGAGTGCATCGAACGCGGGACTCGTGCGAATCTTGAAGTCTTCCCTCCCGCGTGGGTATTCGACCGGCCGTGGCGGAATGATTTTCAGCAGCGCTTCCGGCAGCGCGAGCTCTTCCGGCTTCAGCGTTGCCAGCACCGCGGCAAGCGCACGGCGCTGTTCCGCCGGCGCAACAATTTGCGTCGGTGTCTCGCCGTCGCCCCGCACCGCGAAAGTGTAGTCCATGCCGCCGACGAGTTTGCTCGCCGCCTCCACCTGATAGCGGTGCAGCATGTAGATCGGCACCAGCGCATCTTCAATCGTGGCGAGTGGCGCGCCTTCGCGGATGTTGTTCTCGCCAAACCGCCGCAATGCGGCTGCACGAACTTTCATCAGCCGGTCGAGTTCATCGACCGCGTTCGAGCCGGAATCCCACAAGTGCGCCACGCTGCTCGATGACCCTGCAGGACGCGCGTCTTGATCCGTCAGATAGCGCAGGTGCCGGTGCAAGAACGCATCCTCGAGAATGCCGTTCAGCGCAGCGTGCTCGTCCGTGCCCGGCGCGAAATCCTGATAGCCCCAGGTGATCGAAACTTTGTCCCACTCGCCGATTCCGGTGGCATACGCCTGCGAAAGATCGGGCACGCCATCCGCGCCCAGCGCAACGACCGGCGGCGGATAATCCATCACCGACGCGCGATTCACCGTGCTGGCCGCGAAATTGTGCTCCAGCCCAAGCGTATGGCCGACCTCGTGCGCCGCAAGCTGCCGCAAACGCGCCAGCGCCGTCTCCTGCATCTTGTCCGGCTTCGGCTCCGAACCCGCCTTGCCTTTTTCATACGGCGCGAGCAAGCCTTCCGCGATCAGATAATCCTGCCGCACCCGCAACGATCCGAGCGAAACTTGTCCTTTGATGATTTCCCCGGTCCGCGGATCGACGATCGCCTCGCCGTACGACCACCCGCGCGTCGCCCGATGAATCCACTGGATCACGTTGTAGCGCAGATCCATCGGGTCCGCGCCCTCGGGCATCAGCTCCACGCGAAACGCGTTCTTGTAGCCCGCCGCCTCAAACGCCTGCTGCCACCAGTTCGCGCCCTCCAGCAGCGCCGAGCGAATCGGCTCCGGCGCCCCGCGATCCAGGTAATAAACGATAGGCTGCACCGCCTCGCTCATCGCTGCCTTGGGATCTTTCTTCTGCAAGCGATGCCGCACCGCGAATCGCTTCTCGATCGATTCGCTGATCGGCGTGGCGTAGTCCATGTACCCAATGCTGAAGAAACTCGACCGCGGATCATCCACGCGCGGCTTGTACCCCGGCGGCGGCAGCTGCACGAACGAGTGATGCTCCCGCACGGTGATCGATTCCGGCGAAGGCGTCACGTCCTTCACCCACTGCCCAGGCTCGTCGCCCGCAAACGTCAGCGTCGCCTCGACCTCGGTGTTCAAGGGAAAATTTTTCGTCCGTGGCAAATACAGCGCGCACCGCGAATCGTCCAATTTGTAGGAACCTTGCTTCGTCCGCCGCAGCACTTCAGGAACGTGATGCGCATCGCGCAGAAAGAATTTCGTCGCATCGACGAGCACGCGCTCGCCGTCCTCGGCCTCCACGGTAAATCCCCACAGCGCCGACTCCGCAAACGAGTCGCGCACCGCCTGCCGTTCGGCGTCATCGTTGCTGACCGCGCGATAATCGAGATTCGACTGGATCAGCAGCACCTTCGGCCCGCTGCGCTCAAAGCGCACAATCCGCGTAGCCCCCAGCTGCCCGCGGTCCAGCCCAATGTCATTCGATCCGACGCCCGCCGGCAGCGAGCTCTGGTACAAGAACTCCGTCCCCCACTTGTCGACCTCCAGCCAAAGCTTCCCAACCTTCGCGTCCCAATAAAGATTGAAATACCCAGCCAGCTTCAGCGCCCCAGCCGTTTTCTCCGCGATGGTAGCGGGAGCCTTTGCGTCCTCCGAAGCACGAATGTAGGCGCCGGGCTTCAGCCCGGCGCTGACGCCGCCAGCGGCAAGCAAAGCGCCCACGATCAATCCGACCAAAACTTTCAACATGTTCAGCGTCTCCGAATTCATCGCCTTCACAACGGCGCAAACGTTTTACCTCAAATCTCGCCCCCGCCGGCACAAAATCGCGCCGTCCATCTCTGCTATACTGAACCTTCTACGTAAGGCGCGGGCCGGGTGCCCCCACACGCCGGTGTTGCGTGTGGGTCTTCTCTCAGCAGCGTCCGGAAAAAACGCCAACTTGCCAAAACTTCGCATCTCGATCGTCAAGTACCTGAACACCACCCCGCTGGTTTGGAGCTTCACCCACGGCCCTCTCCGCGGCAAGTACGATCTCTCCTTCACCGTCCCATCCCTCTGCGCCGAAGCCTTGCGCACCAACGCCGCCGACATCGCCATCATCCCCGCCATCGAGTACCAGCGCATCGACGACCTGGTCATCCTCCCCGACCTCGCCATCGCCAGCAAAACGCGCGTCCGCAGCCTGCTGCTCGTCTCCAAGCTCCCGCTCGAGAAAGCCCGCAAGATCGCGCTAGACAGCAGCTCCCGCAGCACCCAAGCCCTGACCAAAATCCTCTGCCAGCAAAAGTGGAAAATCGCGCCCGAATTTTTCGAGATGCCGCCCGATCTCCCCAACATGCTCCTGCGCGCCGACGCCGCCCTGCTCATCGGCGATCCCGCCCTGCGCCTCAGCCTCGCCACCGAGTCTGGCACCCGCCGCGGTGAAGCCGGCGAACAAATCTGCTCCGCCGCCAGCGCCAACCTGGCCGCAGCGTCCTCTCAGGCAAGCCCGGCCAGCCAAGCCACGCTCGACCCCGACACCACCCTGCACATCTACGACGTAGTCGAGCAATGGCGCCGCCTCACCGGCCTCCCCGCCGTCCTCGCCGTCTGGGCCGCCCGCCGCAAAGTCGCCACCCCCGAAGTCATCGCCGACTTCCAGTCCTCCCGCAACTACGGCCTGCGCCGCCTCACCGAAATCAGCACCCAAGCCGCCGCCGATCTCAACCTCCCGGCCAACAAGCTCCAGCGCTACCTCACCGAAAACATAAATTTTTCGCTCGACGAAGAAAACCTCCGCGGCCTGACCGCCTTCTTCCAAGCCGCCGCCGACCAAAACCTGATCCCCCAAGCCAAGCCCATCGACATAGCCGCCCCCAAGTCCGACCGCCAGCGCGACACCGCCGCCTGCGCCAAATCCCGCTAGCTTTTTCTTCTGGATCTGCGGGTGCCCCATCCTTGCGGTTTGTGCAAGGGTGGGGACTTTGACTTTCTCCTGTAGCGGCCGCTTTCCGAAGCGGGCGCCTTTTCCTTGCGGTTTGTGCAAGGGTGGGCGGCTTTGACTCTTTCTTTGCTGTCATCCCGACCGGGGCGGCCCGGCTTTTCTCCCGCGTTCGCGAAAGTAAGCCTCGTTGTTCTCTTCCGCGGGTGCACCTCGCCTGTCATCCCGAACCCGGTCGCCCGCCTTTGGCGAACGGGGGTGAGGGATCTGCTTTTGCGGTTGCGACCTTAGCGCGGTGGACAGCGTTTTCCTCGTCGCTAAGCCGCCCCTTACCCGGAAGCCCTTCAGCCAAATCCGCCCAAGCAGGATTCTCGCGCTCGATCATCCAGATTTTCTTTTCCCGCCGCCAACCCTTGATCTCTTTCTCCCGCGCAATGGCGTAACGAATATCCCCAAATTCCTCAAAGTGAACCAACCGAAAAATCCTGTGCCGCATAGTAAATCCCGGAACCAGTCCTTGCCGGTGCTCCATCATCCGGCGTTCAAGATTTTCGGTAACTCCGGTATAAAGTTTCCGCGACCGGCTAGCCAAAGTGTAGACGCAGTAGCTGTGGCTCATACTCAAACCAAAAAGCAGATCCCTCACACCCGTTCGCCAAAACAGGCGACCGGGTTCGGGATGACATCAAATTCAAAAACAAGAAAAGCAAGAATGGCGCGCCAAGCGCGCGAGAGCAAGTAATTTATATTACCTATTATTGACTTAACGTAAGTCGTACATCACCGCATCTGCCGCGCCGCGCCCCCATTCCTCCCTGTCCCGCCCTAGCGCCGCCGCTTGACATCCCGAACCCGGTCGCCCGCCTTTTGGCGAACGGAGGCGCGCCGTTTGCGCTTCGGACGGTTCTGCGGAGCGAGGGGATCTGCTTTTACCTCTCCCGTGCGGGTGCCCCGTCCTTGCGGTTTGCGCAAGGGTGGGGCTTTCACTCTCCCCGGCTCCTTTCTCCGCCTGTCATCCCGAATCCGGTCGCCCGCCTTTTGGCGAACGGCGGTGAGGGATCTGCTTTTGTTTCACTCCTGCAGGTGCCGTACCCTTGCGGTTTCTGCCGGGATCGGGATTTTGACTCTCGCTTCTCTTTCCTCGCCTGTCATCCCGAACCAGGTCGCCCGCCTTTGGCGAACGGCGGTGAGGGATCTGCTTTTGCCCCATCGACCTCGTCCCCGCCACCTACGACCTCACCAAGCAAGCCGCCGAATTCCACGCCCACCACAATCTGCCCTACGCCGACTGCTTCGCCGCCTCCCTGGCCGCCGCCCGCCAAGCCACCCTAGCCACGAGCGACAACATTTCGCCCGCGTCGAGACCCAACT
>JBEKWY010000177.1:0-9985 GCA_049512575.1 Candidatus Acidiferrum sp.
AGCGGGAAAAAGCGGCGCAGTTGCCCGTGACGGAGCGCAGCACGGCCGCTCCGGCGCGTGTCGCGGACGATGGCGACGTGCCCATTTTTACGTCCAGCCGTTTGGTTGCGGAACCGCTGCAAGATTCGCGGGTAACCGAAAGCGGCGCGATTCTTCGGTTCGAAGACTTGGTGCAACGGTGCACGCACCCGGAGTGGAAAGCGGATTCCGCGTTGCGCATTTCGTTAGCCGGGGATAGCGGAAAAATCGTGGCCGAGCGATTCCGGACTTTGCGGTCGCGGCTGTACCAGATCGCGGGGACAAGAACTTTACGGCGACTACTGATTACGAGCAGCTTGCCGTCTGAAGGAAAGACATTTGTCGCGACAAATCTGGTGCGGTCTATCATCCGGCAGGCTGACCGGCGAGTGCTATTGATTGACGCGGATCTTCGCGCGCCGCGCTTGCACTCAGCCTTAGGGGCGCCGAGCGCGCCGGGTTTGTCCGATTATTTGCGGGGCGAGTCCGACGAGTACGCGATCATCCAGAACAGCGTGGCGAACAATCTGTGCTTCATTCCGTGCGGATCGAAGGTTTCGAATCCCAGCGAGTTGCTCCTGAGCGATCGAATGAAAGTGCTTCTGGATTGTGTGACCCCAGCGTTCGATTGGGTGATTCTGGATTCGCCGCCGGCTTTGCCGGTCCACGACGCGAGCAGTCTAGCGGACCTGTGTGATGGGGTGCTATTCGTCGTGCGCGCTGGGGAAACCGACCACGAGGCGGCGAAGAAGGCATCGATGGAATTTCGAGACAAAAACCTGTTGGGGGTTGTGCTGAATCAGGTTGAAGATTCGGAAGGCCAGGGCGGCTATTATTATGGTCATGCCGACAGGAAGTAGCCTCATTCTAAAACAGACCCTTCGTTGAATTTTGGCTCGCGGAATTTGCCTCGTTCGACCCGTCATTGAAATCCACAGTTTCCGCGCATTTATCGTGAATCCCCGCTTCTTATGGTCTCCGGAAGGCTTTTCCTTCAAGCGCCTTGCGACGCGGTAAAGCCAGCATCCTTACCAGGTTGCCCTTCGCGACGCCCGAGGAACCACAAGATAGGAAGTAGCAAAACCAAGCCCAGCAAAAAGAAAACAACTCCACCGTCGCGGTGGAGCTTTCCGAAGAGGAACGAAGGATTGACGTAGAGGGCGAGAATCGTGAGCGTCGCGATGCGCACGCCGTTTTTTACGATCATGATGAACAAGCTGCAGAGAATAAAGAGGGCCTGTTTCCAAAAAGACCGCAAGTAAAAGTGCGCCGCCAGAAAGGCGAGTATCAACACGGCCATGCTTGAGCGTATGCCGCTACACTCTTCCGCAATTTCGATGGTGAAGCGTCCGAGTTCAAAGACGAATCCTTGGCGAAGAAACGGAATGCCAACCAGGTCGAACAACGCGGCGACCAGTTCGGCAGACCCTTTCTGCAGGAAGTTGACGGCATGGGTGAGCAAAAAATCGGGTAGCGGCACGGCGAGTAGAAGGAGGAGCAGCGAAAATCGGGCCGTACGCGCGGCGTTTCTGCCGAAGAATAGCGCGAAACCCGAAATCCACAGGAGAACCAGCGCTAGCGCGTATGCCGAAAGGGTTTGGCTAAGGCTCCAGGACGCATGCCATAGCAATGCTGCGGCGCCAACGGCTCCGGCAACGAGTGCCAGGAGGGCAGCGCCGATCGGGTCGTAGGAGATTCGCTGAAAGATCGCCCGGTGCTCCAGATAGATCACCGCTGCGGAGATGAATGGAATCAGGAAAATATGGGACGCGTCGTCGTTGTTGGCAGCAAAATGGACGATCGCGTTTAGAGGCCGCAAGAACACGATGAGCGACGTTGCGATCCAAAGACCGTAGAGGAGCCAGCGAGTTGAGTTCGTTTGGGGGATCGCGGTCAGCCCAGGCCCTTCCCAGTGATCGTTCGCATGGGTCATCGTAACCCAATCGATGGGGGGCGAGACCGGCGAGACCGGCAGATGTTCCAAAGCAACAGCCAGAGGCTCACCAAGCTCGACTATCGAGACGATTCTCAAGCGGCGGGCGCAGCCATCTGAAGGACCTGCCTTAGCCCGCCCTGGGGATCAAGGCGTTGCCCAAAGCCGCCTGCGGGCTCGCTGTGCCCGGCAAACGGCCTCGCGGGGGTGGTTCCAGGTTCAATCAGCTGCCGGAGACGCTCAATACGGGCCAAAACCTGGGGATAATAGTCCTAGATATTACATTCCCGTGAAGGTATGTCCTTATTTTTGATGCAGATATGGCTGTGGAAAAACTTTAGCACAATTGGACAGCATTCTTCATCCGCGAGCCGCGAGACGAAGGCAAAGTCACACACCCGCCGCTCTAACACTAACAGTTTCAATGGCTTACGGAAAACATCAGCGGACCGGGATGTGGCAGCCCCTGTGCACGACTAACCGTGTTAGGAATAGAGCCGCTCTGTGACTCTTATGGCGGTAGCTTGGTCGAAAAGAAGGTTTCGTGAGCGTGACCGCAGAATCCGATAAGAATCGCAGCACCAGCATGCCCCCGGCGGGTCGTCTACCCTGGTTCGCTTTGCATGTGCGCACGCGGCATGAGGCTGGTGTAGCGGCCCATCTTCAGGGAATGGGTTACGAAGATTTCCTACCGTTGTACAAGACTCTGACGCGTTGGTCGGATCGCAACAAAGAGGCAGAGACACCGCTCTTCCCTGGATACTTGTTCTGCCGATTTGATCCGCAAAACCGGCTGCCGATTCTGAAGACGCCCGGTGTTATCCAGGTTGTTGGCTATAGCCGGCAGCCAATTCCGGTGGAAGAAACCGAGATCGAAGCCATTCAGGCGCTAGTCGCTTCCGGCATTCCGAGCCAGCCGTGGCCCTATCTGGAAGTTGGCGAGAAGGTTCGAATCGAGTCGGGTCCATTACGCGGGCGCGAGGGAGTATTGGTGGAGTTCAAGGGCACGCATCGGCTCATCCTGTCGGTCGCGCTGCTGCAGCGCTCAGTCGCAGTCGAGATCGAAGCAGCACTCGTGAAATCCCACCGTGGAGAGTCTGCTGCCCGCTGCGAGAAACCTTCGTTGCAACCACGCCTTGCCACGTCGACCAGTTACTAGACTAGCCGCAACAGCAAGCTATCCGATTCACCGGACGTGTAATGCCTGGAATATCAGGTCCTCGAGAACAGTCGGCGCGAAAACAGGCTCAATGTCTAGCCAGGCTCAATGTACGAAACTCTAACCGAAACATCCATAGCGGTTTCCGAAGAGCGTCTCGAATCCAAGGTGCTACATAGGATCGAGCCTTTAACGGACCCGCGGTGGGAAGCGTTCGTGAAGCGGCATCCCCGGGGATCCGTTTTTCATTCACGCCCGTGGCTCGATGCACTTCGCCGGACTTACGGGTATGAACCTGTCGCCTACACGACAACCGCGCCAGGCAATCCTTTGCAGGATGGGGCGGTCTTCTGCCGGGTTGAGAGCAGGCTGACGGGACGGCGGCTGGTTTCAGTTCCGTTCTCCGACCATTGTGATCTGCTGGTCAGCGAGCCAGAAGACCTGGCGGTCTTCGCGAACGGCTTGGAGCGCGAACTCCAAAAGGAAAACTGGCGCTACATTGAAATACGGCCCCTCCATCAAACGGAGATGGTGAATGGGCTTGGTCAATCGAGCGCCACATATAGTTTTCACCAACTCGACCTGCGTCCCGATCCGGAAACGCTGCTTGGCAACTGTCACAGGAGCTCGACGCAAAGGAAGATTCAACGAGCCCTGCGGGAAGGGCTGGTGTATACGGAGGGATCGGGTGAATCACTCCTGAATGATTTCTATCGGCTTTTGGTTCTGACGCGCCAGCGCCATCGTCTACCACCGCAGCCCAAGAGCTGGTACAGGAATCTCACAGAGGCCTTCGGCGGAGATCTGAAGATTCGATTGGCCCTGAAGGACGGGCGGCCAGTCGCGGGAATGCTCACGCTGCGTTACAAAGACACGCTGGTCTACAAGAACGGAGGCTCCGACTCACGTTTCCACAATCTTGGGGCGATGCACTTGCTGTACTGGGAATCGATTCGCGACGCCAAGCATCTTGGATTGCGCACGTTCGATCTGGGCCGGACCGATGTCGAGCAAACGGGTTTGATCAAGTTCAAGAGCCGCTGGGGAGCCGAGCAATCGACGCTGACGTACACCCGATTTGCGACGAAGGGACACTCACAACACATTTTTGATCAGAACGGAAGTGCCTGGAAGATGCGCCTTTTGAAACATGCCTTTGCGGTCGCGCCGCGTCGCCTTCTACCTGCTCTGGGAGGTTTCTTGTATAAACACGCGGGATGAGTCCTGCGCGAAGGTAATGGGACAGACTTCGGTATGTCTAACAAAACATGTAAGATACAGGCTTAGTCCCAAGGTTCTAGGGAAGCCCGACGCGCCGGAGCAAGTATTTCGGTCACCCGGGAACGAGTTTTCTCCTTTAGCGCATTTGTTTTCATGGCAAGTGGCCTACACCGTTGTCAAGCGACTACCAAACGGACTTCGGGAGCTCAGTGACGCCTTCAAGCTCCCTATTATAAAGAAGATACGCGGCAAGACCAGGGTTCGGGCCAACCATCCCAAAACGACGCGATGGTTAGCAAACTGCACTTAAGGGTAACGATATCACTGTAGGTGTCGGGAAGTCCCGCCTGGCGCCGCCCGGGATAATTTGAATCATCCCAGCGACTCAATATGTCCTGAAGCACAGTCGGCCACGATTCGTTGAACAAAGCGGCACCCCCCGAGGAAGGTGCCAAACCTTAGATCTTTTTTCGATGCGCGTGTGTATCTCGACCCCATACAACGAGCCCATGATGCCAAAAACAGAGACCCAAACAGAAAACAAGACCGAGGCCTCGACGGCACGAAGCCGCCCGCACTCCCGCAACAACAGAACTCTGCCGCGCACCGCGGCTCGGCCCAATTTTAATCCCTCGAACTTGATGCAGCGAATCCTGCCGGAAGAGCTTTTTCTGGGAATGCTCTGTTTCGAGCGGAAGCGTGCAGAGCGATCCGGGAAGAAATTTTTTCTCTTACTGCTGAATGCTCAAGAAGCTATCGGAACGAGCCGACAGGCCACGGTGTTCAGGGGAATTGTGAAAGCCGCGGATTCAGCGCGGAGAGAGACCGACCTCGCTGGCTGGTACCGAGATGACGCAATTCTTGGAATCATTTTCACCGAACTGGGAGAGCTCGGCGAGGAAGTGACGATTGCCGCGCTGCTCGACAAAGTTCATCGGGCGCTTGCCACTGAGATGGGCCCGCGAGATCTGCAAATGGTAGAAGTTTCCCTGCATTCTTTCGCTGATGATTCCGATGAAGGAAATTCGAACAATTCGTCAAACCCGACCTTTTATCCAGATCTTTTGCACCAGCGCGAAGCCAAGAAAATTCCCTTTATGTTGAAGAGGGTCATGGACGTAGTTGGCAGCGGGCTGGCGATCATCCTCGCTTCTCCGCTGCTTTGCGCGATCGCTCTACTCGTAAAGCTCACATCGAAAGGGCCCGTGCTGTTCAAACAGCAGCGTCTGGGCCAGTTTGGCAATTCCTTTACGTTTTTGAAATTCCGATCGATGTACGTGAACAATGATCTGAAGATTCACCAAGACTTCATGAAGCAGTTGATTAGCGGCGACTACGATGGCGAAGCGGACGCGACGAGCAAACCCGTCTACAAGATGAAGAACGACCCGCGCGTGACACGCATCGGGCGGTTTCTGCGGCGAACGAGTTTGGACGAGCTGCCGCAGTTCTTTAACGTTCTGAAGGGCGAAATGTCTCTGGTCGGCCCTCGTCCTCCGTTGGAATACGAATACGAAGAATATGACGTGTGGCACCGCCGGCGTGTGCTGGAAATCAAGCCCGGCATAACGGGATTGTGGCAAGTTCGCGGCCGTAGCCGAGTGCGGTTTGATGACATGGTTCGCCTTGATTTGCAGTACGCGCGCGGCTGGTCTCTGTGGCTTGACGTGCAGATCCTGGCGGAGACGCCGAGGGCAGTGCTGCTCGGCGACGGCGCGTTCTAAAAACGATCTTCTTCCTTGGTTAGCTCCAAACCGTCCCCTATACCCATCCGTTCTTGAACGAGCATTCGAGGTGTACAAATGTCAGAAGGCGCAGTAATCCTCCAACCTAAAGTTGTCGAGCTTCCGGTCACGCAGATTCCACGGACGAATGTGATCGGGGAGGTTGTCTCCGTTCCCCCTCCGTCCTCTTACAGACAACATTTGCAGGGAAAGAAAGTCTGGATCGACATCGACAATTCTCCTCACGTTCCTTTTTTCCTGCCGATTATCAAAGAGCTAGAAAATCGAGGAGCCGAAGTCGTCTTAACCGCACGAGACATTTATCAGGTCTGTGAACTCCTGAAATTTTTCAAGTTGCCGTGCAAAGTAGTCGGCGGACATTACGGGAAGAATAAAGTCTTCAAAGTGCTTGGAAATTGTTTGCGGTCAGCGCAGCTGCTTCCGACGGCCGCCTGGCAACGCCCGAGCGTCGCGCTTTCGCACGGTTCGCGCGCACAAGTCCTGGCCTGCAAGGTGCTGGGCATCCCAACCATCATGATGCATGACTACGAGCACAGCACGAAGACTGGATTCGTCGAACCGGACTGGACGTTCATGCCCAATGTCATACCCGATGGGCTGATGAGCAAACAATCGGGCAGAACGTTGAAATATCCCGGCCTGAAAGAAGACGTTTACGTTCCACGCTTTCGACCAGATCCGTCGGTTCTGAACGTGTTGGGTATTTCACCTTCCAGCCTACTCGTGACGCTCCGACCGCCGGCCACGGAGGCTCATTACCACAACCCGGAAGCGGAGCAGTTATTCGCCGAGACCTTACGGCTGCTCGCGGAAAAACCGAACACTCGAGCTGTTGCGCTTCCTCGAAACGGGAAGCAGGGAGCAGAGCTGCGGAAGCAGTGGGCTCATTTGATCGCCAGTGGCAGCTTGATCATTCCCGAGACCCCCGTCGATGGTTTGAATCTAATATGGTTCTCTGACCTGGTTGTGAGCGGCGGCGGCACGATGAATCGAGAGGCTGCGGCACTGGGCGTCCCGGTGTACAGCGTTTTTCGCGGAAAGATCGGCGCCGTGGACCAATATCTAGCGGACAACGGCAGGTTGACGCTTCTCGAAAGCATCAAAGACGTTCGAACGAAAATCAAGTTAGTCCGATGGAATAGACCGGCGAAGCCGGAAAACACCAATCGCCCTGCGCTCATGAGTATCGTGGACAACATCGCAGCGATCCTGGAGGGGAAATGTCCGACAAGTCCATGCCTCGCGTGATGACGGCGAACGCGCCGATCGCCTCGCAAGAACCAGAAGAGATTCAGGAGACGATTCACCGGCTGATTGGATTGTCGGTCGCGGGACTGGTGCCGATGTTCGATCGGGAAAAACAGCTTTTCTGCTACAAGCTGAAGAAAACCCCTAACGGCTTGGTTCAGGAAGGCATCTCGCACCGATATACGGTGATTACCCTGATGGGCCTTCACCGTCTGGAAGAATCCGGTGCGAACTCTCCCATCGAAATCAAACCGGTCTTCGATGGCCTGCTGGCGAATACCGAATGGGTCGACAATGCCGGCGATCTGGGCTTGTTGTTGTGGCTGTGCGCCCTGGTAGCACCGGACCGATTGTCTGAAGTTGCCCGCGCGCTCGACGTCAAGACCGCATTGGCTCGCTTTGGCGATGTCAAACAAGGACGGACCATGGAGTTGGCGTGGTTTCTCGCCGGGCTGTCCCATGGAAGCTTGGCGCGACCCGGCTGGCTAGCTGAAGCAAGAGAGCTTGCGATGGAGACTTACGGCCAACTGATCAGGAACCAAGGTGAGCGGGGCGCGTTTGGCCACCTTTCCCGCAGCAAGAGTATTTCCGGCATGGTTCGTGGAGGCGTCGGCAGTTTTGCGGACCAGGTCTATCCGATCTATGCGATGTCAAAATTTGCAATGGCCTTTGGCGACGGCAAAGCAAAGGACAAGGCGCTCGATTGCGCGCTGAATATTTGTGAAGCTCAGGGATCGCTGGGTCAGTGGTGGTGGCACTATGACTCGGCGACCGGGCAAGTCGTGGATGGTTTCCCGGTGTTCTCCGTCCACCAACACGGAATGGCGCCGATGACCCTGTTTGCGCTAGGCGAAGCCATTCAGTCGGACTTTCGTCCCTGGATTTACAAGGGATTGCAATGGATTGCTGACAATGAGCTTGGTTTCGACATGGAAGACCGGGCCGCAAACCTGGTGTGGCGATGTATTGCGCGGCCGACATCCAGGAAATATTTGAACGTTGCGGCAGGGCTGTTTTCCCATCGGGACAACCAGACCTCGCGTGACAACTTGAGTGTTTTGTTCGAATGCCGCCCGTACGAGCTGGGATTTCTTCTGTACGCTTTCGCCCACAAGGACGGACGCTAATAGCGTCGGATACGCTGACCGTCAGCACCACGACAGCGCGAGGGTCGCGCGGGTCGTGGACTTAAACGAGCGTCAAGAACCAGCAAGTCTCCTCAAAGCTCAGTTCGCCGTTCGAGCAACGTAGGGAAAACCCACATATGAAGATCATGCTTATCGTCGGGGCGCGGCCTAATTTCATGAAGGCCGCACCTTTGATTGCCGCCATCCGGGAACACAACCGAACGAATGGAACGCAGGAGTCCATTCATCCGATTCTCGTCCACACGGGGCAACACTACGGTGAAGCAATGTCTGGATCGTTTTTTACAGATCTTGATTTGCCGAAGCCTGACGTTCATCTGGAGGTAGGTTCGGCGTCGCACGCCACGCAGACGGCGGAAATTATGCGGAGGTTCGAAGAAGTCTTGTTGGCGGAAAAGCCGGACGCCCTGATCGTTGTCGGCGATGTAAATTCAACCGTCGCCTGCGCATTGGTGGCATCCAAGATTTCCTTCGACTCAAACGGTAGGCGGCCACTGATCGCGCATGTCGAAGCGGGGTTGCGGTCATTTGACCGAGGGATGCCGGAAGAAGTGAACCGCATCGTGACCGACCATCTTTCCGACTTACTCTTTGTGACCGAAGAGAGCGGCATTCAAAATCTGATTCACGAAGGAGTTCCGAACGAAAAGATCCATTTCGCTGGCAACACCATGATCGATTCCCTACTGGCGTTCAAAGCCAAGGCGGATAATTCAACCGTTCTGGACAAGCTGGGACTTCGAAACGGCTCGGCAAACGGTGGCGTGGCGCGCTATGCGCTGTTGACGCTTCACCGTCCGTCGAACGTCGATCATCGAGAAACGTTCCTAAGCATTTTCGAAGGGCTCAAGGAATTGTCTCGCTCGTGCCCGATCATCTTTCCGGCGCACCCAAGAACGCAACAAAGGATTGCGGAATTCGGCCTCGCGGAGTTCTTTGAATCCGGAAACGGAGAGCAGCTATCCGGCGAAGCGCGGCAGATTTCTCAGTCAAAGAGGGTCCGCCTGGTGGATCCATTGGGCTATCTGGATTTTATGTGCATGATGAAGAACGCGGCGCTGGTGATCACGGACTCGGGGGGGATCCAGGAAGAGACGACGTGTCTTGGGGTGCCCTGCGTGACCGTGCGAGAGAATACCGAGAGGCCGGTCACCGTTGCCTGTGGGACCAACGTTATTGCGGGGACTAAAGCGGACGGCATCCGCAAGGCCATCCGTGAGCAGGGTTCTCGGTTGCGCGGCAATCGAATGCCCGAGAAGTGGGACGGGAGCGCTGGAACTCGGATTGTCGAGGTCATTAGGACTAAAGTGCTGGAAAGTAGCGTAGTTTCAGCGACTTTAAGCTAGGCCTGTCGGTCGATAACCGATGCAAATATGCGCACTCGTTAAGAAGCCTGGCGGCGACCTCGCTGGTAACTCGGAAGTGGGTGTGCCTGTCGTTGGGCGCTTCTCTGATAAAAGGTACAGGGCTCTAGTCCTGTCCTCAATTAGTCCCTCCTGCCAGTGGCTAGCCC
>JBEKWY010000178.1:0-9976 GCA_049512575.1 Candidatus Acidiferrum sp.
ACATCGTTTTCGACACCCCAATACTTCGCGGCGTTCTTGGTGGCCGTCCTGGCCATCCTCATCTTTTCAGGCGAGAAGGGTTGGTTTCACTACGCAACTTGCGGCGGTCTGATGCTCACGATTGTGTTTTCGGGCAGTCGCTACGTCTTCGTCAGCATGGTCGCGCTGGTGATCATCGCGTGTTTTCGAGTCGTGTCGGGAGGACATGAGTCTCTGAAGTGGAAGCCAAACCTCCGAAAAATGCTTGTGACCCTCGCGGTCGCCGCCGCCGGGATCGCAATCCTCGTTTCCTATCTCCCCTACAACCGTATCGATGAGCTGGTCTGGGCCGCATCCGACGACGATTCCACCGTTGAAGACGTCGGAACGTTTGCCTGGCGCCTCGGCATCTACGAGGACATCCTCGAGCATCTCGAAAAACGCACTGGCCCGGAGCTCTTTTTTGGTTCGGGCACCAGCAGCGGCGCAGCGTTGATGCTGAACCACGATCCCGACCACTACGACCGCGAGGGCATCGATGCCAATCGCGTTCTTCACAGCGAATTTCTGCGGGCCTTGTATGAGTGGGGAATTCTCGGATTGGGCCTTCTGCTTGCGTTTGTAATTGCCACGACCGCCGGCTTCGTCAAAAAAATCGCCGCGGAGGGAGGTGGCGCCGCGCTCGCGTTTGCCGGCGCGCTGCCTTCGATCGTCATGGGACTCGCGATCGAAAATATCCTCGCCGGCGCGGCCTCGGCGGGCGGGGTAGGCATTCTCCTGGCGATGACGTTTGCATGGAAGGGCGAGCCCGCCGCGTCCCACGACGTTGTTTTTGATGATGAGTTTGAGACGGACGGCGCCACCGCGCTGTCGGCGTGAAATGGTGATGCGCATTCTACTAGTCCACGAACGTTACCAGCAGCGCGGCGGTGAAGACGCCGTTGCCGATGCCGAGGCCCAATTGTTGGAACGAAACGGCCACCATGTTTCTTATTATTCGCGTCATAACGACGAACTGAGCGGGCATGGCCTGTTACAAACGATCTTCTCGGGGATTGATACGGTATGGGCCTCGAAAGCGTTCCGAGAAATCGACGAGTTAATCGAAAAACAAAAACCGGAAGTCGCCCACTTTCACAACACATTTCCCATGATCTCTCCTTCGGCATATTACGCGTGTGCCCTGCGGGGAATTCCGGTTGTCCAGACGCTGCACAACTATCGATTGGTGTGTCCGGGAGCGACGTTTCTTAGGGATGGGCGCGTTTGCGAATCGTGCCTGGGCAAGGGGACGGCTTGGAGAGCAGTGGCCCACGCTTGTTACCGCGGCAGCCGGCCGGCATCCGCTGCCGTGGCCACTATGCTGGCGACACACCGGGTTTTAGGGACCTGGCAAACAAAGGTAGACGCGTACATCGCTCTCTCTGAGTTTGCGCGAGGAAAGTTTGTGTCCGGAGGGCTGCCGCGGCAACGGATCGTTGTGAAGCCCAACTTTGTTTATCCCGATCCCGGATCCGCGCAGCAGCTGCAACCTGGGCAATACGGCTTGTTTGTCGGCCGGCTGTCCGAAGAGAAAGGTCTGCGAGGGTTGCTGGCGGCTTGGAAACGTCTGTCCCACCCGATTCCCCTGTTCATCCTGGGCGAAGGACCGATGCGGCAGGGAATTGCCGCGGAGATTGCGGAACTCCGTTTGAAACACGTCACGCTTCTGGGGAATGTCTCGCGGGAAGAGGTGTTCCCCTGGATGCAAGGCGCGACCTTTCTTGTTTGTCCGAGTCATTGGTTCGAGGGCTGTCCGTTGGTAATTGTGGAGGCGTTCGCGTGCGGTGTTCCGGTGATTGCGACTGGGCACGGCCCAACGGCGGAGATGGTCGCGCACGGTCGAACTGGTTTGCACGTCGCACCTGGGGATGACGTGGACCTGGCCGCCAAAGTGGAATGGGCGTGGGGGCATCCCGCGGAGATGGAAATTATGCGCCGGGCAGCCCGGCGCGAATTTGAGGAGAAGTACACCGCGGAACGGAATTATGGGCAGCTCCTTAGTCTTTATAAGGGGTTGGTCGTGGGTAAGGAGTTTGGTTCGCAGTCGGCCCCTTTGCGTGCGATCGCCACCGGTGGTGCGCAATGACGCTCCGCGCAGAAAACTGCCCATCGGCAACGACGCCGGTCGTGGCCCCCTTGACTGGGAAAACCAGACGCGAGGCGTGCGCCAATCGAGATGTTCCAGCGCGGAGGCGTTTCTCGGTTTTGGGCACCGTATTTAACGCAATGCAGATTCCAGATGTGATCTTTCAGATGCGACAGTGGATCATGCGGCGCGAATCTTGTCGCTACGTTGCCGTGACGGGAATGCACGGGATCATAAATGCCAGGCAAAAAGAAGAATTCAGACAAGCCCTTGCCGATGCCGGACTGGTGGTCGCTGACGGCATGCCGGTAGTTTGGATTGGGAGATTCCGCGGGCACCATTTGCCGCGGCGTGTGTATGGTCCGGAGTTGATGCTTCGGTTCTGCCAGGAAACAGCATTGGTGGGTTATCGCCACTACTTCTTCGGCGGCGCGCCGCGCGTCCCCGAACAACTGGCAGTGTCCCTGCAGAAGTCCTGCCCGGGTATTACGATCGTTGGAACGCACTCCCCGCCGTTCCGGCCGACCACCCCGGAGGAGGACGCAGCGATGATCGCGGATATAAACCAGGCTGCTCCTGACGTTTTGTGGGTGGGACTTGGCACACCGAAACAGGAAATGTGGATGCATCAGCACCGGGACCAATTGCGCGTGCCGGTGATGATTGGGGTGGGAGCAGCGTTCGACTTTCTGTCGTGTCGCAAAAAACAGGCGCCGGTATGGATGCGGGAGGGGGGACTAGAGTGGCTTTTCCGGCTGCTACAGGAGCCTTTGCGGCTGTGGAAACGCTATCTCGTCGGTGGTTCCGAGTTTGTCTTTCTCGTTGCTCTGGAGCTGCTGGGATTACGGCGATTTGAGTGATAACTTTCGCTGCGCCTACGAAAGGTTGGCGCCCAAGCCGCCTTCGCAGACCGTTTGCACCGCCGCATAGCGGCTCTCGGCGTTCAACTGCCGCATGATGCGGTGGACGTGATTCTTGACGGTGAACTCGGAGAGATTCAGGTTCGCGGCAATTTCTTTGTTGGTCAGACCCCTGGCCAGGAATGCGACGAGTTGCTGCTGTCGGGGTGTGAGGCCCAGTTTCGCGCAGACCCGCTGGTTCAATACGAGCGAACCCTTCAACGCTTCTCGCGCTACGAACTGAAACAGGTGGAGGCAGAGCCTCGGAGGGCATACGGCCTCGCCCTGAGCGACCCGGCGCACCGCAGTGAGCGTTTCTTCGGCGCTCGCGTCGCCCAACAGGTAGCCACTAATGCCCGCTCGCACGGCTTGCAGGAAAATTTCGGGATCTTCTTCCATTCCCAACAGCACGATCTTCATTCCGGGAACAAGCGATAGCGAATCGGCGACGAAAGTCGAAGGGAAAAGTGTTGCGCTCGCATGATCGGCGACCAGAATGTCGCACCCGGACTCGACGAATTGTTTGTCGATCGACGAGGTGTAACGGTCGACTCCAACCACGCAGAAATCCGGCTGCTTGCGTACAATGGCTGCGAGCGCTTCGCGGAGTAGGCGATTTTCGACGAGCAGGAAAAGCTTCAGAGCGTGGGTCGAGCTAGAATCTTTTGCGTGTTTCATTCAGCGTCAAAATCCTGACGGGAGTCCCAAAAATCTCGGCTCAAATTTCCCCAACGAGAAATCAAAATGCGAGTCCCTCGCTGACGATACGACCTTACGTCCGAGGTTTGCCCGGGTCAATCCACGGGGTGTCAACACGCTGTCATCTTTGTGTCCAGCGAGTCGAAGATCGGTGATCTAGGCTACAGTAGCGATCGGAATGCCGGGCGCTCGTGGCCTGTTGTTCGCGTCGCACCAGATCGAGTCCGGTGAATCCATTGGTAGGAGCGGTGAGAATGATGGCGGATCAACCGCTAGTCGGCTCCCTGGCAGAAAAAGTCATGGAGACCATCGAGCGCACCGAGCACCTGGTCTCACTTGTGCCCGCAAACTTGCTGGACTGGAGTCCGGAACTGCCGTCGAAAGCACCGGAAGCAAACGATCTCGGGCATGTACTGGGTCATCTCCTGGATTGCCTGGCCGGGTTTTGCGCAGCTATGTATCGCGCATTTCCGAAGCAACTCGCCGATTTCCAGGAGCTTCGATCGATGATCGTTAACGAATCCTGCTCGCCCGAAGAGACGAGGGTGAGGATCAGACTGTATGCGGCTCAGATTCAGCGAGGATTCCAGTACTGCACAGACCAGGACCTGTCGGTGAGAATCCCAACGCTGTTCGTTCCTGAGGGGCAGACGCTGCTGACGGTTCTGCTGGGTAACCTAGAGCACTTGATCAACCACAAGTACCAGTTGTTCTTTTACTTGAAGTTGGTAGGTCTCGCCGTCGGAAGCCGCGACATTTACAGATTTAGAAGCGTTCCGGAATCAGGTACTCAGGCTACGGTCGAACCGGAATGAGAAAACACTGGGCGAGGTGAGCGAGGAAGCTTCACCAGGATCACTGTCCCGGTCTCCGAGGTGCGCTCGATGCTCACCGACCCACCATGATCCTGGACGATCTTGCTGACGATGGCCAGGCCGAGACCCGTTCCGTTGGGCTTGCCGGAACTCACGAACGGATCAAACACGGTGTCGCGGATGGCGGCGGGAACGCCAGAGCCTTCGTCGATGACACGGACCTCGAAAGACTCCTTTCCGCCTTGGACATCGATGGTGACCCTGCTGTCGTCATCCGCACCGGCCTCACAGGCATTCAGGACTAAATTGAAGAAAGCACGCTCCAGCTTCTTGGGGTCGAAAACGCCTTCGGTAGCACTGTGAGTGATTATCGCTATGGTGCGGCCACGAAACTCGGGCCGGACCTTTACGGCTTCGATTGCGCGTCGAATGATGCGATCGAGGTCGGTGGGTTCGGGTAAAATTGCCCGCCGCTGGTCGGCCAGTTCTCGCAGGGAATCGATGAGATCGGTCATCTGCGTGGACGCCGTCTGGATCTCCTTGTAGATTTCGCTCTTGTCGAGCTTCAGCTCATCCGCCTCATATAGGAATTCCGCGTTGGCGACGACCGCGGCTAGATAGTGCCGCAGATCATGAGAAAGGGAACTGGCGGCGCGCCCTAGAGCGGCTATTCGCTCGGTCTCAATCTGCCGCTGTTGCGAGGCCAGGAGTTCACCGCGCATTTTCGCGAACGCCGTGCTCAGCTCGGCGACTTCGCTGGTCCCTTCCGGCGTGATGGAATAGGTGTAGTCGCCTCCCGCAAGCGCGCGAACTCCGGCGACGAGGTTGTCGAGGGGCTTCGTGATCTTGCGAGACACAAATCCGAACAGCAGAGCGCCGAAAATGACCGCGGAAGCGCCGAGGATATAAATCGTGTTGGTGAGTCGGCGCATAAATGCATCGACGGGCGCCAAAGGCATCATTACGAAACATCGCACCGGCGATGGCAGCGCGCCGTGCAACAGCACCGATGAAAATGCGTAATGATCCGAGGCCAGTGCGATTTCATTGGACTCTGGCCTCGTCTGCGGGTCCCCGCGGCTGATTAGCCGTTGCAGCTCGGCTTCGTCTTTGGGCGGCAGGGTTGACGCGATCAAGTCTTTGTCGGTGGCCAGTGCGATCTGATTTTGCGCAACGAGCGCCATCTGTTCCGCGATACTGGAATTGACCTGGTAGCCGATGGCCAGAAAGCCGAGTTGCTTCGAATCGCTTCCTGTTCCCGCGATGATCGGGCGGAGAAACACCCAATAGAGACGGCCATTGTCATACCACCACGAAGCATCGTCTCCTTGTTCGATGGAGCGCTTCAAGTCGCGCTGAGCGGCTTCCTGAGGCCAGCCGGGATTGGTGATATGCAGGGCGACAATCTGCTTGTCGGGCCTGGCCAATACGAAAAGATCGCTACCCGCTAACTTCCAAAATGTTGTCGAGGCGTCCTGGATCGTGAGCGCATCATCGGTGGGCATCATGGCTTCCAGCGTCGGCAGGTCAGCCAGCATGGCCGCCGTGCTGGAGAGCTGGCGTTCGCGCTGACGCTGAACTCCCTCAAACGCGCGGACCGAATCTTCCGTGCCGTCACGGACCTGACGATCCGTTTCCACGCTCACGGTGTGCCGGATGATGAGTAGAAGTCCGCCCGTCAGGCCGCAAATCGTTAGCAGCGTGGCAAGAAACAGCTGCGTTCGTAGGCGGAGATGCGTCATGGCGCCTCCACGTCCGATCATTGTGGCAATGCACCGCCGCCGGGCGCACTGGGGACAAATTTATAGCCTGCGCCGTGGATGGTGAGAAAGTAGCGGGGGTTCGCGGAGTCAGGCTCGAGCTTTTGGCGAAGGCGAAGAATGTGATTGTCAACCGTGCGGGTCGATGGATAGTTTTGATAGCCCCACACTTCGTTCAGCAATTCGTCTCGCGTGAGTACCCTGCCCGGTGAGGAAGCGAAGAATTTCAGGAGCTTGAATTCTTGCGCGGTGAGCGTGACCTGTTTCCCGGCCTGCGTGGCCTCCATGCTGGTGAAGTCGATGCGAGCATCGCCGAAAACGAGCACTTCGTGGCTTACCGCCTTTGCCGGAACGCTGGAAATCTGCGGACTCTTCGCCGCCCCGCGCCGCATGGCGCGCCGGACGCGCGCCAGCAACTCTCTTGGGCTGAAGGGTTTGGTCACGTAATCGTCGGCGCCGAGTTCCAGCAACAGCACTTTGTCCTCTACTTCTGCGTTGGCGCTCAATACCACAATTGGCACAGACGCCGCGATCGTCTTGAATTCACGACACAGCTCCTTGCCGGAAAGGCCCGGTAGCTTCAAGTCCAGCAACACCGCGCTGGGTGGCTGCTTCCGGAAGCTCTCCAGTCCCGAGATACCATCCGACGCGATCTGCACGTTTAGCGAATCCGCCTCCAGCAGGCGCTGCAGAGTTCTCTGCATGGCGCGGCTGTCTTCCACAACCAAAACGGTTTCCATTTTTTTGTCCTTTGAAGGTGTTTTCACATTGCCCTTGAGTTAGTCGTTTGACGTCAAAAATATCGAGTTATATGGCCTTCTTTGAGTCACTACTCTCCACAACCACCTGCACGCTAATAGTCCGTTTTCAGCGTGTCGGGATCGTAGTCCTGTCCATATTTGTTTTTGTGATTCCTTTGCGTCTGTTTTACAACCGGGACCGAAATCATCGCTAGAGTCCGGTGTTCACCCTCGATCGTCACCGCCTTCTGCAAGCCTCTCAGCGATTCGGGTGTCGCGTTCTCGTACCACACATGAATCGCGTAATTGCCGGGGGGTACGTCCGCGATGGAATAGTGGCCGGTCTTGTCCGAGATCCCGAAAAAGTTAGACTCCACCGCCAGGACCACTCCGGTCATTCCAGGATGAATATTGCAGAACAGATAGGACGGACCGATGCGATCGAATTTGACTGACCGCTGCGCTCCGGCCTGATACAGACCCAGATCGAAACGCTTTCCGCGATAAAGAGAAAAAACGTTGTGAAACCAGGGATCGTAGTTCGGGAAATCCACCACGCTACCTACCGGTACAACTAACAAGCTAGGTTCGAAACGCTTGTTGTGTTGCACCAGCCGATAGTGAGGTTTTTGGGTAGTCGCGGAGACCCGTTGGACGGCGCCTGTGGGTACCAGCCACACGACAACCTGGGAGGCGTCGAGGACCTGGCCGGACCCGGTTTGACTCAGCTCTACTTCGCCGTTGACATCCGTCGCCCCCTGGCCGACGGTGCCCGTCAATGGAGCGGAATCCGGCGCGGTCAGGAACGTCAGCCAAAACAGAACGAGAATAGGTGTAGCGAATCTCATGTTGCCTCTAGAAGAGAAATCCAACCGCCAAACCAATCTGCCCGGCCGAGTTCGGCGTTCCTGTGATTTCGTAGGTTCGCAAGCGCCGGTATTCCGCCGAGAACAGCAGGTCGGAACGCGGCCTGAAGATGTAATTCGCGAACAACATCTCATTCCGAGCCGGCACAGACAGTAAGAAGGAATTTGATTCGGCCGATTGCCTCAATTCCGCGGCGTTTCGCTCGCCCGTGCCGGCCGCGACATTGAATTCATTTCGCGCGTTCACTTTGATCTTGAATTGCGACCAACCTCCGATAACCCCAAGACTGGCGAGTTCCGGGGCGGTGACCGCCGCATAATAAATTGCATCCGTGGGTTGCAGAGGGCTCATCGGCAGACCACCGAAGCCGTCGAGACCTCTGCCCGTAAAAAACTGACCCGACAACTCGGTTCGCGGGAACAGCGGAATCTTCCAATCCATCGTCCCCGCCCACCCGGCGACGTCATAGTCGCCCATGAACCTCTGTGGAGAGTAAACCCCGGATATTCCTATCACCGCAGGGCGATCCTCGGATTTCGTGCTTGCGGATAACCTTACCGCGTAAGTGGGCTGCCGGGAACTCTCGTTCGGAGATGGGATTCGCAGATTTGTGTTCGGGGCATAATTCGTGTTCGAAGAAGGATCCATAACTCCAGCTTCGATCTTGAACGGCGATAGAGCCCCGTTAAATCGCTGCTCGACGCGCACCGTCGGCGTCCACGTCCACAGATTGCCAGCCGATGCAAAACCCGGCACCACTACCGTCATATACGTCGTGGGCATATTGGGCGAAAAGAACGGGTAGTCCAGGCCCGCGACCGCTGACGTATTTTTCCAATCGAACCGGATTCGCGCGAGCCGAACTTCCGCGAGGCCCGAACTTGTTGGTCCGTAGCCGCTCGGAAGTCCGCCGAAGAAGTCCATTTGTACATCCGCGCTCGTGCGGGCTCCAAAAAGTTCGGGTCCGGTGCCTGTCAAACCGATAATCGATTGCCTTACCGAAGCTCCCACGCTCCCGGCGGAGTATCCCGGAACTTGCGGAATGGAGATACTCGGCAAATCGGCATTATCAACCTGACCAAAGTTCGCGAAGGCGTTAAATAGCGCCATCCCCGAAAGCTTCAGGTGAAACTTCGAACCGCTTTCCACTTTTGTCTGCCGTTGCTCCTCGACTCTGGCGTTCAAGATGTCCCAATCGTCCTGTGAGATTTGCGCTACTCCGGTCTGGCCTTCCCCGGGCTGCTGTTGCGGAGAGTTGGCTGGGGTGGCGGCAGCGTCACCTCCCGCTCGATTCTCCTCATTTATTGTTCCCGACGAGGCCGCATTCATTCGCGTGAGCACTTCTTGAAGCGCCGCGCGCAATTGCTGAATTTCTGTTCTTGATTCTGCAAGTTCGACCTGCGTCTGCTCGAGAGACTTAGTCAATCGGTCAATCTTCGAAGTGATTTCGGCTTGGTTCCCCGCCGGCCTCGGGGATGTTTCCGACTGCGCAAAGGCAGCCGGGCTTACCACTAACATGACACCCAAGAGCGGGTAACAAACTCGCGAGGCGATGTATAAAGGGGACCTCATAACAAACTAACCTCCTTACAATTTCCAATAAACGCTATCAAGCCGTCAGAGAGTGCTATGGTGACT
Source organism: Candidatus Acidiferrum sp. (assembly GCA_049512575.1). Classification (GTDB taxonomy): domain Bacteria; phylum Acidobacteriota; class Terriglobia; order Acidiferrales; family UBA7541; genus Acidiferrum. The sequence goes on from JBEKWY010000178.1 coordinate 9,526, forward strand.
TTCGTAAGTCACCTGGTCAGAACCGGCGACGGTAGAACGCGTTGCCTTTCGAGCGTGCGCAGAGCGTATTTCCATCGGATCGCTTCTACCGGTAAGGAAAACAGTGTCCGCGCATGAAACATCGACCTACGCACGGTGTGGCGCCACTGCGATGCATTTCCCTTTATTCTAGTCCCAAGGTCGGCGGTTTTGACCGTACCAATGGATGACTGCCGTCCTACCGGGAAAATTCTATCCCGTACATAGGAATTCCACGAATTTCGATGGTCGACGAACTCCCTATGCACAAAAAGCGTACATTTGGCCCCATCAAGACCGGAAATCGCGGTCTTTAGTCCAAATTGTGTCACCCAGGCTTCGATGCGGGGCGGCAGTGATCGTAGACACCAGTCATGCAGCACTTGGGGAATTCGACGGGGGAAGAGTGTTTTCGTCAACGAAAGCACAAGCC
>JBEKWY010000179.1:0-9930 GCA_049512575.1 Candidatus Acidiferrum sp.
CGGTCGGGGTCAAAGCGCGACATGAAGCCTAATTTTACGGTCGGCAGCTTGCCTTTCGCCGACCACTTGTAGGTGGTCTGGACGGAGATGTTCAACAACGCCGCAACTTGCTTGATGGTGAGTAGGTTTTTTCGTGCCATGCCGTGCCTCCGTTGAAATGTTCGGGTTTGCACCGAACAGTTTCACGAAGGCAGGTTCACTGGTGGGTCTGCCGTAGGGGGCTCTCTCCTGAAAGCGAGTGGGTCATTACCCCAAGTCGGACGCAGGCTTGGTTCGTGTTCGCCTGCTGCCTCTTAGCCAACTACCTACAAAGACATAATACCAACTGTTGTCGAATTTGTCCAATGCGCCAAACCGGAGGTAGGGTCTCCCTAAAACGAAGCGGCGTTAACCTGCTCCCGCAACTTAGGATCGTTCCGCTTGACCGCTCGCAGATAACCCTGTGTCGTCTCGACGTCCGCATGTCCAAGAAACCGCTGCACTGTATAAATGTCTACGCCGCTTCGTACAAGGCGGGTCGCATAGAGCGCCCGAAATGCGTGCATGGGCTTCGAGGGGACCTTGACCTTCGCTGTCTTGGCAATTCGCACGATGATGCGGTCCAAGTGTGTGTTTGGGTTTCCTTTCCATGTTGTGAAAAGCAGCGTGCCATCCACCACCTTCCCATGCTTCTTGACTGCTTCGATGAGCGAATCGCTCACAGGCACGATGCGCTGTTCGTGGTCTTTCGTCGTGAACTTCCATTTAATCTTTGATCGGGTCTGAATTGTGCCTTCCGCTACGTCAAAGTCGTCAATTTCAGCGTGCGAGATTTCGCCGTGACGGAAGCCAGTTCCTGATGCGAACAGAATCAGCGTGCGCTCTTCGTGAGTCTTACAAGCGTCGAGCATCTTGCGAACATCATCCTCGGAGTAAATCTCGGCTTCGGTTTCTTCAAACTTCGGCCAATCGTTCTTTCCAACAATCCCCACCTTGCCGTACCGCTTGAGGAAGGTATACACGTAGGAGAAACGGTTGAAAACCGTGCGCTCGCCGTTCCCGTCCTTCTTGAGGGCGGCAGCGAAGTCCATGATGCAACCTCGTTCCACTTCGTCTACATAGGTCTTGGGGCATCTCTTGGCGAACAGGTCAAGGGCGTGAGCGTAGTTAAGGTACGTGCGGCGTGCCTTGTGCTCCTGCGTTTCTGTCTTATACTCGGCGATGGCATCAGCCAGCTTGATGCGTTCGGATCGGGTCTCGGGCAGGGATGACTTAACGACCAATCCGAGCGCCGTCGCTTTCAGCGTCGCTTCCATTTTGCGAGCCGCCGTCAGTGCATCCGCTGCGTCGTCCCCGACCCACACGAAGCGCCGCTCGCCGTCTTCCGTGAAGCGAAGGTAGTAGGAGCCTTCGACCTTCTGCTCGACACCGCCGACCATCGCCACACCCGGCTTGACACGTCCGTTGCTTTTGATAACCGCTGGCAGGTATGGGTACTTGCCGTCCAGCTTTGCTCGAATCATCACCTTGACCGTGTTCATGCTCTTTTTCCTTGAGATAAAGTACTCAGTTGGCAGGAAAAAAAAGCGGGTCATTTTCCGCAAACGGTAACAGGAGTGGTAACAATTCCTGTTTCCCTTTGAACTTCCTCGTTTTTGTTGGGGATTTTGCGTACTTCTTAGATCTGGCGGAGAGGGGGGGATTCGAACCCCCGGTAGGAGTTTTGGCCCCTACAACGGTTTAGCAAACCGCCGCATTCAGCCGCTCTGCCACCTCTCCGGTCTGTCCGTTCCACAGTTTAGCACACGCTAAGTCTTCGTAGTGGCGATTGGTGCTGCGACGGACCTCCCGGCCCTCCCACCAAGAAAAGTCTTCCATGCCACTACGATTTCCAAGTTAGACTTGCGCCATGAAATTTAGAATCTTCGCCGTCGCGACCATGTCAGCGACCTGTTCGCTCGCTATTGTGTCGCTTCTTCTCGCGCGCTCGCCACAAAATGAGCGCAACGCGGCTCAAGACTGGCCGATGAACGGCGGAGCCCCCGGCAACGCTCACTATTCGCCCCTGGCCCAAATTAATCGCGAAAACGTCGCCACCCTGCAACAAGCCTGGTCCTTCGATACACAAGAGTCGGGCGGTCTTCAGACCAGCCCGATCATCGTCGATGGCATTCTGTACGGAATCACGCCGACGCAAAAAGTTTTCGCACTCGACGCCGCTACCGGCAAACTTCTGTGGAGGTTCGATCCTGGTATCATCGGCACGCAACCTGACCGCGGCCTCGCTTTCTGGTCCGCAAACAACGACAAGCGCATTCTCGTCGGCGTAATGCACTTCGTTTACGCGCTGGACGCCGCCACAGGTAAACCTATCGCAACTTTCGGCAAAGAGGGTCGCATCGATCTCCGCGAAAATCTCAGCCGCAACGATCCCGAACCGTTCATTTCTCTCACCAGCCCGGCGATCGTTTACAAGGATCTCTTCATTGTCGGCGGCCGCAATGCCGAAACGCTTCCCGCCCCGCCCGGCGACATTCGCGCCTTCGACGCCCGTACCGGCAAACTCGGATGGACGTTCCACACCGTTCCACAACCCGGTGAATTCGGATACGAAACTTGGCCCAAAGATGCGTGGAAATACACCGGCGCTGCCAACAACTGGGCCGGCATGGCCGTCGACGACGAACGTGGCATTGTGTACGTCCCTACGGGCTCCGCCGCTTTCGATTTCTACGGCGCCAATCGTGTCGGCGACGATCTTTTTGCCAATTGCCTCATCGCGCTCGACGCCAAAACTGGAAAAAGAATCTGGCACTTTCAGGGTGTCCGTCACGATCTCTGGGACCGTGATTTTCCCTCCGCGCCCGTGCTCCTTACCGTGAGGCGCGGGGCACAAAGCATCGACGCCGTAGCGCAAACCACCAAGCAAGGCTTCGTCTATCTCTTCGATCGCACAAACGGCACTCCGCTTTTTCCTATTCAATATAAAAAATATCCGCCCAGCACCGTTCCCGGTGAAGTCACCGCCGTTGAACAACCTCTTCCCGCGAAGCCCGTTCCTTTTGCCCGCCAAACTCTCACCGAAGATATGCTCACGAACCGCACACCGGAAGTTCATCGGTGGGCCGTCGAGCGCTTTCGTAAGGTCCGCAGCGAAGGCCAATTCGTCCCGTTTAGCGTCGGGATCGACACAGTAATCTTTCCGGGATTCGACGGCGCCGCGGAATGGGGCGGCCCGGCTATCGATCCGGAGACGAACATTCTCTACGTCAATTCAAACGAAATGGCATGGCTTGGATCGCTGGCCGAAAACACGGGCGAAAACTCTCCGAAAGCCACGTATCTTAGCCAATGCGCGATCTGCCACGGCGATAAATTGGCGGGTTCCCCTCCAGCGTTCCCCTCGCTCGTCAATGCCGGCGCGCGTCTCTCGCCGGGGCAAATCGCCGCCACAATCAAAAGTGGCAAAGGCCGTATGCCCGGCTTCCCTAATCTATCCGCCGATCAACTGCAGGGTCTCGTCGATTTTCTCACCGGCGCGGAAAGCAAAGAGGTAGTGAGCTCCACGCCGCCGCCGCCCGGAATGAATTACCGCTTTACCGGCTATCGCCGATTCCTCGATCCCGATGGCTACCCCGCCATCGCTCCACCGTGGGGAACGCTCAACGCCATAGACCTGAACACCGGCGAATACGCCTGGAAAATAAATTTCGGCGAATACCCCGAACTCGCAGCTAAAGGCATGACCAACACTGGCAGCGAAAACTACGGCGGCCCAGTCGTCACCGCCGGCGGCCTTCTGTTTATCGGCGCCACCAACTACGACAAAAGGTTTCGCGCATTCGACAAATCCAGCGGCAAACTTCTCTGGGAGACGACGCTGCCCTTCGCCGGCAACGCCACTCCGGCCGTATATTCGATCAACGGCCGCCAATACGTAGTAATCGCAGCCGGTGGTGGCAAAGATCCTAAATCCCCATCTGGCGGCGTCTACGTAGCTTTTGCCCTCCCCACAAAAGCTCCCTAGCGCGATCCGCCAGGGTCCAACCGTGTAGCGCAGGGCGGAGTCCGCGAAGCCTGTGGCCTTTTGGTTCCGAAAGAAAAGATGGGCGCTATTTCTTTCGGCAGGGCACAATAAACGCTGCTGAAGCAGCCCATGGTCTCTAAGCCGTCGGACATTTCGCACTAGTCCTACCGCCGCTTCAGAGCATCGAGCTCCTCCAACGTCCGAGGCCAATCCGAACCCAATAGCTTGGACAAACTCCGGTCCGCAAGGACTCTCCCGCCAGTTTGGCAGCGCGCGCAATAGTCGGTCTCGTTGTCCGCATAGCGAATCCGCTGAATTTTCTCCCCACACCGCGGACAGGGTTTGCCATACCGCCCATGAACCGCCATGTCCGGACGAAACGCGGTCACCTTTTCCGGAAACTCAACTTCCGCTGCTGCGCATAGCCGGTCTCTCCAAAGCCCCAAGGTAGAGCGCGTCGCAGCGAACAGCCGTTCCCATTCCTCGGGTTTCAGCTTGTGCGTAAGCGTGATCGGCGACAATTGCGCCGCATGCAGGATCTCATCCGAATACGCGTTGCCGATGCCGCTGAGCAGTCGTGGATCGGTAAGGGCCCTCTTCAGCGTCCGGTTTTCGACGGTGAGGGCCACGCGAAACGCGTTGAAATCGTTCTTGAAGACGTCGATTCCCCCCGGGTCGACGGAACGCAAGCCCTCCTCGCCTTCCAGCACATATAAGGATGCCCGGTGCTTTGCACCGGCTTCGGTAAGAACCAGCGATCCGCGCGGGAAATCGAAAGCCGCAAGGCTATTTCGCCCCGCCAACTTCACTCCCGCCACCCGCCAGTGCAACCGACCCGCGATCATCAAGTGCAACACTAGCCACAGATCGCTTTCGACTCCGATGGCGATTCGCTTGCCAATGGTTCGCAGCTCGCGCACCACTCGGCCCTCCACACTGCTGATGGGCGGTTGTGCCGTTCGAAGCAAAAACGGACTGGACAGCCGCACCCGCTCGATCGGCTGCCCGATAATGCGTCTTTCCAGCGCGGTGACATAGGCGGCGATGTCCGGCAGTTCCGGCATGGAGTCATGCCTTCCGCAACGTCGCCTCGATCGATCCGTGCGGCTCGTCGGTGGGTAGGAAAACCTCCGCCGGATTGTCCATCCCCAGCGGCGCCAGGTCCACCAGGTTGAAATGCTTGTTCGGCAGTGACAAGTGGATTTCCCGAATACTGTCGAAATTGTTCAACACCGCCTCGCCCATGGCGTAAAGCGTATGCTGCAGCGACAAACTCTTGTGCTCCGCGAACGTTTCCAGCAGCATCTGCCGCACCCCATGCCACACCGGCCCGAACTCTACCTCTTCGCTGGGGTACAACCAGTCCGCCTGAATGGCCGTCGCCAAAATGCGACTCCGGTCTTCCTTCAACGTGGTGAACGGGTCGCGCAGAAAATCTTCGAATGCGGAATTCGTCGTTTTGAGCACGGTCAGATCGTCGACGCCTGCGCGGATCGTGGTTCCTTCGCGCGTTCCGACCAGCACCGCCGTCCGTTTCTCGCCGCCCGCACGCGTAAATGCCGTCGCGTGCGGTTTTCCGCCGTGTGGCAGCCGCGTCCAGAGGAGTTCCTCAATCTTGATGCGCACGCGCGAAACCTGCGCGTTGTAGGTCACGAAGTGCTCCATCAGGTGCAGCCCAAATTCTTCCACGGTCTCGATCGAGTGCTGCCGTGCCAGCGCGTACACGGTGTTCTTCATGGTGTCCGTCGGCAGGATCTTGCGGTTGTCGCCTTTGGTATGCGCGGCCTCGAAGTCGCCCTCAAACCGGATCGCCACGGTCAGTTCTTTGATGTCGTGGCGGCCGTCTTGCCGCGCCACGCGCAGCAGCCGCACCCGCGATTTGCCGTAACTGTTTTCACCGAGACGTATGGCCATGGATCAGCTCCCGCGGTACGTGGAATATCCAAAGGGACTCAGCAGCAAAGGGATGTGATAGTCGCGGTCCGATTCCCGAACGCTGAAAACCACGCTTACCTGCGGATAGAGCGCCTCAACTTTGCGGTCCGCGAAATAGGTGTGCGTGTCGAAGGTCAACCGGTACGTTCCTTCGACCAGAGCACCTTCTGCGAGCAGATCGCGCAAGCGTCCATCTTTGTCGGTGGCCCCGCGCCCCAACTGCCTCCAGCCGACTCCAAGATCCTCGACCTCAAGAACCACGGGCACGCCCGCGGCGGGTTTTCCGATCGAAACATCCAGCACGTGCGTGGTGATTGGGCTCGTCGTGGTTTCGCTCATGATGTGAATAATTTCTCCAGGCGAAGTCGCGTGATCTTGCGTTGCTCTTCCGCCGCAATGCGGAGTTCCGTTTCGGGGTCGTTGGACAATCGCTGCCGCAGGCTCTCGAGGATTTCCTTGCTGGTTTTCCCCGTGGCGCAGATCAGAAAGATATGTCCGAATCGCGCCTGGTACGATCGGTTCGCGTCCGCCAGCGCGGTCAGCGTCGCCGCATCCGCCTTCTGCGCCACCGCTTGTTCTCCCTTGGACCAGCGGCGCGCCGCCGCCGACTGTACCTTTTTTCCGCGCTTTGCTCCAATCGCTGGGTGGTGGCGAAATGCCTCCAACCAGGCCTCTCGGCCGAGCGCCGCCCAGGTTTTATCCGCCGTATCCAGCACATACGCGCTGTCCGGGAACGGCATGTGCTTCAGCATTTTCTCCACCCATTGCTGCGACCCGCAGCAATCCAGCAGCATTTTGCGCGCTTGCGACGGCGGCACGCGGTTGAAGCGGTCCGCTCCGTGGAAACGATTGTCAGCCGGAGACGCGGCCCGCCCGAACAATCGCAAACGGCTTACTCCGCCATCCGGATAAATGTTGAAACGCACATGCGTGGCCACGCCAACATCGTTCAGCTTGTTAAAAACGTGGCGAGCGTTCGCCTTGAGCTTGGTCTCGGACAGAATCTCGCGCCACACGTGCGGTGCCGCAACGAAATTCTCTTCGGAACTCGTAACAGCGTGACAGGCTTCGAGCGAGCAACGGTCCGGATAATTGCCTTTGAAGTGTGCCGTGTCCACTTCGACGCGCCGGATTGTTCCCGGCACTCCGAGCTTCAGGATCACCCAGTCGTGGCCCGGCCCTCGCCGGCGTTTGGTCTCCCAGCCGTCGCCCATGTTCTTCGCGTGATAAGGCATCAGGAGGTTTCGCGGCGCGCCATAAAATTCATCGCTGGAGGTCACCACGCTCCCGCCATTTTCCACCGCGACGAGATCGAGCTCACTGCGAGAACTTCGCTTTATGTCCGGGTGGGCCTCGCCGTGCAGACGCAACCGCGCGACGCCTCCATCGGGATAAATCTTGAGCCGCACATGCGTAAAACGGCTTTCACTCGCGATCGGAAACGGATTCTTTGAGTCTCCCCTCAGCTGCGTTTGGGGCAGGACTTCCGTCCAGAGAGTCGCGGAATCCTTGAGGCGCGCGCTTTCACCTTTGTACGGCGCGCTGCCCAGATCGCACGCTTCGAGCGAAAACTGCTCCGGGAAATTTCCGGTGAAAAAACTGGTATCGACCACGGCGCCGCGAAGAATACCGGGCAGACCGAGGCGAAGGATGCACCAGTCATATCCGGGAGTGCGCCGACGCCGCGTCTCCCATCCGTCCATCCACTTTCCACGCGAGGTATATTTTCCTTCGATGAAAACTGGCCTCCGTCCCTTTAGCAGGTTCTGCTTCGGCGCAAAGAATTCATCATTGGCGGCCAAGACCTTGCCACCCAGCCTCTCCGATGCCAAATCCGCAAGTTGCGTGAAATCCTTCATACACTGCCTCGGCGAAGCACACACCCGGTCGTTGCGGGGCCGAATTCGCCTTTTTCAAAGACCTTTTGTCCGCGCACGAAAGTCGCTTCAACCACGCCCGTGAGCTCGCGTCCCGCGTACGGAGTGAGCTTATGCCGATGATAGAGTCGCGCGGGATCCACGCGAAATGTCGCGTCGGGGTTGAAGATCACGAGATCGGCGTCGCAGCCCACGGCAATGGCTCCCTTTCGGCCTGTAAGTCCGGCCAGACTCGCCGGCCCTTCGCACATCCATTTCACAATGTGCGTCAGAGCATATCCGCGCGAACGTGCTTCCGTCCACACCACTGGCAAACCAAGCTGAAGCGAAGCGATGCCGCCCCACGCGCGCAGGAAGTCACCTCGCTCGCGTAATTTCATGGACGGCGGGCAGGGCGAGTGGTCGGAGGCAATCAGGTCGATCGTGCCATCGGCAAGCGCGGCCCACAACCTCTCGCGGTTCTCGCGTTCGCGGATCGGCGGGGCACATTTGAATTCCGTCGCGCCAGCAGCTATCTCTTCCGCGGCGAACGCCAGGTAGTGCGGGCAGGTTTCAACACTAATTCGTGCGCCCAGTGCTTTCGCTTCGCACAGTGGAGCAATTGCGTCTGACGAGGACAGATGGACGACGTGAAGAGGCGCGTTGAACTCACGGCTCAAGAACAAGAGAAGAGCGATGGCTTCATTTTCGGCTTCACGCGGGCGGGATGCGAGCCAGGTTGCGTATTTGCAGGGATCGTTCCCGCCCGTCGCGTTTTTCGACGCTGCGTTGTTGATGGCGGATTCGATGGGTCCCGGCAATTCCGCGTGAGCCAGCAGCGGCGCCCCGAGCGCAGCCAATTCCGGCAATGCTGCACGTAAATCGGACTCCGCAACGAGCGCAAATTCGCTGACCCCGCTCGGAACCAGGAAGCACTTGAAGCCAAATACGCCTGCTTCCCACAACGGGCGCAGCTCGCGCACGTTGCCGGGAACAACGCCGCCCCAGAAGCCGACATCGACCCACAACTTATGGGCGGTCGCGGCGACTTTTTCGCGATACGCGGCGGCCGATGTCGTTGCGGGAATACTGTTCAGCGGCATCTCGATCAAGGTGGTCATTCCGCCTGCGGCAGCTGCTTGTGTCGCGGACGAAAACCCTTCCCACTCGGCGCGGCCCGGCTCATTGATGTGCACGTGCGTGTCGACCAAGCCAGGCATTACGACCAAGTCACCTGCGTCGAAAACGAGAGAATCGCTGGAAATTTCGTCAAGATGGGAAATCGCGACGATCACGCCGTCGCGAATGTGGATTGTCGCAGGACGCTCACCTTCCGGCGTGAGTATTCTGCGTCCACGAACGACGACGCCGGCATTGTGAGGGGAATCGCCGGGGATGTTGGGTAAATTCGGCATGGACAATTCGCTAGCTGGATAACGCTTCGTAGAATTCAGCGAGAAGATTTTGCGCGATGCGGCGGCGATAGCGTGCGGTTGAGCGAATGTCATCAATCGGCGCTATTTCGCGGGCAAGAACATCTTGCGCAGCCCGCAAGAGTGCGGGCGACAGCTTCTCGCCACGCAACGCTTTTTCGGTCTCCGCTGCCCGAAATACGGTCGGCGCAACGCTCCCGAGAGCGATGCCAATATCCGCGATTCGTCCGGTAGCGAGACGCGCGGCACCGGCGAAGCAGACCTTCGAGATGGCTTGTGCGCGACGTGTTCCCACTTTGCGATAGTAGTGCCGCAGTCCTTGCGCGAGGCGAGGAAGGCGAATCCGGCGAATCAACTCGGCTGGCAGCAAACCGATTTGTTTGTAGCCGGTCCAGAAGCCGTCATACGGGACCCAGCGCGAACCACCTGCGGAGACAAGCTCAAGTTCCGCGTTGTAGATGAGCAACGCGGGCGGCGAATCGGCGGCGGGCGAGGCATTGGCGATATTTCCACCGAGTGTGCCGCGATTTTGCGTGGCGACGCTGCCGGTTTCGGCGGCGGCGAGGCACAGCAGCGGGAACTCGCGAGAGAGCGCGTCGCTCTTGCGCACCTCACTGTAGGTTGTCAGCGCACTGACCGTCACATATTCCGGCGTCACGTCGATTCCACGCAGCTCGGCCAATTTCCAGATGCTGAGGAA
>JBEKWY010000180.1:0-9807 GCA_049512575.1 Candidatus Acidiferrum sp.
CTGCCGTCGCCGACGGTGGCGTGCTCGGCGGGGTGCGTTACTTCTTCGTCGATGACCCCGAGTATTTCGATCGCGACGGGCTATACGGCGGACGTGGCGGCGATTATCCCGACAATGCCGAGCGTTACAGCGAGTTCTGCCGCGTGGCCATCGAAATCGCCAAGAACGTCTGGCCCCCCGACGTCGTTCACTGTCACGACTGGCAGACCGCGCTCGTGCCAGTGCTTCTGCGGACAGCCTATGCCAACGATCCGGTGGCGCAAAACCTGCCGGTCGTTTTCACCATCCATAATCTCGCTTATCAGGGTTTGTTTGCTCGCGACGTCTTGTCTCGCGCCGATATTCCCATCGCCGTATTTCATCCCGGCGGCATCGAATTCTTCGGCAACGTCAATCTCCTTAAAGGCGGGCTGATTTTTTCCGATTACCTGACTACCGTCAGCCACAAGTACGCGGAAGAAATTCAGACTCCGGACTTCGGTTATGGTCTCGACGGCGTCGTGCGCGACCGTGCGGACCGGCTGGTCGGAATTCTCAACGGTGTGGATTACGCCTTGTGGAATCCGGAAAAGGACAAACTGATCGCTGCGCGCTATTCAGCAAAAGACCTCAGCGGCAAGCAAGCCTGCAAGCAGGCGCTGCGAAAATTGTTCGAGTTTCCACAAGAGGAACTGGCGCGGCCGGTCATTGGAATCGTGTCGCGCTTTGCGGACCAGAAGGGTTTCGACCTGATCGCCGAGCGCGCCCACGAATTGATGCAGGAAGAAATGACGATGGTGGTTCTGGGCACCGGCGATCGCAAGTACGAAGATCTATTCCGCTCGCTCGCCACGGCGTATCCGAGTCGCGTAGGCGTGAAGATCGCCTACGACGACACCGTCGCGCATCAAATCGAAGCGGGTGCGGATCTATTTCTGATGCCGTCGCGCTACGAGCCGTGCGGCTTGAACCAGATCTACAGTTTGAAGTATGGTACGGTCCCAGTGGTGAGGGCGACGGGCGGGCTTGATGATACGATTGAGGCGTTCGACTTAGAGTCTGGCACCGGCACTGGCTTCAAGTTTGAAGAGTATTCCGGGGCAGCATTGATGCAATGTGTGCGGCGCGCGCTCCAGCATTATGAGGACGAGCGCATCTGGAAGCGCATCCAGTTGAACGGCATGGCCAAGGATTTTTCGTGGAAGGGCTCGGCGACGGAGTACGCGAAGGTTTACGCCGCCGCGCGAGGGGCACGAGGGTTAGGGCCAACAGCTTCGAGCGGCGGTCCCGCCACACGAAACCAAAAGCCTGTTGCAACATCTAACTAAGCTGTTTAAGGAGAGATTTGACGGCGACTTGCGGTAAGCCGTTAAGGACAAAAGACATGGCTGACAACAACATTTTGGCGATCACCGACGGAAACTTTGAGGCGGAAGTTTTGACCGCCAGCAGCACGCAACCCGTGCTGGTTGATTTCTGGGCCGAGTGGTGCCGCCCGTGTCACATGCTGGCGCCTACCGTCGCGGAAATCGCGCACGACTATGCCGGCAAACTGAAGGTGACGAAGTTGAACGTTGACGAAGCGATGAATTCCGCCGGACGCTACAACATTCGCGGGATTCCCACGCTGCTGGTCTTCAAGAATGGACAAGTCGTCGAACAGATCGTCGGCGCGGTGCCGAAAGAGCAGATCACCAAGGCGCTCGAACGTCACGTCGCCTCGTAATCTTCAGCGCTCGCGAGCGAAAATCGAATAACGAACAGGGCGGATCGTGCAGTAAAATGCGACCGCCCTGTTTTTTGTGTTGGAGCGCGGCCTTTGCGCGATGACCCCGCAATAGCGCCGCGCGCCAACTAGGCTGGGCGATGAACGGCACGACGAAAGCGCGGACCACGTTGGCTACAGCGGACACCACAGCGACGCCCATTTCGCCGGCGCCAAAGCCGGCAATCAGTCCGCAGCATCCCACGGACGACCACAGCCCTAAGCCGATGTCGCGACCGGGCCTGCACGAAACCGTCCTCGAAATCTTGAAGCCTCTGCCTCGCGGCACGATCCTCGATTGCCCCGCAGGCGAGGGCGCTCTCGCCAAAGACCTAGTCGCCGCAGGCTTCTCGGTTCGCTGCTGCGATCTCTACCCGCAATTGTTTCGGCTGAAGGGCGTCGAGATAAAAGCCGGCGATCTGGCAGGCACGCTGCCGTATTCGGCAGGTTCGTTCGATTACATCACCTGCCTCGAAGGCCTCGAGCACATCGATTCACCGCCGCAAGCCTTTCGCGAATTTAAGCGCCTGCTGAAAACCGGCGGCCACCTCATTATCAGCGTACCCAACATAATGAACGTAGAAGAGCGCGTGAAATGGCTGCTCTTCGGTTACACCTCGCACTTCAAACCGCTCTCTGCCCGGTCGAAGGCGCAGATTCACAACTCCAGTGCCGGCTTGGATGAAATCGCGGTACACGCCAATCCCCTCGGCTACAGCGAGCTCCGCTATTACCTGGAGAAAAACGGCTTCACGATTCAGGGCGTCCATCGCGATCGCAAAAAAGCGAACCAGTGGCTCTACTGGCCGCTCACCGCGCTAATCAAGCTTTTGGCGAAGCTAGCAAACGAGTCCCGCCGAAAAGATCGCTGGACCGAAGAGCTCGCCTCCGATCAAGTCCTGCTTGGCGGCAACACATTGATCGTCCATTCCATCAGCGAGCAGTAGCAGCGGGTCGGAAAACTTGTAGGGGCGCAGCACTGCTGCGCCCCTACTCGGCAAGATGTCTAGAGCCTATTCTTTTTGTTCGAGCAGCACTGTTTTTCCGCCCTCGGAGAAGACCCGTCGATGATCAAGCCAGTAGAAAAACTCACCCGCTGCCGCTGGGCCACCAGCGACATAAACATCCCCTACCACGACGAAGAATGGGGCGTCCCCGTCCACCATGACCACACCTGGTTCGAGTTCCTAACCCTGGAAGGCGCGCAAGCTGGCCTAAGCTGGGACACCGTGCTGAAGAAACGCGCTCGCTACCGCGAAGTCTTCGCCAACTTCGATCCCAAAAAAGTAGCGCGCTACAACGCCAAGAAAGTGAAAGCCTTGCTCGCCGATCCCGGCATCATCCGCAACCGCTTGAAAATCGCCGCCACCATCAGCAACGCCCAAGCCTTCCTGCAACTCCAAAAAGAATTCGGCTCCTTCGACGCCTACATCTGGAACTTCGTGGGCGGCCAGCCAAAACAAAACGCGTGGAAAACCCACAAAAAACTACCCGCCAGCACCCCAGAATCCGACGCCCTCAGCAAAGACCTGCAAAAACGCGGCTTCCGCTTCGTAGGCTCGACGATCTGCTACGCCCTGATGCAAGCCACGGGCTTGGTGAACGATCACATGGTCGACTGTTTCCGCTATTCTGAGCTGGCGCCAAAATAGTCAGTCCGCGCGGTGTGTTTCGCAGACGGCCACGCCATCTTGCGTTGAAAGCGCCGCAAGCTTACGATTAGAAGTCTGCTCGTACTCGGTTCTTCCCAACAGTAGTAATCCGCCGTGGAAAGTGCGCGGATAAGTGCGGTCAAGGAGAGCGTCCGAATGAAATCGGTGGTGGTCGTAGGCGCGCAATGGGGTGACGAAGGCAAGGGCAAGGTGGTGGACTACCTGGCCGGCTCGTTCGACTACATCGCGCGCGTCGCCGGCGGACACAACGCCGGTCACACCGTCATCATCGGCAAACACAAGTACGTCCTCCAGCTCATCCCCTGCGGCATCCTGCGCCCCAAGCAACACGCGGTGATCGGCACCGGCGTGGTCATCGATCCGGGCGCCCTGGTCGCCGAAATCGAAACCCTCGCGAAGGCCGGCATCGAGGTCAAAGGCCGCCTGCACATCAGCAATCGCGCCCACTTGATCTTTCCCTATCACCGTGAGCTCGACAAAGCCGCGGAAACGGCGCGCGGCGCGAACAAAATCGGCACCACATCGCGCGGCATTGGTCCGGCTTACGAAGACAAGATGGCGCGCCGCGGCCTGCGCACCTGCGACCTGCTTGACCCCGCGCTATTTCGCGAGAAAGCCGCGCGAGTCGTGGCGGAGAAGAATCGCCTGGCGAAGGGCGCGTACGGCGCCGACATCGACTTCTCTCATGAAGTCGAAGAAACGCTGCGCAGCGGCGAAAAAATTCGCGAATACATCTGCGACACCGCGGAACTCATCAATCACGCGCTCGACGAAGGCAAGTCGGTGCTCTTCGAGGGCGCCCAAGGCACCATGCTCGACATCGACCACGGCACCTATCCCTACGTGACCTCCTCCAGCGCCATCTCCGGCGGAGCCACGGTAGGCGTCGGCGTTCCGCCAACCAAGATCAAAAATGTCCTCGGCATCTCCAAGGCGTACACCACGCGCGTCGGCAGCGGTCCCTTTCCGACAGAGATGCCCGACCTCGACGCGCAGGAGGTCCGCGAGCGCGGCAAAGAATTCGGCGCGGTCACCGGACGCCCCCGCCGCTGCGGCTGGCTCGATCTGGCCCTGCTGCGCTACTCGAAAATGACCAACGGCATCGATTCGCTGGTGGTCACCAAGCTCGATGTTTTCGACACGCAACGCGAAATCCAGGTCTGCGTGGGCTACAAATACAAAGGCAAAACGCTCCAGGAGATGCCCGCGCTCTCCGAAGAGTACGAGCACGTCAAGCCCGAATACAAAACGCTGCCGGGCTGGTGCCAATCCACCTACGGTGAAAAAGACGCCGGCAAACTGCCGAAGGCCGCGCTCGACTACCTCCGCTTCATCAGCGAATTTTTGCAGGTAGAGATCGGCATGATCTCCACCGGCCCGGAACGTGACGCCACCATCGTTCCAGAAGGCACGCTATTCGCAAGCTGGCTGTAGGCGGCCCTTCTCGGTGCTAAATGTTAAGTCGGTGTTCCAAACGCGAACGTGATCTTGTAGGGGCGCAGCATTGCTGCGCCCCATGTCCGCAAAATTGCAGCAACTAGGAACCATCGGCCCAACCACCATGCTCACCCACGAGCAAGCCCGCCAAACCGTAATCGACCATCTGCAGCAAAAGAAAGGCCCGCGCGCAACCACAGTCGTAAACGTCTGGGAGGCCTTGGGCTACGTCGTAGCCCATCCAATTAAAACCGACCGCGAATACCCGCCGTTCGATCGATCCACTCGCGACGGTTACGCTGTCCGCGCGGCCGACGCCTCAAAGGGTGCCGACCTCCGCTGCGCCGGCGAGATCAAAGCGGGCGACGCCGCGACATCCCCGCTCGCGCGCTGGACCTGCGTACAAATCATGACCGGTGCCGCCCTTCCGCCGGGAGCCGACGCCGTCGTCATGATCGAACACACCCAACGCGAAGGCGACAAGATCCGCTTCGATCGCGACACCCGCGCGGGCCAGAATTTCGTCCCGCGCGGCAGCGAAGCAAAATCCGGCCAAACGATTCTCACGCCCGGTACGCGACTGGGATTCGCGGAAGTCGCGCTGGCCGCGCAGGTGGGCCAGACCGAGTTGCTCTGCGCCGCGAAGCCCCGCGTCGGTATCCTTTCCACCGGCGACGAAGTCGTCCTTGTCGATCAAAAGCCGGGGCCCTTCCAGATTCGCAACAGCAACAGCGTCTCCCTCGCCGCTCAAACCAAACTTGCTGGCGGCGAACCGGTGCTGCTGGGCAATGCCCCGGATCGGCCAGACTTTTTGCGCGCCAAGATTGAGCGCGGCCTCCGCGAAGATGTCCTGGTGATCTCCGGAGGGGTGTCGATGGGGAAGTACGACCTGGTCGAAACCGTGCTGAAGGATCTCGGCGCCGAATTCTATTTTGACGCCGTTGCCATACGTCCCGGCAGACCGGCGGTATTCGGCCGCTGCCGCGACACGTTTTTCTTTGGGCTGCCGGGGAATCCGGTCTCAACCATGGTGACGTTCGAGCTATTCGTAACCGCCGCGATCGACTTGCTGAACGGCGCAGAAGCCCGAGCATTGCCGTTGGTGCAGGCCCAACTCGGTGAATCATTGAAGGAGAAACCCGGGCTGACTCACTTCCTGCCAGCTTGCGTGCAATGGCAAGGAGCGACGCCGGAGGTAAAGCCGCTAACCTGGCAAGGTTCCGGCGACGTAGCCGCCCTGGCCCGCGCCAACTGTTTCCTAGTCGTCCCAGCCGACCGCGAAGAAATCGCCGCAGGCGAGACGGTGTCGATCCTCCTCCGCAAGGACATCGTGTGACCCACCCATCTCCGTGCCCTCTGTGCTCCGATCTCTGCGCCCTCTGTGTTAATTCCTTCTTTTCTCTCTCTCTTCTTCAGCAAAGCCCGGTAGGGGCACGGCACGGCCGTGCCCGTCCCCACGCATCCAAGTAAACTAATCCCATGCCCAAACTCTCCCACTACACCAAGAAGGGCGAAGTCCGAATGGTGGACGTCTCGACCAAGCAAGTAACCACGCGCACCGCCGTAGCCCGAGCCTCAGTAAAAATGAAGCCGAAAGTAGTAACTGCCGTCCGCCGCCTCAAAAACCCCAAAGGCAGCCCGCTGGAAGTCGCCCGCATCGCCGGTATCGCCGCCGCGAAACGCACCGCGGAGTGGATACCTCTTTGTCATCCTCTACCGTTGACTCACATTGATGTGACCGCACGCCTGTGCCAGAATGGCGTTGAACTTCGTTCCACCGTTGTGGCGACCGCCCAGACTGGCGTGGAGATGGAAGCCTTGGTCGCCGTTTCTGCCGCAGCCCTCACGGTCTACGACATGTGCAAAGCCCTCGACAAAGGGATGGAGATCACAGACATCTGCCTGGTTACCAAGACTGGCGGAAAGAGCGGCGATTTCCACCGCACGGCAAAGGTGCGCTCCGCGCGCTCGCGTAGCGGTCGGACGAAGGCGTCTGCAAGCCGGCGGAGCGGTGCGCGATGAGCGCAGCAGCGGCAGCCAGCGGCAAGAGCGTCACGCTGCTCCTGGTCGATGACAATCCGCTGGTTCGCGACCTCATTGAAAAAGGTCTGGAGTCTGTCTGCGAGGTGGTCATTGCCCCGGACGGCGCCGACGCCCTGCTGAAAGTGATCGATGAGCCTCCCGACGTAATTCTCTGCGACTACAAGATGCCAGGCCTCGACGGCCGCCAGCTCTTCGAGAAGCTGCGCGGACGCGAAAAAACGCGCCACATCCCGTTCTTGTTCATGGCCGGCCGCGCCGATATCGAAGAACGTCTGCGGCCGTTGGTCGACGGCGTAGAGGAATTCATCACCAAGCCGTTTTTAGTTAAGGACTTAGTCCGCATCACCAAAAAAGTCGTCGATCGGCTTCATCTCGAGAAGCTGCAGAAGACGGCATCGCGTCCAGGTGTGATTCAAGGCCGGCTCGAAGAGATGAACATGACCGACTTGCTGCAATCGCTCGAAATGGGCCAGAAGTCGTGCCGTCTAATCGTCCGCAAGGGCAGCGAGAAAGGCGAACTCTACTTCGCCGGCGGGCAATGCCGCGACGCGAAAATCGGCAGCGTCGAAGGCGACGATGCCGTTTACAAGGTTATCCTTTGGACCGAAGGCGAATTCGAAATCGATTTCAACGCCGCCAACACCTCGACCCGCACTACTACCACCCGCAACACCACCGGCCTGTTGATGGAAGCCATGCGTTTAATGGACGAAGCCAGCCGCGACGCGGTCGAGACCCAGTAGCCGCCCGATGCGAGTGGCGGTCCTCACCATCAGCGATTCCGTAGCCAGAGGCGAGCGCGAAGATTTATCCGGACCCGCAGTAGTCGCGTTTTGCCGCGGCCTGGGTTGGGAAGTAATGGCCGGCTTGCGCGTTTCCGATGATCCCGCCGAAATCCGCCAGCAACTCCGCGAACTAGCCGACTCCGGCCGCGTCGACGTGATCGTCACCACCGGCGGCACCGGAATTGGCCCCCGTGACAACACGCCCGAAGCAACGCAAGCCGTCGCTGACCGCATAATCCCCGGCATCGCCGAAGAAATGCGCCGCCAAGGCCTCGACAAAACGCCGACCGCGGTGCTGTCGCGATCGGTTGCAGCCGTACGCCACAAAAGTTTGATCGTAAATGTGCCCGGAAGCCCTAAGGGTGCGTTGGAATCGCTGGAGGTGGTCGCGCACCTGCTGCCACACGCGATCCACGTCCTGCACGGCGGGCATCACGACTAACTCGCAAGGCGCACAGACTTCAGTCTATGCTCGGTGCGAATGTAGGCGACGGGCTTTAGCCCGTCCCGCGTCTCGTAAGGCCCAGCTTTCACGCCGTCAGTCCGGCCGCAATCCTAGCGCCCGGGCCGCGTTCGCGTCTTTCGCCCGCAGGAGAAGGCAACATCTTGTAGTGCAGCCGAATAATGGTGATCCCCAGAAAAGAAACCGTGTGATCGGTCCGCAGCACCCCTTCGCCATCCACATAAACTCGAAACAGCTCATGCAGCGTCGTGAAATTCCTCACCCGCCAATGGTCCGGCCCGCCGTCCACCAGCCGGTAGAATCCCGAGCGCCCAAATCCCGATCCCGATGAATCCAGTCCGAACGACCCATCCGCGTGCGCAACGGGCCGCAGATAAACGTTCGCGCTACCGCGACACGGGAACGTCACCTTGACACACGGATTTTCTTCCCCAGGAATTTGCACGGTTGAATACAAGCCAGCGTAAATCACACTTCCCGAGGACTTCAGCCGGCGCAGCCACCCCGTCGCCACGACACCACGCGACCCCGGCTCGCGCAGCTGGATCACCTCGCTGCTCATCCCCTTCGCTACTTCTAGCGACGAAATCGGAAAGTTCAGTTGGTCCATCCGGCGGCTGATGAATTCCACCAGCAGCCACAGAAAGAAACGTCCGGCCAGCGAAACTTCGCTCCACACTTCCAGATGATATTGCGCGGCATGCTCGTAGAAATCGCGAATCTCTGGCCGGATGGCGTACGGATTGAACGACGGCCCGCGCAAGGCGCTGAACTCAGGAATCAGGCCAGCGTCTCCAGGCACCTCGATGCGCAGCCCTTGCTCGGCCGCGATGCGCTCGTAGATTCGCGTGCCGATGGGGCCCGGCTGGCCCAGGAAGCAACCCAGCCACGGAGCTTCCGTCTTGAGCACGCGCTTCCCGGTCACGCGCACCATGATCTCGATTCCCCACTCGAGACACAACCCGATCGTGTCGCGCAACATCGAGCCGGCACCTGAACTCGGCCGGTCGGCCGGAGCAGTCTTGGGGCCCCCGCGATGCGAAGGGGTAGGCATAACGGATGCTTTATCTTGCCATCCTCGCGCCGCGTCTCCAGCGTGACGTTCGTCGAGGTGCTGCTTGGATTACTAGCTTGCCGAAAGCCTAAGCGTAAGGCCGCCGGCGAATCTGACGTTGACCGGATGGCCGAACACGTCAACAATGTCTGCACCATGACACAGAAGCTATCGGACAAAAAATTAGCGGTTTTGGGTGCCGGAAAACTCGGCGGAATTCTGCTGCGCGCTTACTTGAAGCAGGGATTGTTTGCGCCCAAGAACGTCACCGCGACAGTGAAGCACGCGGAGAAGGCTGCCTCTCTCGCAAAGGAACTCGGCGCGTCAGTGACCACCGATAATCGCAGAGCGGTCCACGGCGCGGACATCGTGCTCCTGGGCGTAAAACCCCAGGTCGTCAGCGAAGTGCTGAAAGAAATCGCGCCGGAGTTGGGCGAGAAGACTCTGGTGATTTCCGTTGCCGCCTCCGTGCCGACCAGTTACATTGAGCAACACGCCGGCGCCAAAGTGCCGGTGATTCGCGCCATGCCCAACACGCCTTCGACGGTTGGCTGCGGCATGACCGGGATTTGCCGCGGCTCGCACGTCTCGCCCGAGCATCTCGAAAT
>JBEKWY010000181.1:0-9802 GCA_049512575.1 Candidatus Acidiferrum sp.
GGAGCGACGCAACTACCTCACTCCGCCTGTAGCCCACGGCTACCCGAGAGATCAATGCTCCACAACCATGATTCACAGTTTGGAGACCAACCGAGTAGAAGATATTACTCCGTCTCGGAACGTGTCAAATCCATTTTTTACTCCGCCGCACGTCAGAAATTCCCGTCGTAGACCCCTTGTGCGCCAACCCGACACCCGAAATGAGGCTCGCGTTTCGCGATCTGAAACCCGATTTCCGCATTGTCATGCACAAGTGGCTGCTCGCGGCGCCGCAAGATAAGGAACCTAACCCTGAGCGACCTCTCTGTCCGGAACGGCACAGTTTCCGTCCTCCGAATCGCCTACAGTGGAACTCGCCCCCCTCCAAAGATGAGGTTCATTGAAGAATAGGAGACACCATGCTGGGATACGGACTACTTGGGACTTTGTTGGTTATTTGCTTGATCGTTTGGATCATCAGGAGACTTTGAAGTTCAACGACGGACGGTTTGTCGCGGGTATTTGACAATCGAAAGAAAGGCATATCGCCAGGTGAATCTCGCGGAATAAATCCATGAACAATAACAAACCAAAAAAAAAACTGGGCAACGCAATACCTGCCAGCGTTCAGACCGAAATGGCGCTGCCGCGCATGTCGAAGTCCGCAAAAATAGCGGAACTCAACTTGGACTCGGCGAGAATTACCGTGCACCCAAGAACCATCATCTCCGGAACCGTGGACAAGTTGATACCGTCTCCACTTCCCAATCAGCCGGGGAGGGCGCAGATTTCTATCGAAGGCGATTACGGGTACCGAGATCTTCGCATCGAAAATTCACTGACCGACGAACACGGCGACGAAGTAAAGCTCAAAAAGGGCGCCCACGTTGACATTACCGTCGCGGCCAAATACGCGTCAGGGGCCGTTGATCGCAAGCCTGGGGCATGATCTCCGGGCCAATCGGATGAAGGCATCGGCTCCCCTCGCCGAGTAGCTTTGTAGCGGGTGCCCCGCTCTCCCGCCTTCTCCCAGCTGTCATCCCGAGCTGCGCGAGGGATCTGCTTTCTTCTCGGGGTGCCCGACACGCCGATTCTCCGTGTTGGATTTTTCTCCGTCATTCCGAACGAAGCAGGCCGACTTTTTCTTCCCGTTCGCTCGGCGCGAACGGTCGGCCTGCGTAGAGAGGAATCTCTCTTCGGGTTTTGACTTGGAGGGTTGGGCGCCCGGCACCCTCCGTTTCTGTGGGTGCGGTCTTTGAAGTCTCCTCCTACTCACGGTCGCTCCTTCCCTCCATCCGCGAAACGCCCCTCACTAACCGTCATCCCGACCGAAGGGCCGCCGCCTCCGCGACCCGCGGTGGAGGGACCCCGGCCCAATCGCGGTCATCGTGACCGCCTCAAATCCAAGAACAACACATCGCCCTTGTGTTCCTTTGTACGCTGGCGTACCGTGAACCCTTAAGGTTTGGCGTCCCACAGCCCGGAAGCTGGAACAAAATGAACAATTCAGCGACGTACTGGTGGCAAGGAGCCTATGAGTGTGCTGTTCTGGAGACCGACCCCGCCCGGATGGCCACCCTCATAGAGGATGCGTTGTATGCCATCGAACAAAGGTTGGCATCGACAGTTCGGCTCGACCAAGTCGAGAACGAGGCTATCGAGGCTGCTCTAAACGAACTCGCCGTCGTGAGAGGCGGATTGGTTCGGCGGATTGGCTGAGTCCACGAGATAGCACAGTCCAAGATTGATTTGCTGGCGCACTATATTGTCGGCAGAACTTCGGTAATTTGCGCCGGATTAATCGCCACCGTCACGTTGCCATAGACGATCTGCACCTTCCGGCCTGCGGACTGGTTCGTGATCGCCGTTATTTCAGCTTCGACAACTTTGCCGCTGTAAAGGCGGACTCGGATGCGGGAGCCTACGCTGTAATCCATATCGTAAGTATACTCGCCCCTTGTGCAGAGGATGGCGGGTATACCACTAGATTGGTGGAAAAATTTTCGCCGCGCCATTCGACTCTTGCGCTCAACTGGCACGTGGTGGCAAAAAGGTGATGCGGTTCCTCAGTGAGGGTCACCGCCCAATTTTTTGTAGAGTGGCCGCGCAAGGAGTCGCGATGGAGAAAGACAAGGGAGAGCAGATTCTAAGGCTGGTCACGTCGAGGGAAACGGGAAACAACGAGCAGATTCTGAGCCATGCCGCGTCGAAGGATAATCTCAACATGTGGGCCAAGATTGCCGTGGACGAGACCGGCAGGAAAGTGGGCGGCTGGTTGGTGGGCTCTTGGAGTGTAGGCGCGGCACCGAACTGGATTCCCACTATGCATTACTACAGCCGCGAGGATGGTAGATTTTATTTCGTTCGGCCAAACATCGCTCTGGCGAAGATGGACCTGAATGTGGACCAAGAGGATACAGATTTCGACCCCGAACGCGCCAAGTTCATCATGGAAAATATTGATACTTGGGAACGCGAGAGCGACCGGGGAGCTGCCTAGTTACGGCGCGGGTCTTCTCAACGAACACGCACGGAAAAGAGGACGCCATGAAAAAGGGTTATTGGGTGGTTGCCTACAGATCAATTTCGGATGAATCAGCCCTAAAGGCCTATGGGGCATTAGCAGTGCCGGCGGTTCAGTCATTTGGCGGGCGCCTTTTGACCGGGTCCACAAGCCAGGTTCAGGCCCACGAAGCCGGATTGCAGCTGCGGACTGTGATTGTCGAGTTCGACAGCTACGATATCGCGCTGGCGGCCCACGAAAGTGAGGCTTACAAAAAGGCGCTTCAGGCTCTCAGCTCCGGTGCGGATCGCGACTACCGCATCGTTGAAGGTGTGTAGACGAGCATCGTTTCGCCGGGTGCCGCACCCTCCGTTTCTGAGGGTGCGGTCTTTGAAGTCCCCTCCCCGTCACGGTCCCTCCTCCCCTCCATCCGCGACTGCCCCTCTCCTAACTGTCATTCCGACCGAAGGGCCGCCGCCTCCGTGGCCCGCAGTGGAGGGACCCCAGCTTGATCGCGCCTAACCGCGGTCATCGTGACCAACCCAAGCCCAAGAATGCCCAAACCCCGCAGTTCTCCCCCACCTTCTCCCGATTGTCCCACCTGTCATTCCGAGCGAAGCAGGCCGACTTTTTCTTCCCGTTCGCTCGCCGCGAACGGTCGGCCTGCGTAGAGAGGAATCTCTCTTCGGGTTTTGACTTGGAGGGTCGGCACCCGGCATCCTCCGTTTTTGAGGGTGCGGTCCTTGAAGTTTCCTACTCATCAGCGCCGCTCCTTCCCTCCACTTGCGACCGCCCTCCCCAAAACTGTCATCCCGATCGAAGGGCCGCCGCCTCCGTGGCCCGCAGTGGAGGGACCTCCGCTTGATCGCGGCCATTAGCACACGCCAATATGGTGGCGTATGAGTACAATTCCATTACCATTGATGGGTACTAGCCATGAGAAATATAATGCGACCATTCCTGCTGGTGTGTTGGTTTCTGGCTACCCAGCTTTCAGCTAGCGCGACCTGCAACACTTCCCCGGATTTGTCTGCGAGCGTTCCTGCGTTTCGCGTTCAGCAAGCGTCGCGGATTGAGGCATTGCTGAGGTTCGGAGACGAAAACGGCTTATGCTTCGGAATCGAAGAGGTCGATGCGGCGCTACTTACTGAACTCGCCGACTTCGACATTAAGAACAGTACCGTACAGGCGACGATCAAGTCGATCCTAGGTCCCGGACACCCAATTACAACCGAAAAGCACTACGGCGTCATCGAACTGAGACCAAGATCGCGACGAGCAACGAGCAGGAATATCCTTGATTTTGTAATATCGAAATGGGAAGCCAACCGAGGAGAACTGCAACTGGTGAGTTGGCTTCTACGCATCCAACTTGCAACCGAGTTGAACCCACAGATCAAAGGTTTCGGTGGTGATGCTCGCGCCGGCGATACCAGAGACGAGGTCGGGCCATTCAACGAACGCAACGTGCCCGTCAGGTACCTGCTCGATAAGATCGTCGCACAGTCCAGAGGGGGATCATCTTGGATCGTACAAGTCAATTGGGAGGAGCTACATGATTTCACGTTGTTTCAGAATCGTAGCGCCTGGACGATCGTAGAATATGAAGGGCACAAAGCTAACTACGCGACACTGCTGAATGGTATTGCGGCGGGATTGAACCAGAAGACGAACGCAGACGATAAACGTCCGCCGGGAGCAGTACGGTAAAAATCAACTCCCATATGCAAAAGCTACTGCCGGGTGGGGCACTGAATTTCTCCTTCCAGCTCCCCCTCACTCGGAAAACTCAATCCCAAGCGCCCAGCACAGCCAAAACCGGGGAGGGTGGCCCATCCCTGCGGTTCTTGCAAGGGTGGCCTCTTTCTCTTGACTTTCTGCTGGGTGTCCCAGGTTCGGTTTTTGAACCTGGGTCTTGGGGTTGACTTTCCCTTCGCTTCTCCTCACTCATCCAATCGACCAGTTTCACGCTGCCGTTCATGGCCTGATAACTCCGTGTCCCAATTTGGTCCTTGACAAAAAGTTACCAACATGCTACCCTAACCTGTGTTAACTCAAATACTAATTCGAACGCCCCGCACACCGCCGGACGCCTCCGCCGCCCCGTCCCAAAACGTCGCTCCAGCCGTAAACCCTTTAGAATCCGCACTTCCGAAAAATGGCCGCGTAACTCGTTTAGAATCCGCACTTCCAAAAACATTAGACTTAAAGCAGGATTATACACTTCACGAAAGTGGGGAGTATAATCCGTGGCGAAGCCGTATCTTCATCACCCAAGTTTGCAGCGGCTTCCTCGGAGGAAAGCCGTGAGCTATATTGCTGCGCTTCGCTGTCGTGAGGGTGGCGTGCTCGTTGCGGATACCCAAGAAACTTATGGAGACGAAAAGCAGTACACAGAGAAATTAGCCGTGTCTCCAGACCGATTGTATCCCCTCGCGGTCGGTGGTGCCGGGATAGATGTGATAACAGATGCATTCCCACAGGAATTGCTTGAGCGAGTGACCGCTGATCCTCCGAATACAAAACACAAACTGATTAAGATGGTTAGAGAAGCCATCCGCGAGGTATATGCGTCTGATGTTCCCCTCGCGGTGTTATCCGCTCAGGAGCGAACTGCGGAGTTCCTTGTCGCAGCAAAACCAAGAAACGACAATTTTGTGATGTTGCGGCTTAGGGGGAAACGGGTCTACGAAGTCACGGAAGATTACGCCATTGTTGGGTTTGCGACAGCCGCAAATAAAGCGCTCCTGAAGCGTATGTATCGGGAGAACCTAACGATGCATCGCGCTGTATTGCTGGCAAGCTTTTTAGTGTCGCAATCGAAGGTTACAGATGCTTATGTCGGGGGTAGCACGCGCATAGCTCTCGTAGCCGAAATAGGAGCCTCGTTCGAAGATCGAACTCATGTCGCCAACATCGAAAAACGGGCATCTGATTTTTTGGAATTGATGGATGACCTGTTTTTCAACTGCGCCGATCTCACATCCCGCGATGTAGATTTCGCCAACGAATTAGAAATATGTAAACAAAAACTTCTTAACCTGCGACAGGAACACAAAAGAATTACAGCCTCACGCTTTTTTTCCGAACCCGACAGAATGGCGGAAGTAAATTGGCATCCTTATCCGTATCTGCTTGATGAATTCGTTCTCAAAATCGGATTGGACAAAACGACGTTTTCGGAAGAAGAGCAAGACCTAAGCAGAATGCGGGAGATGGTTAAGGACGTGAAAGAAAAAGTAAAGGACAATAAGTCGGAACCGTAGCCGGAGACCATCTTATGACGATTCAGACGAAGCATTTTATCGAGGTTTCCGACATCATCGGAATGCGCTGCCAGTGCAAGAATGAACAGTGTAGGGCGACTCTTTTATTGCCGCTGAACGGGGACGTTAACGATGCCTTGTTGAAGTGCCCGAAATGCGGGCGAGGTTGGGCACGTCTAGAGGGTGGAACAAGTTTTGAAGTGGAAATTAAGAAATACCTCTCGGAACTCGGAAAACTGAAAGAGAGTATGAAGCATTTTGGTTTTGCGCTGACCCTTGAGATTAGTGAGACACCTGCTAGAAGTTTGCCGCTTTCTTAGCTGTGAGCTTCTCGTACGTCAGAACCGGAGCCGTAACCATGTGTCGCAGCGTATCGGTGAAGAGATTCGGATTCTTGCGACGGTTGAACCGGAACACCATTTCGTCGAGGTAAGCGGGAAGATGCTTGACGCTCATGCGATGCCACGTTCCCATGACTCCGCGCTTGAAGAGAGAGAACGCGGATTCCACGGTGTTCGTGTGAACGTCGCCCGAAACGTACTCGCGCGAGTGATTAATCGTCTTGTGGAGTTTCTTGTGATTCGTGCTGAAAGCCCACGGATAGATTGCGGATTCGTCGGTGACGATCACTTCGACATCTTCGCTCACGTTCTCCGCAACGACCTTTTTGATTTCTTCCGAGGTCGCTTGGTTGACGCGGATGAGCCGCAATTCTCCGCCGCGCTTGCGAATGCCGATGACGACCTGTTTCTCTTTGCGTGGCAGACCGCGCCGCGCCTTTCCGCCGACGTAGGTTTCGTCAATCTCGATCACGCCGTCCAACATCGCTTTTTGACTTTCGACCATCGCGGAGCGGATGCGATGGCAGAGGTACCACGCCGTGCGATAACTTCCGATTCCGAGCGTGCGCTGAATCTGGCAGGCCGATATGCCCTTCTTCGCCTCGCAGAGCAGGAGTGTTGCGACGAACCAGTTGACAAGTGGAAGATGCGAGTCGTTGAATACAGTGCCAGCGGTGACGGTAAACTGGTAATCGCAGGCTTTGCAGTAGAACAGTTGCTTGTCGGTTTCGAGTTCGACTGCTTCGCCTTTGCAGCGGATGCATCGCGGGCCTTCCGGGAAGCGCAGGCGAACGAGCAATTCGCGGCACTTGTCATCGGTCGGAAAGGCTTTGTTGAGGTCAATTAGATTCACAGGACACCCCACATGGAAAAGGGACGAAAGCAGTTATTAAAGAAAGTGCCGACGCGCAAATTGGTCGCTTCGATCAAGAAAGACCTAAAGCAGATCATCCGGGCTTCCAATTCGCGCAAGATCAAGTAACTAACGTCCATACTCAGAATGATATGCCAATCTCAATCTTTTGTCAAGTGCATAATCCTGCTTAAAGTCCTTTAGAATCCGCACTTACGAAAAAGGGTGGGGGAGGGGGGTAAACTGTTAACCAGAATCGCCGTCGGAAGTTCGGCGCCTCTCAGCATGCATCGACCCGGTTCCATGTCCACCGGGCCATTGCAGTACTGGGCACGCGGTGCCACAATCAGCGCAGCGGCGGAAACAGTTCCGCCCCTCCCGGTGTCTAAGCCAGTAGAGCGGACATCGGGCGTCGAGGCACGCAGGAATGCCGAGCCCGGAGTTGAGACCGTCGCGCTTCATGGGTCAGGATGGTCCGGACTGCACCGTCGGACCGGAAAGGCCAGCATTGTCTGACTGGGCCAGTGCTCTCTCGTGGGGCGTCGATGAATCGCGGCTGGTGACCGAGCTACAGGCTGGTTCGGAAACCGCGTTCGACTGGCTGGTCACGCACTATCACGGGCCAGTCTACAATTTGATCTTGAGTATGCTTGGAGATGTCGCAGACGCCGCCGATGGGACCCAGGAAGTTTTCCTGAAGGCGTTTCGCGGCATTCGCAGTTTCCGCCAGGGCAGTTCGCTGAAGACCTGGCTGTATCGCATCGCCATCCGCGAAGCGCTCAACCACAAGCGCTGGTTCAAACGCCACCTCCAGAAAAACGTTTCCATCGACGCCGAACCCGAAGAAGGGCACGCCGCGATCGAGATCGAAGACCTGGGCGCGACGCCTTTCGAGCAATTCGCCGCACACGAAATTCAAGCCGCGGTGCAGAGCGCGCTGCAGGAAATTCCCGAAGTCTTCCGCAGCGCCGTGATTCTGCGCGACCTCGAAGGCCTGAGCTACGAAGAAATCGCCGAAGTGCTGGAGTGCAGCGCCGGCACGGTGAAGTCGCGCATCCTCCGCGGCCGCCGCGCGCTGAAAGATCTCCTCGAGCCCCTGCTAGTCGACCGCTCAGCGGTCGCGCCCACAATTGACCGCTCCGCGATCGCACACGAAAACGACCGCTCAGCGGTCGTGCCCATAATTGATCGCTCCGCGATCGCACATGAAAACGATCACTCTGCGGTCGCAGACGCAGAACCCGATGCGGCGATCGCATCCGCGGGGGACGGCGGCAACGCAGCAGCGTACTCAAATGGCCGTACAAATGTCGGCGCGCGCTTTAGCGCGTCCTCTTCCGCGTCGCGCGCCGCCTCGAGCCGCATGCCGCGACCGGCGTTCGCGCCGCACTTCGGCCCGTACCGCAACACCGTTTCTGCACGCAGCAGGTTCGCGCGGGAGAGTTCCGCGAGCGAGGAACTCCCATGAAGTGCGCCACCGTTCGCGCAAATTTGGCCGGGTATATGGACGACGCCATCAGCGGCGACGCCCAGGTTCGCAGTCGCGTCCAGGTTCGTGAACATTTGGATGGCTGCGCGGATTGCCGCGAAGAACTTGAGCGCTTCCGGAAATTGAGCGCGCTGCTGTCTCGCGTGCCGCGGAGCCTTCCTCCCGCGGACCTTGCCACGCGCATTCGCGTAGCCGCCGCTCAATCGCCGGACCGGCAAGACGCTCCGAGCACCTGGCGCAGAATGCGCGACCGCGCCGAAATTCTGCTCGACAACGTGTTTCGTCCAATCACGCTGCCGGCGACCGGGGGATTCTTCTCCGCCATCCTGGTCTTCGTGGTGGTGCTGCAACTGATCGTGCCCGGCATCACCGTGCGCGCGGTACAAAACGACGTGCCCCTGAATATCTTGCAACCAGCCGAACTCATCACGCTCTCAGACTATCCCCAAGCCTGGGCTCCCGAACAGCACGATGCCGAGCTAGCACTGCCTCACGGCCTGCTCCTGGACGTAACAGTGGATGCTCATGGAGGAATGGTCGGCTACCAGATTCTCTCCGGGCCGCATAGCGTGGACCTGCGCCACCAGCTCGACCAGATGCTGCTGTTCTCGCGCTTCCGCCCCATGCTGAGCTTCGGGCGGCCGACCGCCGGCGGCCACGTAATTTTGAGCTTCAGCGCCGTCCACGTCCGCGGCTAATTTTTTTGTGGCGCAGCGTTTCGCAGGCGTAAGAAAGTTTCGATCGAATTCAAAATCGGATTCGGAAAATTTTCGATTTTGCATAAATCCCAGCGCGCGGGAACGTTCTGAGTTGGTGCGCATCGGCTCGACAGGAGTCGAAATTGCCTCGCGATTTTCGCCTGTCCGAGCGAACACTGTACCAACGCCCAGCTTCTTCTCAGTGCACGACTGTACCTCGACTGCCAACTAACTAAGCTGCTGCCGGGTTTAACTAGCGAAGGGGGCTTTTATGCCGCTTCGCTTTTTGCGTTTTCTCTCGCCCGAAAGTCGCGCGCAAGAAATTCAACCGCGCAATTTCCGCTCGCTTGACGTTGATTCGCCCGAAATTGGCTCGCCGGAAATTGGATCGTCAGAGATTCGCTCGCCTAAACCGGATTTCCGCAACCATCGCGTTTCCGCGGAAAGGGTTGACGTTTGTGCCGCGCGAGTATTCACCATAGTGTTGCTGGTCGTTGTCGTGCTGTCGGCGAACCTCATCACCGTGCACGCGCAATCCGCTTCCGCGCAGCCGCAGTCCGCTACCGCGGAGCGCGCGCTGTTCGAGGCGGCGAACCACGAGCGCGCGGCGCAGGGATTGGCGCAGCTGCGCTGGGACAACGCGCTGGCGAACGCCGCCCACGAACATGCGTTG
>JBEKWY010000182.1:0-9723 GCA_049512575.1 Candidatus Acidiferrum sp.
CCCGGCGGCCCAGCAGGAGAGCGCCCGAATGAAATTCAAGCTCCGCAGCACCTACCAACCCCGCGGCGACCAACCCACGGCCATCGACCAGCTCGTCCGCGGCATCGAAGCCGGCGACAAACACCAAGTCCTCCTCGGCGTCACGGGCTCGGGCAAAACGTTCACGATGGCAAAGGTTATCGAAGCCCTGGATCGCCCAGCTCTAGTGTTGGCCCACAACAAGACGCTGGCCGCCCAGCTCTACCACGAATTCAAATCCTTCTTCCCCGAAAACGCCGTCGAATATTTCGTCAGCTACTACGATTACTACCAACCCGAAGCCTACGTTCCCTCTGCCGACCTTTACATCGACAAGGAATCCACCATCAACGACGAACTCGACAAGCTGCGCATGAGCGCCACCCGCTCCCTGTTCGAGCGCCGCGACGTCATCATCGTCTCCTCCGTCTCGTGCATCTACGGCATAGGCTCCCCGGAAGCCTATTACGGCATGCTGGTCCTCCTCGAAAAAGGCCAGCAAACCTCGCGCGAAGCCATGCTCCACCGTTTCGTAGACAGCCAATACGAGCGTTCCGAAGACCTTCGCCGCGGCACGTTCCGCGTAAGAGGCGACATCATCGAGATATATCCGCCCTACGAAGACAACGCCTACCGTTTAGAGATGTGGGGCAATCAGATCGATGCCATCCGCCAGATCGATCCGCTAACCGGCGAAGTCCGGACCGGCCAGGAAGACCTCACTCGCGTCTCGATTTATCCGAAAACGCACTACGTTATGCCCGCCGAGCAGCGCGAGCGCGCCATCCAAACCATCTACGCCGAACTTGACTGGTGGAAAAAGGAACTAGAGCGCCAGGGCAAATTTGTGGAAGCGCAACGCGTCACCCAGCGCACCATGTTCGACATCGAGATGATGCGCACGGTAGGCTACTGCCATGGCGTAGAAAATTATTCGCGCCACCTCAGCGGCCGCCTGCCCGGCGAAGCTCCGCCGACACTGCTCGATTATTTCCCGCAAGACTATTTGCTCTTCGTCGACGAGTCCCACCAGACCATTCCGCAAACTCACGGAATGCACGGCGGCGACCGCTCCCGCAAGCAGACTCTGGTCGACTATGGGTTCCGGATGCCCTCGGCGTTAGACAATCGCCCGCTAACCTTCGAAGAATTCGAGCACCGCGTGAACCAGGTTCTCTACGTCTCCGCCACCCCCGGCCCCTATGAGCTCACAAAATCCGGCGGCGCCTTCGTCGAGCAAGTCATCCGCCCCACGGGCCTGATCGATCCCGAAGTGGAAATCCGCCCGGTGAAAGGCCAGGTAGACGATCTGCTGGAAGAAATCAGAGTGCGCGCGGCCCGCAACGAACGCGTGCTGGTAACCACGCTGACCAAACGCATGGCCGAAGACTTATCCGAATACTTCTCGGAAATCGGGGTTCGCTCCCGCTATCTCCACTCCGAAATAGAAACCTTGGACCGAATCAAAATCCTGCGCGACCTGCGCCGGGGGGAATACGACGTCCTGATCGGCATCAACCTCTTGCGCGAAGGTCTCGATCTACCCGAGGTCTCGCTGGTAGCGATTCTCGACGCCGACAAAGAAGGCTACCTCCGCAGCGCCACCTCGCTGATCCAAACCATCGGCCGCTGCGCCCGCCACATCTCCGGCCGCGCCATCCTCTATGCCGACCGCCGCACCGGCTCCATGGAGCAAGCCATCAGCGAAACCTACCGCCGCCGCGACAAGCAACTCGCCTATAACAAAGAAAACAACATCACCCCAGAATCGATCGTCAAATCGGTAGACATGGAACTGGCAAGGATAGTGGAAGCCGATTACGTAACCGTTCCCGTAGACGATGTCGCGTTAGACGCAGCCACCGCCAACGTAAAATCCGAAGCCCAACTAGCCCAGCTCCTGTCCCAACTGGAATCCCAAATGCGCGAAGCCGCCAAAAAATTCGAATTCGAGAAAGCCGCACAACTCCGCGACCGCATCCGCACCCTAAAGCAACGCGACCTAGCCGGCCTCTTCTCCCGCGACTCCGCCCCCACACACACGCCCGAAATCGTACCCGACGCCGACACCGCCAAAGCCTAACGCTCGGTAACCAACTCTTCGTGACCTCTGTGCTCCGGCCTCGGTGCCCTCTGTGTTAAATCTTTTTCCGAGCCTTCTCGTCCGCGCGAACCTCAAACCACTCCCCGCCGCAATTCCTCCAAGGGATAAAAGGTCCCCCGCCAGGTAACCCCGCCGTGCCACAAAGTCACGACGGTCGATCTCAACAGCATGTATGAAAAAATGAGCGCGCCCAAAGGATGCGTCAACGCATACAAAGGCGAAACGCGCATCGCCCAGTCCACGCCAACATGAAACCCCAGCGCGATCACCACCGCCACGCCGGCGAAAATCCGCACCCATCCATGGCCAAAAATCACTCCCAAGAAAGGCACCACATTCATCAACAACATCCCCGAAATCGCCACCACAACAAACGGCAAGCTATACCCCAGCGCCGCAAAAAAATTCTTCGTCACGCCGCGGACCAGATTCCCCACCCCGGCATGCCACCGCACCACCACAGCCTCTTGCGCCACCGCGACGCAACTCCGCAGCCCGGCCTGTCTCACCAGCTTCGCCAGCTTCATATCGTCCACAACTTCCATTGCCAGCCGCCGGTGCGTCCCACAAGCCTGGTAAGCCGACCGCTTCATCAACTGGAACGCGCCAACGCCGACATAAGCCCGCGAATGCGGATTCGATACCCGGTAAGGATCACTGGCAATGTGAAACGCCAACCCAAAAAAAGTAATCAGCACCGTCTCCCAAAATCCCACCATTTCCACGTCGCCAAACAAGGTCAAGTGATCCAGATTCTTCGACCGCACGACGGCCATCGCCCGGCGCAAAGCGTCCGGAGCAAACCGCACGTCAGCATCGGTAAACAAAAGCCACTCCCCGGTCGAATTCTCGTAGGCCTTTTGAAGAGCATGCGGCTTGCCCAGCCATCCAGCCGGCAGCGCGGCAACATGCACCGCCCGAAATCTCCCGTTCGCAGCGTTGTCGTAGTGGCCGGTGTTTAGGCCGGTCAACGCAAACTCGTCCAAAATCCGCCCGGTAGAATCCTGGGAGCGATCGTCGACGGCGATAATTTCCAGGTTGGGATAGTCAATCGTAGCCAGCGTGGCGAGCGCCCCGGGCAACTTTTCTTCTTCATCGCGCGCCGCAAATATCAAAGAAATCCGTGGGCAATCCGCATCCTTCGCAGGCGCGAAGTCTTTGAGCCACGGCAGGCGCAGCAATCCCCAAGCCACGCGAAGCCCATGAAAAACCCAGAAAAAAGCGATGAACCCAAAGAGAAGAAGTACTAACAGGTGCATGGCGATTGGTGTCGGAAGCTGACCTCAGGTTATGCTAGCACGAGATGACGGGAACGCTTTCGATCGTTGGCGCAGGTCGTGTGGGACGCGCATTGGGGCAGCAAATGCGCGAACTGGGCTGGAAAATCGGCGCGGTCGTTACGCGGAATGAGTCCAGCGCCCGGCGCGCCGTGCGTTTTATCGGCGCCGGCACCGCTTGCGTGGGAATGTCGCGGCGCATCCTGGCCTCCACTTGCATCCTGATCGCCACGCCCGACGGCGCGATCGAGGAAGTAGCAAACGAATTGGCCCGCATCGGTGGCGAAGAATTGCAGGGTCAGGTCGTCCTGCACACCAGCGGCGCCCTGGATTCCAGCGTGTTGAACGCCGTCCGCACGTGCGGCGCTGCGGTGGGCTCCATGCATCCACTGCAAACGTTCAACGGCGTAACCGTTCCTCCACTGGAAGGAAAAGTCTTCGCCATCGAGGGCGACGCTATGGCGGTGCGAATGGCAAGAAATATCGCAAGAGCGCTGGGTGCGGCCCCGTCGCAGATCGAACCGCGAAAGAAACCGCTCTATCACGCCGCGGGCGCTCTGGCCGCGGGTCACACGTTGGTAGTGGTCGAAGCCGCCATCCAACTGCTCACATCGCTGGGCATGAAGCGTCGCGAAGCGATGCGCGCGCTGCTGCCTATGACCAGGCAAGTTCTCCAGAACTACGAGCGGCTCGGCCCGCGGGCCGCGTGGACCGGTCCTCTCTCGCGCGGCGACTACGATGTCGTCGCCAAACACTTGAACGTATTGCAACAATATTCGCCGGAATATGGAAACGCGTACGAAGCGCTCAACCGTTTGGCCGAGCAAGTCTTGGCTCGCGACGCCTCGGACAGTTCGCCGGCCGGCGTGCGCGTAGAGCAAGTCAGAAAAGCGAAGGCGCAGTGCACAGGGGGAAAAGGGTGAATCGAAATCAAATCGCAATGGAGTACACGACTCTGGCGAATGGCTTGAAAGTAGTCATCGCGCCGGACGTGTCCGCGCCGGTAGTCACCGTCGGCGTGTACTACAAAATTGGTTTTCGCCTTGAGCCGCAAGGGCGTAGCGGCTTCGCGCACTTGTTCGAGCACATGATGTTCCAAGGCTCCGCGAACGCTCCCAAGATGCAGCACATCAAGCTGATCAATTCTAGCGGCGGCCTGCTGAATGGCTCGACCCACTACGACGTCACCAACTATTACGAAGCCATGCCTTCCAACGCGCTCGAACGCGTGTTGTGGCTCGAAGCCGACCGCATGCGCGCCCTAAAGGTAGACGACGAAAACCTGCGCAACCAGCGTGACGTCGTGAAGGAAGAAGTCCGCGTCAACGTCATGAACCAGCCTTATGGCGGCTTTCCGTGGCTCGATCTGCCCCCGGTGGCTTTCCGCAACTGGGCCAACGCCCACAATTTCTACGGCGACTTCGCCGACCTTGATGCCGCCGATCTCGCCGATGTGCAAGCCTTCTTCAAGACCTACTACCTGCCCAACAACGCCGTCCTCCTGGTTCTCGGCGATGTGAAGGCCGACGAAGGCGTCGCGCTGGTGGAGAAATATTTCGGCGACATTCCCGCCGGCGCGCCGCCGCCGTTTGCCGATCCGCGCGAGCCAGAACAAAAAGAAGAGCGCCGCGGTGAAGTCGAAGAAAAATTCGGCACGCTCCCGGCGATGGCCATTGGCTACACCGTGCCGGAGCGGCGCACCACCGATTGGTGCGCGATGGCACTGCTCGATCAAGCTTTGCATGGAGGCCGCGCAGGCCGTACGTATCGCGAATTAGTTCTGGAGAAGCAAATCGCTGTCGAAGCCGACGGAGGCATCGACGACATCTTCGGCTACAACGGCCCGACCCAGATGGTGACGCGCATCCTGCACAAACCCGAATATTCGGCGGAAAAAACCTTGGCTGCCTTCGATGCCGTGATTCGCGAAATTCAGGAACATGGCATTAGCGAAGACGAACTCAACCAGCTCAAAGTGAAATGGCGCTCCGATTATTACTCCACGCTCGAGGGCGGCCGCGGCGGCATGCCGCGTTACGGCCTGATGCACCTGCTCGCCTGCTTCACCCTGTTCGACAATCAGCCGCAACTGGTGAACTCCATTCTCGATGGCTTCCTCGCCGTGAAGCGCGAGGAAATTCAAGCCGTCGCGAAGAAATATCTCCGCCCCGCGAATCGCGCTGTCGTATTCCGCGCGCCCGCAAAGGCAAACGTAAAGGAGGCCGCATAATGGCGACTCGCGTCGCGCAATTGCCCGCGGAAGCGCCGGCGCTGTCGCCGGAACGCCCGGTAACCTGGCCGAAGCGAACCAAAGCGCGCCTCGCCAACGGTCTCGAAGTGATCCTCGCGGAATCGCACGCCATCCCGAAATTCCACGGCCAGCTTTCTTTCCGCTCCGGCAATGCCGCAGTCGTTGATCGCGGGCCAGGTCTCGCGGAGATGACCGCGACCGTGGCTCGCACTGGCACGAAGCTCCGTGTGAGCCGCCAGATCGAAGAAGACTTGCGCCGCATCGGCGCCGATCTTTCTTCCAGCGCCGGCGCCGACACGACCGGTATCGGTTTCGCAGGCCTCTCCGAGCTGGCCGAGCCGCTGCTCGGTCTCGTGAACGAGCTGGCGCGCGAAGCCGCATTCCCCGAGCCGGAGTTCGAGCGCGAGCGGCGTCAAAAGCTTGAAGAAGTCAAACTCGATCGCACCCAGCCAAGCTTTCTCGCCAGCGAGCGGCTGCGCAAAGTTCTGTTCGGCGCGCATCCCTACGCCACTGTCGCTCCTACCGAGTCGCAGGTGGTTGCCTACAAACGTTCCGATCTCATGCAGGTCTATGAAGAGTTCTATACGCCGGAAAACGCGCTTCTCGTCATGGTCGGCGATTTCGACACCGCGGTCATGATGAAGTCGATCGAAAAAACGTTCGGCGCCTGGACCGGTAAAAAGCCCACGATCAAGACGGCCCCCGACCCCGCGCATCCCAAGGGTCGGCGCGTCTACCTCGTACATGTTCCCGGAGCGGTGCAAACGCAAATCCTCGCTGGGTGCCACGCGATCACGCGCAAGCATGCGGACTGGATCAAGATCGGGCTGACCAACAGCCTGTACGGCGGGGCCTTCAATTCTCGGTTGGTGATGAACATTCGCGAAGATAAAGGCTACACGTACAGCCCGCGCAGCGGCGTACACGCGCTGCGGCAGTATGGCTACTTCTCGGTTTCGGCAGCCGTACGCAGTGACGTGGTCGCCGCGTCGCTCACCGAAATGTTCTACGAAATGGACAAGCTGCGCTCGCTGCCTGTGCCCGAGGCGGAACTTGCAGACGCCAGAAATTATTTGAGCGGCGTCTTCTCCATGAGCCTGGCCACGCAAGATGGCTTGCTGTCTCAGCTCGCCACCGTCGCGTTGAATGATCTGCCCGACGATTACCTAGAAACCTACCGCGAAAAGGTCCGCGCGCTGACGCCAGCCGATTTGCTCGCCACCGCTCGCAAATATTTCGACTCCGCCAACATGCAGATCGTCGTCGTCGGCGACCGCGCCCAGATCGAAGACCAAGCCAAACTCTTCGGCGACCTCGAAATCTACGACGCTCAGGGGAGCAAGCTTTAGGCGTTAGAGCCAGCCTCTTCGATTGACTCGGGAATGTGAACGCATCAGGCCAGCCTGAGTTCTTATGTTGTTGATTTAATAATATAACTATGATATGAAAGAGCGGCTATGCGAACGCCGCCCAACTTTTCTAGCTCCTCAATCCAGCGGACCGCTTTGCTGTCGTCGTTCTTTGCGTTGTTCGTGCTCGCCGCAGTGACAACGGCTGCGACGAAGAAGCCGCCGCTTCAACCGATCAACCTAAATGCGGCAAACTCCGAAGAGTTGCAACAGGTCCCCGGCATCGGTCCCGCTACCGCCGAGAAGATTCTCCTTATGCGGAAATCGTACGGCGCGTTCAAGAGCGTCGACGATTTGCTGGCGATTCGCGGCATCGGCAAAAAGCGCCTCGACAAAATGCGTAAGTACTTGATCGCGGGCCGTTCGCCCGCCGCTTCCAAGCCAGCCGCAACCGGTTCGGCAAAGCCTGCGACGTGCAGTGCTTGCGTGAAGAACGCCGCGTCGGAGGCCGTTGACCCAAGATCGGTTCTCAAAGCAAATCCGCCCTCCCAGAAACCCGCAGATGCCCCCGCTCCCGTTTCCGACGAAGAGCCCCAGTAGCGTCACAACGGCGACCTTCAATTCGAATTGGCGCAGCCTGTCGCATCCGCAAGTGTCGTCAAATGCGCAATTTGGGATCGAGCGGGCCATGCGTGGAAGGAAAAAACTCAGCAGCACTCTGTCTACGTAAAATTACCCTTGACATCTATTAGATATCTGCTATACTCTGTGACAGGTAAAACTTTGACTTGGATCAAGAGCGCTGGCTTGACCGGCACTCTTTCCGTTTGCGGGTCCTAGTCCTTCCGCAACCAGCCTTTTATTTTCAGGCACTTACGAAACTGCCACATCGCGCCCAAACTCGCGTAATTTTAACAAAGATAACTGTTTACGCCAGCGATGCGAGACGAAGGAAGGACGGACACGTCCGTCCTTCCTTCGTTCGCAATTTATCGTGAACCGGTCACTAAAAGGCCTGATGCGTAGGCTTTGGCGCGGCGATGTGCAGGGGGACCTGGTCGGCTATGCGGATTCCGTAGCCTTCGAGAGCCACTACCTTCTTGGGGTGATTGGTCAGCACGCGGATGTCTTTCAGGCCCAGGTCGATCAGGATTTGAGCGCCGATGCCGCTCTCATGTTGGACCATGCGCTGGCGCGCCGGTTCGCGGTCGAGCTGGCCGCGCTTGTGGAAATGGATTTGGGGCAGCGAACCGGGCGCTTCGGGGGTCTCGATGCCGAAGCCGCGGCCAGTGTGGTGGAGATAGAGAAAAACGCCGCGATCTTCTTTTGCGATGGCGGTAAGCGAGCGCGAAACCAGCTCGGAGCAATCGCAGGTGACGGAGCCGAAGACGTCGCCGGTAAGGCAGTGGGAATGGACGCGGACCAGCGCGGGCGTCGGCCCGTCCAGGTCACCCCGCACTAAAGCGACGTGCTGATCGTGATCGACGTCGCTGGAGTAGGCGATCATGCGGAAGTCGCCGTACCGTGTAGGGAGAACGGCTTCCGCTACTCGCCGGACGTAGCGTTCATGCTGCATGCGGTAGCGGATCAAGTCCGCGACCGTCAGCATTTTCAGGTTGTGCTGGCGGCAAAATTCGTGGAGCTGCGGGATCCGCGACATGGTCCCGTCTTCGTTCATGATTTCGCAAATGACAGCGGACGCATTGAGCCCGGCGATGCGCGCAAGATCAACGCTGGCTTCGGTCTGCCCCGCGCGAACGAGCACCCCGCCGTTGCGCGCCCGCAGCGGAAAGATATGGCCAGGTCGCGCCAGGTCGTGCGGCCGCGTTTTCGTGTCGATGGCGGTGAGAATGGTGATCGCCCGGTCGGAGGCGCTGATACCGGTGGTGACGCCGAGCCGGCCATCAATGGCCTCGGTGAAGGCCGTGCCATGCACCGAAGTATTAATCGCCGACATGAGCGGCAAGTGAAGCTCGTCGCAGCGGTCTTCGGTAAGGGGCATGCAGATGAGGCCGCGAGCGTACTTAGCCATGAAGTTGATGGCGTCGGGAGTGATTTTCTCAGCGGCCATGGTGAGGTCGCCTTCATTTTCGCGGTCTTCGTCGTCGACGAGGACGATCATGCGGCCCTGGCGAATTTCTTCGACGGCTTCTTCGACGGTGGCGAATTTGGCGTTAGGTTCGGTCATAGCTGCTCCGAGTTGCTGGTGCGATGGCGGTGAAGTTCAGCGATTAGGATGATTTTATGACGATTGCGTTGCCTCGTCGAGGACATCGCGCAACGTTGCGTCCCTGCATTCGAAACCAGTTAACAGGCGACTCCCGCCATCTCTCGGAAGTGTCGATTCTAAAAGACTTAGCGCTTCTGGCGTCGCCACGTTGGCCAGGCCCGGTCGACGCTAGTTGACGGTCAGTGTGAGGTTTTGCGTTTGGGTAGTGCTGCCGGATTTGGCGGTCACGACAATCGTGTAGGCGCCGGCTGGGGTGCCGTTGGGATTGGGGGTGGGAGTCGGCGTCGGGGTGGGCGAGCCGCCGCCACCGCAGGCGCAGAGTGCTAGGGCTAGTAGTGGTGCGAAGCGCCAGCGGAGTCTTGGTGATGGCTGCGCGGAGGCCGCTTTCATGAGGACTAGGCATCCGAGAATGGCCAGGCCCCAGAGCCACGGGGTCGGGCCGCTGGGAAAGAACCAGACATGGGAGCGGGCTGTTGTGGGGACACTGACATTGA
>JBEKWY010000183.1:0-9692 GCA_049512575.1 Candidatus Acidiferrum sp.
TCCTTCAATACCGCCACAATCTGTTCTTCGTTAAACCGACTCTTCCGCATGTCGCTTCTCCTCTCTTTTTATACTCGGAGAAGCTACGCTTTGGCTGGACTAAATCAGTGGGGCAAGGTCAGCTCTTATCCAGGTTCTGTTGGGCACCTCAATCGCAAAATGATTGGGAAAGGCACGTGGATGCGAGTGCAAAATCTGCCGTGGCAGCACTGACTGCGTGCGCACCTGGTCCAAGCAAGTGTTAGTCTGATGTGACCAGCGATGAAAAACCGCGACACCCAGGCGACCTGGAAGTATCACGATGCCACAAAGCACTCCTATTGGAGCGTTCGTAGCAATCCTCACGTCCTGGACTGGGCAAACCGCCCGCTGCCTTTCAAAATCTATCCGACGATAGAGCCGCTTCCGCTGCCTCGGGACGTGCCGCAAACAGGTGTAGCCGCGCTCTCCGCCATCGCCCAGCCCGTGCCCCAGCGGAGCGGCGAGGCGGCCCCTGACCTCCGGGATCTGGCGCGCATCCTCTATTTCTCAGCAGGAATGACCAAACAGCGCAAACGTCCGGAAGGAGAAATCTATTTTCGGGCCGCGGCCTGCACGGGAGCTCTTTACGAGATCGAACTGTACGTTGTGACCGGCGATCTGAAGGGCCTGGACGCCGGCGTCTATCATTTTAATCCGGCAGATGTATCGCTACAGCTCTTGCGAAAGGGTGATTTTCGCGGAAACCTGGCTCGGGCGACGGCATTGCGACCGACAGTGGCTCGGGCACCCGCGATTATTGTCTGTACCGGGACGTACTGGAGAAACGCCTGGAAGTATCAGACGCGCACCTATCGCCATTTCGGTTGGGATCACGGCACCCTGCTGGCAAATATGTTGGCTGTTTCTGCTGCTTCCGGGCTGCCGGCCGAGATTGTGCTCGGGTTTGTGGACGCCCAGGTGAATCACTTGCTTGATCTCGATACCCGGCGCGAGGTTTCCTGGTGCCTTGTACCCATCGGCCGCACATCGGAAAGTTTGTTCCCCGAACCGAGAGAGGCGTTGGCGCTCGGCTTGGGGATCCTCCCAACTTCGAAGCATCAGGTCGAATACCCTGCCATGCTCGAAATGCACGACGCATCTTCTCTTGAGTCCGAACAGGAAGTAGCTCATTGGTGCGGGAAGCAACCGGACTCCTCATCTTACGCTTCGGCTGGCGAAACCATTTGGCTTCGACCACTACCGGAAGAAGAAGAGTCGAAAGACACCATCGAGCAGGTCATCCTGCGCCGCGGCTCTACCCGAAAATTCGATCCAACTCAATCGATTACGCTAGAGGAACTCTCCACCATTCTCGACTCCGCTACTCGAGGAACTCCGGCTGACTTCCTCGAGCCTCCCAGCGCGCAACTCAATGACCTCTACCTGATCGTCCATGCGGTGCGAGGACTCAGGCCGGGCGCTTACTTCTTCCGCCGTCAGCAAAACGCGCTGGAGCTCTTGAAGGAAGGAGCATTCCGCGCTCAGGCCTACCATCTTGGACTGGAGCAGCAACTGCCCGCCGATGCCTGCGTGGACGTTTTCTTTCTCGCCGATTTAAACCGCATCCTGGAGCAATGTGGGAATCGCGGCTACCGTGCCGTCCAGTCGGAGGCGGGCGTGATCGGCGGCAAAATGTATCTGGCCGCGTATGCCCAACGCCTGGGTGCAACCGGGCTGACCTTTTTCGACGATGACGTGATTGACTTCTTTTCGCCGCACGCGAAAGACAAGAGTGCCGTCTTCCTGCTCGCGATTGGCAAGCCGATGAAAAAATCAAGCGAGGTTCCCTAGGCTTCGCGTCCGCTTTCAAACGTACTTGCCGATCATTTCCGATATTGGAAATTCGAGTCCGGCTTCAGCATCCGTCAACGCAAGCTCTTCGTCGCCATTTGCCGGGGTCAGCCATCTTGGTTCAATGGCGGCTATGGCATCAAAAAGTCGGCTACGCATTTTGCTTTCGTCGGTTTCCAAAATTGCATACGTGTAGGCTGCATGCCATAAATAGGGCTCAGGCTTGCTCATAAGACCCGTCTCCGTTCGGCCTGAATGCCTTACATTGTTCTCTCCGAGAGAGGAACCGGGAGAGCAGGGTAAAACGACTGAAGACTAAACTCCCCGATCAGCCCGCTCGGCCTGCAAGGTTCCCAGCGCGTTTTTTGCATCCTGAATTGCATGGTACTCGAGACTCCCAATATCCACGGTAAAAGCCGGCGCTCGCATGACCTCCAGAGCTTCCTTGATGCGGTCGCTCAAAATCGTTGGGTCAGTCTCCAAGGTTGCGGCGGTGTAGGCTAGCTCCCACAAGTAAGCCTGGTTGGTCAATAGCTTCGCTGGGTTGTACATGGGACTTCTTTTCATCGAGCAGGTGGGGCTCGATGAATTTTACACCAGTGCATCTAGCAAAAAGTGTCTCAAAAGAGACGGCATTGCCGGCAATCAGGGATCAAGACTGGTTGGAAGCGAAACGCAAGATCCGGAAAGATCAAGCGCTAAGGCTGGGGAAGTCATTTTTGAATCTATGGTCTGCTATTTGACGAACGCTACGAGAAAGTGGGTGCCGGATGACAACCTCTCGTTCGGACGCGCTGGTGCTTTTCGGTGTTACGGGCGATCTTGCCCACAAGATGATCTTCCCTGCACTTTACGCGATGGCGAAACGAGGTACCCTTAAGGTCCCGGTAATCGGCGTGGCCTTTCCAAAGTGGAGCCTCGCTCGTCTGCGTAATCGCGTGAAGGACAGCATCAAGCGATCCGGTAAGATTGATGACAAGCGTGCCCTTCACCATCTTCTATCCCTGCTCAAGTATGTAAGTGGTGACTATCATGACCC
The DNA here is from genome assembly GCA_049512575.1 of Candidatus Acidiferrum sp. Classification (GTDB taxonomy): domain Bacteria; phylum Acidobacteriota; class Terriglobia; order Acidiferrales; family UBA7541; genus Acidiferrum. Next base: position 2,852 of record JBEKWY010000183.1, read on the forward strand.
CAGCACGTTCACGACGATAAAGAAAGAGTTGGGTAGCGCTCGCCGCCCAGCGCACTATTTGGCCATCCCACCCTCGCTCTTCGAGACCGTGATCAAAGGGCTTGGTACCGCGAAATTGTCCGAGCATGCGCGCGTCATCGTCGAAAAGCCGTTCGGACGTGACCTAGCCTCCGCGCGGGAGCTCAACCTCGTCGCCCGGACGGTGTTCCCGGAAGATTCGATCTTCCGTATCGACCACTTCCTCGGGAAGGAGGCGATTATGAATATCCTTTATTTCCGCTTCGCCAATTCCTTCCTGGAGCCGATCTGGAATCGCAACTACGTGGCCAACATCCAGATAACTCTATCCGAGAACTTCGGCGTGAAGGGCCGCGGCGCGTTTTTCGAAACCGCCGGCTGTCTGCGTGATGTGATCGAGAACCACATCTTCCAGATCGTCGCACTACTCGCCATGGAGCCGCCGTCTGGCAGAGACTTTGGGGCGGTGCAGAACGAGAAAGCTAAAGTCTTTCAAGCCATGCGCCCCCTGAAGTCCGACGACCTGGTGCGCGGCCAGTACGCTGGCTACCGGAGGGAGCCAGACGTGGCGAAGAACTCTGATGTGGAGACTTTTTGCGCCCTGCGGCTTTTCATCGACTCGTGGCGCTGGCAGGGGGTGCCGTGGTACCTGCGCTCGGGTAAATATCTGGCGGAAACCGCGACCGAAGTCCTGGTAGAGCTGAAGCCGCCGCCGCAGAGTCTTTTCGCCGACTCCGTGCCAACGACGGGGCGGGCTAACTATCTGCGTTTCCGGCTCTCCCCCAACTCGGCTGTGGCCCTCGCCGCTCGCGTCAAGCTCCCAGGAAAGGAGTTCATCGGGGACCAGCGAGAGCTCTATCTGTCTGAAGAACAGCCGGATGAGGAACTGCCCTATGAGCGGCTTTTGGGCGACGCCATGGTTGGAGACGGTGCGCTTTTCACACGTGAAGACTCGGTAGAGGCCGCCTGGGCGGTGGTCGATCCAGTCCTAAAGAACCACCACCGCGTTCGCCCCTACAAGCGCCACAGCTGGGGCCCGAAAGAAGCTGACGCGATCATTGCTTCACATCGCGGTTGGCACAACCCCGAAGGCTAGACAGCGTCCGGCACGATGCGCCCGCGCGTGTCCGTTATTGCTGAAGGACAATGAAACGCAGTGTGTACAAACTCTTGGGATGCTGCCAGATCTCGTTTCGGCTCGCATTTTGTAAGGATGGAATTCTAAGATGAAAATTTCGCTCAATAAGATTCTGCTTACGGTTGATTTTTCGGATGCCGAGCCTGTGAGTGGTTCGGCTGGCCGACACGGGAGATAAACAGTTTGGCTTCCGACGAGAACACTCTGCGATTACGCCTGGACCACCGGCGCACTAAGTTGCTGTATCGTGGCTGATCACTGAGCGTAGTGGTTGTGGTGGTCCTGAAGGTCCTTGAGCCGACTCACGTCATCGCTCAAGACAGCCCGGTCGCGTTCGGATAAGCGCTGGTCATCGGCTGACTTTCGGAGAGAGTCAATGACGTCGTTCACGCGGCCATTGTCCCACCTACCGCGTTCGAGCTTGGCTTGCAAATCCGTCAACTCTTCCTTGGTTCGCTCGAGACGTTTGCGTTCCTTTTCGGCCGCCTGATAAGCACTCCAGACATGGTCCAGATCTGTCCTTACCTCGGCGAACACATGAGCTCGCCACTGATCCCCGGCGAAACGGGTATCACGGTCGTGATACCAATCTTGCGCGTCTTGTGCAGCCGTGCTTAATCCAAGGAGCAATACGGCGATCAGCCCAGTCATGATAATTTTTTTCATAATCGCAACTCCTGTTCAAATCTGCTTGGAATGTGTGCCCGTCGGTAGTGAACGTTCAGCATATAGTCCACCGGGACGCCTACAATACGGGCATCGCTGTATGAACGAATCTTCGTTTCGGTAGCTTTCTCTCGCAGGAACGACGAGCCACTTCTAACCGGTTCTGACGCTGGCGGGACTGGCCTCGGGCGCCAGGGCACCAAAAACCAAATCCCCGATTAGGCACGATTATCAGGAGTTGGTGATATACAGGCCCACGCCAGTTTTTCGTTTGCCCAACGAAGGTCGTGCCCTGCTCACAAGTAGATTCAAGACAATCGGCACTGTTCCGGGGCGGTGTCGCGAGCAATTCGGATCATCGACACCGTCACCAAGACGACGAAGGTCAAACTCAGGACGATGCTGAGACAACCAACGCGAAGGCCACGACTAAGAGACGCAGGTTCATTCGCTGGCTTCTACATCTTTCCCCTTGACGGCTGGTGAGGCAATTCAAACCCGTAGTGTTTGCACCGGAAGGTCATAGACCACGAAACTTCGTCAACGCGTGGCTGAACAGTTCGTCTCAAGTTTCGATTAACGCCGCTATCCGCCATTGGATTTCAAGTGTTGGACTGGCAGACTATCATCAGCGCGGGTACATACGTCCGCCGGCGATTTCAGATTTGACTGTCTGACCCTACCATCCTGCACAAAGTCTTGGCTTGCTGGTGTAGAGAAGAAAATTTTCACTTGTGCTGCGACTCTCGAAAGGAAGGCTAGATTGAGAACGCGAATTTTAATTGCCTTTTGCGCATTGTGCATACGCCCTGGTTCCGTATTCGCGGCCTCTCAGACGGCCGCCTTTGAGTTCCTGCAAAAGCCTGGACCGTATCCAGTAGGTTTGAAGGTTGTCGATCAGTACGATCCCTCACGCATCTACCCCGCTTCGCTCAGAGACTCGTCAAAGTCCTCTGTAGGCGAGGACGCACGTCCCCTGCAGACACTGATCTGGTATCCATCGCTGAGAAGTACAGGCAAACCAATGACGGTTGGCGACTATGCCCAACTGGCCGACACGGAAATCCACTTCGGCACTCCAGACAAAAAGAACAATCGGTGGCGTTCCCTTCTGAAGACGTCGTCCGATATCTCGCTGTGGGCGGTGCGGGATGCGAAGCTGGCAACGGGCCGTTACCCGATTCTGATTTACGCCCCCAGCGATTCTTCCGTTTCGTGGGAGAATGCCGATCTGTGTGAGTATCTTGCCAGCTATGGCTACGTCGTTCTTGCAAGTCCGTCGATAGGGGTTTCGACGCGCGATATGACGGATGATCTGGACGGGATTAATGCACAGGCTCGCGATATCTCGTTTCTCGTCACCTACGCTAGGTCGCTTTCCGATGCGGATTTATCTGAGGTCGCTGTATTGAGCTGGAGCTGGGGCGGAATCTCGAGCCTGTTTGCCGCAGCACGGGACCCTCGCATCACTGCCTTGGTATCCTTGGACGGCAGCATGCGCTATTACCCTGGTCTCGTGAAAATGGCAGGCGATGTTCATCCAGAGCGGATGACCATACCACTTCTTTTCTTTACCCGGGGAGATGTGAACCTTGAAGATATCGAGAAATCCGACTATACTCCTCCCGCCAACAAATTCGGTCCAAACGTTCTGAACGCGTGGACGCATGGCGATGTGCTTACCGTGCGTATGCTGGGCATGGCACACCCCGAGTTTAGTTCCATGTTTCAGCGCAGGGAGAGCGCGCAACGTTTTGCGGAAAATCAAGTAGCCGATTACGGGCGGGAGGACGCCAACACGAGTTACGCCTGGGTTGCGCTCTATACTCTAAACTTCCTGGATAGCTACCTGAAGAATGATGCTTCAGCCAAGGCATTTCTTGAAAAGACCCCGGCAGAGAACGGCGTTCCTAAGCACTTTATGGGCATAAAGTCTCGTCTCGAGGAGAAAGTATCTCCTCCGGGCGCTAGGTGACCTCACGGTCACGAGGAGCAGAAGTGTCGTCTCACTCATGACTGCCATCCAAGCGCATCGCATCGAGGCTGGACCAACCTTTGCCACGGTGCTCCTAAGCGCGGCGACGCAATCGCGCATAAAATCGCCGCGCCTTGGCGCGGTTATCAAGCCAGAACGATATCCACGTAGCCGAACGGTTACATCGAGTGTAGCCCTGTCTGAATGGGATGCACGTTTGGAGGTATCTGAGTGGGATGCACGTTTGGAGGTAAAGGACGGCAGCTCGGCTTCGGCCCCGCATATGGGTTTGCGCGTATCCTGCTAGCTCGGGTGTGTCCGTAAGTTTACGTCCGGGCTGAAAAAAACTTCGCTTCTGTAGCGATACCTGCGGTGCGTATTCCGTCTTCGAAGCTGCCAACTGCGGCTACTTCTGTATCGTATACATCGAAAACGGTTAGCAGTTTGGCTATTTGCAGGACTTCATGGAATTTTCTGCCCAGGTGACAGATGCGGACGGATGCACCGTGAGTTTTGGCGGTGATATCGGCAGCGACTAAAGTGTCGACCCCGGCGCTGTCGATATATTTAATGTTCGCCATGTTCAGGACGATCTTCTTCTTCCCTTCGTCAGTGAGGCTCTTCAATTTCTCACGAAGAGAATTGTTCTCCTCGCCGAGCACAATACAACCGTCCAGCGCCACCACGGACACGCCAACTACTTCGCTGTTTGTCATTCTTACGCTCATGTTCTTCCCTCCTCGGCGGTAACGGTGCGCACCCATTCCTTCGTCCGGTTCGCGGACGACCGCGCGGGTTCTTGAACGGAAAACAATCGGCAGACTTCGCACTCGTAATAGTGGTCTTGCAACAAGGTCAGAGATTTAGCGTAACCCTGAAGTTTTCGAAGAACGTAACTTGCACGAAAACCAGGTCGACGAATTCGGGTACGGGTACGGACCTTACTCCCATTTTTCAACGCGGCTTGCGATCCTTTGAGTAGTTTTTCGTATTCCGTGCAGATCGACGTTTTGATTGTTGATCCAGTCCCCATCTTCCACGCTGCTTTCTGTGTGATTTCGCAACGGGTACCTAGCGCTTTCTTGGTTGCGTATTGGTTCCGCTGCACTCTACCTTCTGTCTGTGGTGCGGTTCACGACTAATGATCGTCTCCAGTACCCGATGATTCTGTTGATCCATGATCTGAAATTCTCCCGGCCAGAAGGAAGCAAGCTCTTCGATTCGGGACTCGGCGATGGTTAGGTTTGGGGAGGCCTCCAGCCAAATCGTCGACTTATTGTTCTCTTTTCTCACGATGTCGTAATGGCGCGATTTCATGGAATAAACATCCTCAAGCTCGGATTTACAACTAACATTCATCTGCCGGTTCACTCGAGCTCAAAATGGGCTAGGCATCGTATGAGTCTGTCAAATATTCGACGAGACCAATCGCAAGCGATTGCTTTTAGACGAAGGTGCAGGTTCCGAAGGTCACAGTCGCTGCAAAGTTACAGGATTTCCGGGTCGTCCTTGTGAACATCGGTGAGTGCATGCCATCTACTTCGCAAACCTCATGCCCTTTGGTGCATTCTGCATGCCATCGCTACTAAACCATTGAAATGCAGTTGGGTGAGTCAGTTGTCTGACAGAAGGAGAGTCCCGGTACGCAGATAGTGCTCGCTTTCGGCCGGGATTTGTATGATTTACCGTCGACGGACGTCATTTTCTTAGAAGTCGTTGGACGTTACTTCCCGGAGGGCAGGCCGCCAGTGGAATAACAAAGCCTGGATTGCAAAAAAGGTCGCGAAACTCGCAGAGGCGATGAGCACCCGGTGGTAACACCGCAGGTTGAGCACGGCACGGAGGGCACTTGTGTTTCTTAGAATCAGCTTTTGTGCCCCTCGTTCGGAAGAGATTGCCATGAAAGGCTCAAACTTTTTCGCAATAACGTGCATTACCGGACGGTATTAAGAATCGCCAACACAGATAGTAGGGTCTCAGTTCCGCGAAGAAAGCTCCTGGGTTTCGCAGATTTAAGTTCGTTTGGAGTCCCCTTATGATTACGTTCGCGATTCTGGGCTCGATTGCCGTTGGCGTTTTGCTGGCCGCGACGGCATACCGTATTTCCCGAAATGAAATCGTCCGCAAAACCAAACGCCGGGGTCCTGGCATCACCCAACGGTAGTGTGGAAATTAAAACCCTTTGTGCAGAGAGCCAGCACCCCTCCAGAAAGAAGGTCTCCCTCCGATGAGTGACTTATACTTCTGGTCGAAGCTATATACGTCTGCGGTTTTGGAGACCGATCTTCGAAAACTACCACTGCGGATTAGAGAAGCTGAGTGGGCCATTCGGGAACGATTGTCCAGCACCATGCCAATCGATCTTGCGGAACGGCAGATTATTGTAGGGGCTAGAGTTAGGCTAAAGGAACTCCACAGTGAACGGATTGCCAAGGCGATCGTTAAAGAAATCACGGGACGGCCTCTGCTTCTAGCTTTCGTGGACCTTCTGCGCAAGTTCGCGAAACTCCTTGACTTGTTTGTGGCTCGCCTTCACTTGTAGCTCCGCGAGCTGTCGAGATTTCTCACTCGGCATCTGCGAAACCAAAGCCTCAAGCTCAATCGCAGCTTCGCGCGCTTGGTCGGCCTGCTTCAACATCAAATGTTCGAATTTTCGCACCGACTCATTGTGATCCATATGTTCCTCTTGCCGAAGATACACCCTTGACGCTTGCCGCGAGTGTGTTCTATTGGACAGAAAAACGAGAAGTCGGTTGTTAAGCTTGAATCTCCTACCAGGGACAAGAAAGTCCAAGGGAGATATCCATGCCCGTCAAGATGTACGCTGCGATTGTCGAGCAATTCGGAAAGCCGCTCGAACTCGAGGAATGGGACGTTCCCTCTCCGGGAACAAACCAAATACTTGTGAAAACCGAAGCCTGCGGAGTATGTCACACCGATCTCCACGCGGCCCACGGTGACTGGCCGGTGAAGCCCACTCTCCCATTTATTCCTGGCCACGAGGCCATTGGCCTGGTGACCGCCGTTGGATCGGGAGTGACCGA
>JBEKWY010000184.1:0-9595 GCA_049512575.1 Candidatus Acidiferrum sp.
CGGTTTGGGGTCTACGCAGTTTCCTGCGAAATCGTCATCGGAGCGGTGATGGATTGCACCAAGGGACCAGCCGCTCACAACGCGTTCGTGTAACATATATAAGCGAAACTTTGGCTCGATATAGATTGCGCCAGACACCATTGTACGGGCGCAGCACTGCCGCGCCCTAGTTCAGCAAAGTCGATCCGCCATAAGGCGCGCAACGAGGGCATCGTGGATTTTACGTTTACTGACGAACAACAGCAGCTGCGGCGAACCGTGCGGGAGTTTGCCGAAGGAGAGATTGCGCCGCATGTGATGGAGTGGGATGAGGCTTCGCATTTTCCGGCGGAGATTATGCCGAAACTGGCGGAGATGGGTCTGCTCGGGGTGATTTTTCCGGAGGAGTACGGCGGGGCTGGGTTGGGTTATATCGAATACGTAATTGCGATTGAGGAATTGTCACGGGTGGACGGGTCGGTGGGGATCATTGTCGCGGCGCACAATTCGTTGTGCAGCAATCACATTTTCAAGTTTGGGAACGAGGAGCAAAAGAAAAAGTATCTGACGCCGCTGGCGCAGGGGAAGAAGATTGGGGCTTGGTCGCTGACGGAACCGGAGGCGGGATCGGACGCTGGTGGGACGCGGAGCTCCGCGGTGCGTGATGGGAAGCACTGGGTCTTGAACGGTGCGAAGACCTTCACCACGAATGGGCACTATGCAGATGTGTGCGTGGCGATGGCGGTCACCGACAAGTCGAAGAACTCGCATGGGATTAGCGCCTTCATTTTGGAAAAGGGCATGGCGGGATTCAAGCCCGGGAAGAAAGAGAACAAGCTGGGACTGCGGGCCAGCGATACGTCGGAGGTGATTTTTTCGGACTGCCTGGTGCCGGCTGAGAATTTGCTGGGACCCGAGGGCGAAGGATTTGTCGGCAGCTTGAAGATTCTGGATGGCGGGCGGATTTCGATTGCGGCGCTGGCGTTGGGCATGGCGCAGGGAGCACTCGAAGCGGCAACGAAGTACGCGAAGCAGCGGAAACAGTTTGGGCAGGCGATCAGCGAGTTTCAGGCGATCCAGTTCAAGCTGGCGGATATGGCGACGCAGGTGGAAGCGGCGCGGCTGCTGGTGTATCAGGCCGCGTGGCTGGCGGACCAGAAGAATGTCCGCTTTACGCGAGAGTCGAGCATGGCGAAGTTGTTTGCCAGCGAGGTGGCCGTGCGCGTGGCGAATGAATGCGTTCAGATTCATGGCGGGTATGGATTTATCAAGGACTATCCCGCGGAGAAGTATTATCGCGACGTGAAGCTGTGTACGATTGGCGAGGGAACAAGCGAGATTCAGAAGTTGGTGATTGCCCGGCAGCTACTGGGCAAGAAATAATAGGGCGATGCCTTCAGCGTTGCCGCGCACCCCTAAGGAAACTTATGGCGCAGCCGATTGAGAATTGGGCGGAGCGGGTGTGCGCGGGAGACGTGCTGGCAGTGTCGCGGGCAATTACCGCGATTGAGAATCATCAGCCGGAGGCGGAGGAGTTGCTGCGTGTGCTGTTTCCGCGTACGGGTAAAGCGTATTTGACGGGAATTACCGGCGCGCCCGGGACGGGCAAAAGCACGCTGGTGGACCGGTTGGCGGCGCATTACCGGCGCCAGAGTGAAGCGGTAGGCGTGATTGCCGTGGATCCGACCAGCCCTTACACGGGTGGGGCGATTCTGGGTGATCGGATTCGCATGCAGGGGCATGCCGGTGACGCGGGGATGTTTATCCGGTCGATGGCGACGCGCGGATTTCTGGGTGGCCTGGCGCGGGCGACGGCGGAGGTCGCGCTCTTGCTCGATGCGGCGGGCAAGGATGAAGTGCTAATCGAGACGGTTGGCGTTGGCCAGGATGAAGTTGATATCGTGCGGTTGGCGGATTGCGTCGTGGTTGTGCTGGTGCCCGGCCTGGGGGACGACATCCAGAGCATGAAGGCTGGCTTGATGGAGATCGGCGATATTTTCGTGTTGAACAAGTCGGACCGTGAAGGCGCGGACCGGTTGGAGCAGGAGTTGCACGCGATGCTGTCGCTGGTGATGCCCAGGGACGGGTGGCATCCTCCGGTGGTGCGAACCGTGGCGACCGACGGCAAAGGAATCGATGTGCTGGCCTCGACGATCGGAAAATTTCGCGCGCATTTCGAATCGAGCGGCGAGCGGCGCCGGAAACATGTGGAGCATTGGAAGGCGCGTTTGATCGAATTGATGGAGTCGCGGTTGTTAGAAAGGGCTTTGGGGGGAGCGGGCGGGGAGGCGAGGCTTACGGCCTTGGCGGCTGAGGTAGCGGATCGAAAGAAGGATCCGTTTTCTGCCGTAAACGAGATTCTGGAACGGAGCGGGCTGGGAGTTTGAGCGGCCGGGCGGACCAAGGTCCGCCCCTACAAGTAGTTTTTCCTGTCGCGAGTACTGGGGTTGCTTCGGAAAGGTCAAATGGCAGCGTCGAAGAAGAAAAAAGTGGCGACAGCCTCCACAAAGGCGTCGTCAATGGCGTCCATTGGAATTATCGGCGGCAGTGGTCTGTACTCGATGAGTGGGCTAACCGACGTGCGCGAAATTCGCGTGAAGACGCCGTTTGGCGATCCCTCGGACGCGATCGTGCTGGGCATGCTGGAAGGGAAGCGCGTGGCGTTTCTCGCGCGGCACGGGCGGGGACACCGGATTTTGCCAAGCGAGATTAATTTCCGGGCGAACATTTATGCGATGAAGCAACTTGGCGTGGAACGGATCATTTCCGTGAGCGCGGTTGGTTCGTTGCAAGAAGACCTGCGGCCGGGGGAGTTTCTGGTGCCGGACCAGTTTTTTGACCGCACGAAGCTCCGCGTGTCGACTTTTTTCGGCGAGGGATTGGTGGCGCACGTGGCGTTCGACAAGCCGACATGCGTGCAGGCGTCGGCCGTGCTGGCGGATGCGAGCGTTCATTGCGGCGTCAAAGTGCATCGCCGTGGCACCTACGTTTGCATCGAAGGGCCGCAGTTCTCGACTCTGGCGGAAGCGCACGTGCACCGGCAGTTGCGATTTGAAGTGATCGGCATGACCAACGTGACCGAGGCAAAGCTCGCGCGCGAGGCGGAGATTTGCTACGCGGCGATTGCAATGATCACGGACTACGATTGCTGGCACCCGGACCACGAATCGGTGACCGGGGCGCAGATCATGGAGACGTTAAGCCAGAACGCAGAGAACGCCCAGCGCGTGTTGCGTGAGGCGGTTCGAGCGATGCCCGTGGAGCGGAATTGCAAGTGTGGCGCGGCGTTGCGGCACGCGCTCATCACCGACTTGAAATTGGTGCCGCCCCCGACAAAGAAAAAACTGGCTGCGATCATCGGAAAATATCTTTCTTAGGAGAACATAGTGTCTTTACTCGTTGTTGGTTCGGTGGCGTTCGATGGTCTGGAGAGTCCGTACGGAAAAGTAGAGAGAACTTTGGGCGGCGCGGCGACGTATTTCTCGGTCGCGGCCAGTTTCTTCACTCCGGTGCACCTGGTCGCCATCGTAGGAGACGACTTCACCGATCTGGACGCGAAGATCTTCCATCAGCGCAACATCGATTGCGAAGGCCTCGAACGAGCCGCAGGCAAATCATTTTTTTGGGCCGGCAAGTATTCAGAGAACCTCAACGAGCGCGTAACGCTTACGACCGAACTGAACGTCTTCGCTGACTTCAAACCGAAGCTCCCGGAGCGCTATCGCGGCTCGAAATACGTGTTTCTGGCCAACATTGCCCCCGACCTGCAGCGCGACGTCCTGCAGCAGGTCAAGAAACGCCCGAAGATCGCTGCGCTCGACACCATGAACTACTGGATCGAGCGAACCAACGAGGATTTGATGGAAACCCTTCGGCACGTGGACATTCTCATGATCAACGACGCCGAGACGCGGCAGTTGTCCAGCGAACACAACCTGCTGCGTGCAGCGAAACGCATCTTCAAGCTGGGACCGTCCACGCTGGTCATCAAGCGCGGCGAGTATGGCGCAATGATGGTCGACAAGCGCGGCGTATTTTGTGTACCCGCCTTTCCTCTGGAAGAACCCCACGATCCCACCGGCGCGGGAGACAGCTTCGCGGGCGGATTCATGGGCTATCTGGCCGGAGCGGGAGATAAGAGCGACGCCTCCCTACGCCGGGCTATGGTGTACGGATCGGTGATGGGCAGCTTTACGGTCGAGAAATTCGGCCTGGACCGCTTGAAAACGCTGAAGCGCAGCGAGATACACGCCAGGGCACGCCATTTCGCGAAATTGACGCAGTTCAAGTTGTAGTGTGTAGAATCGAGTCATTGTTGGCGTTTGCGAGCGTTTGAACTGAAATGCTTCCACTGACTCTGACTACAATTTGCTACCGCTTGTTGTGGGCCGCCCTGCTCGGCTCGGTGATCGGCATCGAGCGCAGCATCCGTCGGCGGCCGGCGGGTATGCGTACGAGCGCGTGCGTGGCCATAGCTTCGGCGCTCTTTACCATCATGTCCGTGGAAATCGCCCACGCGACGGGTGACACCAGCACCACGCGCATTGCTTCCAACATCGTTCAAGGGATCGGGTTTTTAGGCGCGGGGGTCATCCTGCGCGAAGGCGGAAGCATCGTCGGGCTGACGACGGCGGCGGCTATATTCTCGGTCGCGGCCATCGGAATGGCAGCCGGCGGGGGCTTTTACGTGGTCTCCGGCGCGGCTGCAGTGCTGATTCTTTTCGCTCTCATATTGTTCGTCTACATCGAAAATATCTTCGACTTGAAGCCGCGCTACATGTTGTTCCGGATTTCGTCCAGCCAGGCCGACGACCTGGTGCCGGAGGTCCACAGCATTTTCACCAAGCTGGGCATCGCGCTGGACAATTTCCAGGTATCGATGGCCGGACAACAGCACTTGATCCAGTTTGACGCGGACGTGAGCCATCACCAGCAGCAGAGCATTTTCAAGTCGATCACGCGCCCCGGCGTCACCTTCGAGATGCTGCCGTTGGAAAGACGGCAAGTATGAGCGGTGCATCGCTGGCAAGTTCGGAGGGATGGTTGGGCGTGTCCGTTCGGAAGCCGAAAGCGGTGAGCGTGGGTTCGCGGTTGGCAGCATTTGCCCCCGCATCGCCGGGAGACGAAGCGGCAGTAGATCGCGGGTATGCAGAATTGGTGCGTCTGGGTTTCAAAGTGGATCGCGAAGTGAAGCAAGTTTCGGAAGGCTATTTTGCGGCCAACGCTGCGAAGCGGCGCGCAGAATTCCTCCAGAAGCTGGAAGACCCGCGAATCGACGGATTAGTCGCCCTGCGCGGCGGTTATGGCTCGAACTATTTGCTCGATGAACGGTTGAAGACAGAAATGGGCTCGCCGAAATGCGTGATCGGCTTCAGCGACGTCACCTCGTTGCAAATTTTCCTGTGGCAACGATGCGGATGGACATCGATTTACGGGCCGATGCTGGGAGCAGGCCTGGAAGCCGGGGCGGGCGCCGCAAAAGGATATGACGAAGCATCGTTTCTTGCTGCGATCCGGAATGCGAATGGCGGCTGGCAAGTCACGCTGCAAGGAGAAATTCTGGCTTCCGGGGAAGTCGAAGGAACGGTGCTCGGCGGCTGCATGACACTGCTGGAGACGACTCTCGGAACGCCTTGGGAATTGGACACGCGCGATTCCATTTTGCTGCTGGAAGATCGCGGGATGAAACCGTGGCAGGTGGACCGTGCGCTGATTCACTTGCAGCAAGCGGGCAAGTTTGTCGGTGTGCGCGCAATCGTGCTGGGAGATTTTCCGGACTGCGCGCCGCCGATCCCTGGCAGCCCCACGGTGCGGGATGTCTGTGAACGAATTCTCAAGCCCTTGGGCATTCCCATTGTTTTTGGGGCACCGGTCGGGCACACGCTGCGGGCGATGCTAACGATTCCGCTGGGCGTGCGTGCGCGGTTGCATGCTGCGGGGTCGGGCTCGATGGATATCCTGGAGGCGGCGGTGACGGCATGAACGAATCGAAGCACATTCACGTGATTGGTATTGGCGGGTCGGCAATGGCGCCGCTGGCAGGAATGTTGCGAGAGAAGGGTTTTCGCGTCACCGGATCGGATTCTGGTGTTTATCCGCCTGCGTCGACGCTGTTGGAAAGTCTCGGGATCTCTTTTTATCACACATTCGACGCGGCGCACCTCGACCCTAAGCCGGACCTGGTGGTGGTGGGAAATATCATTGCCCGTGGCAATCCGGAATTGGAGGAAGTGCTCGACCGGAAGATTCCATACAGGTCGTTGCCGGAAATGCTGGAAGAGGAATTTTTAGCCGGCAGGCACTCGATCGTGGTGAGTGGCACGCACGGCAAGACCACCACGACGGCGATGCTCGCGTGGATTTTTCACGTGGCGGGCAAGAAGCCAAACTTTCTTGTCGGGGGCGTCGCGGAGAATTTTGGAAAGAGTTATGGGCTCGAGGGCGGCGCGGAATTTATTCTGGAGGGCGACGAATACGAGACCGCCTTCTGGGATCGCGGGCCGAAATTCTTTCACTATCATCCCGACGACTTGATTATCACGTCCCTGGAATACGATCACGCCGACATCTACGCGGATTTTGATGTGTATCAACTGGCCTTTCGCCGGCTCGTGAATCTGGTGCCGCGAAGCGGGCGCGTTGTGGTGTGGGGAGATACCGAGCAGTCGGGACCAGAATTGCGCGCCGCTACTGCGAAGGCCTTTTGTCCCGTGGAGACGTACGGATACTCGGCGCAAAATGACTGGGTCGCGAGCGAGGTTGCCGCAGAGGGGGAAACGACGAGGTTCCGGGTGAGCTATCGTGGCGAACCGTTTGGAAATTTCGCCCTGCTGGCGACCGGCCGCCACAACGTACTGAATGCGGTCGCGGCGATCGCCGTGGCGCACGGACGAGGAATCGGTGCGGACGCTCTGGCCAAGGCACTCTCGACATTCCGCAGCGTAAAAAGGCGCATGGACGTGAAGGGCGAGCGTGCAGGCATTCTGGTGGTGGATGATTTCGCGCACCACCCGACGGCAGTACGCGCCACGATTGAGGCGGCACGCGGGCGCTGGCCGAACCGCCGGTTGTGGGCGATTCTGGAGCCGCGGTCAAATTCGATGCGTCGCAAAGTATTTCAAGAATCGCTGCCGAAGGCGCTGGCTCTCGCGGACCGGGTGGTTCTCGGCGGCGTGTTCAGGGCGCAACAATTGGGCGACGAGAACCGGCTTGCTCCGGAATCGGTGGCGCAAAGCGTGAGAGAACTAGGCAAAGACGCGCGCGCGTTTGAAGGCGCGGAAGCGATTGCGGATTATCTTGCCGCCGAAACCAGGGCGGGTGATCTTTTGCTGGTCATGTCGAACGGCAGTTTCGATGGACTGTGCGACAAACTGATGAAGAAGCTGGGGACCGAGGTTCCTTCGGGGGCGACGAGTCGGTGAAGTGTCCTTCGTTCTGGCGCCGCGCCTTGCTGGCGACGATTCCCGCCTGCTTTTCCTTGTTGGGCGTTGTTGCCACGGCGAACGCCACCATCGAGTACGACGTCTCGCTCGTTGCTCCGGAACAACATGTATTTCACGTCTCGATGCAAATCCCGGACGTGAAAGACGAAGTGATCGTCCAGATGCCGGCGTGGAATGCCCTGTACCAGATACGCGACTTCAGCGCGCACGTGCAGCGAGTCGAAGCGTTCACCGGCGCCCAGAAATTTCCCGTCGAAAAGCTCGATAAACAGACATGGCGCGTCAAGGGTAGCGGAACGATTACGATTCGCTACGCGACATACTGGGACGAAGGCGGACCTTTCGCCACACAATTGAATGCCGATCATGCCTTTATTAATCCGGCGATGATTTTGATGTATGTGCCCACAAGGCGATCGGAGCCAGTGCTGCTTGGCATGGCCGATGTGCCCAGCGAGTGGCAGGCCGTTGGCGCATCCCGTGAGGTGAGCGGGACAATTAGCAGCGCACGCACATTTCTGTTTGAAGCCGCGAGCTACGACCAGCTTGTCGATGCACCCATCGAAGCCGGAAAGGGCGAACGACTCGACGTTCCGGGACTTGATCCTCCGGTGCGCGCCATCGTTCACGGTGATGACTGGAAAAAGAAGCGCGTGCAAGACGAATTGCGGCGGATTTGCGCTTACGAAACGAAGCTGATGGAAGGCGCGCCCTATACGCAGTACACCTTTATCGTTCACTTCGGGAAGGCCGCAACCGGTGAGGGCGGTGGGATGGAGCACGCCAATTCCACCGCGATTTCGGTCCGTTCGGACGAAGACTTTGCCAACGTGGCCGCGCATGAATTCTTTCACTTGTGGAATGTGAAGAGGATTCGCCCTGCCACGCTCGATCCCGTGGACTATACGAAAGAGCAGTACACGCGGGCGCTGTGGTTCGCCGAGGGGGTTACGAACACGTACGCTTCGTACACGCTGGTGCGGACCGGGCTCTGGAGTGCGGGGCAATTCTACGAAGACCTTGGCGAACAAATCAGTGAACTGGAAGAACGGCCTGCGAACGAGTGGCAGAGCGCGGAACAGTCCAGCCTGGACGCCTGGCTGGAAAAATATCCGCTGTACAACCGGCCGCAGAACAGCGTTTCGTATTACACCAAGGGCCAGATACTGGGAGTACTTCTCGATATTCTGATTCGCGACCGGACCGGGAATGAGAAGAGTCTGGACGATGTGTTACGTTCGATGAATCAGGAATTCGGCAAGCAGGACAAGGCGTATCGCGACAGTCTGGATGTTCGGCTGACGGCAGAGAAAGTCGCGGGAGGCTCGTTCGAGGATTTCTTCCAGAAATATGTTGCCGGTGCGGAACCGTTGCCATACGGGCCGGTCTTCAACCTGGCAGGACTGGAGCTGAAAACATTGGAGCGGAGACATCCGGCGATTGGTTTTTCGGCCGGCCGTGATGAAACCGGCGCGCTAATCGTGCGAAGTATCGATCCCAACGGCGGTGCGGAGCAGGCCGGGCTGCGCGTGGACGACGTGATTACCAGCTGGAATGGAGCGGAACCCCCGCGAAGTCCGGAACGTTGGGCCTACAGCCAGAAAAAAGGGAATCTACTGAAGTTGGGCATACGCCGGGACGACAAAAATATTACCCTGCAACTGCGACTCGGCGAGAGCGTGGAGACATTTTACCGGGTGGCCGATGACGCTTACGCGAGCGAAAAGGCGAGGCATATCCGCGACGGCCTTTTGCATGGCGTGACGCAACCGGTGACGGCATCGATTCACTGAACGAATCCGGCTGCTCTGCACTTGGCTAGAGCATAGAAAGCCGATTCCATATTCATGCTGCGAACTTTATTCGTCGGCGTGTTCCTGTCGATCTACATCCTGCTGGTCGGGCCGCCGCTGCTGGTGTACACCTTCGTCACGCGCAATCCCGATCCGTTGTATTGGGCGGGAATCGACGGCGTGATGTTTTTCGTTCGGGCTGTGGGAGTGCGGGTGCGGGTTGCAGGCACCGAGAGAATCCCCGCAGGCGTGTGTTTGTTCGCCGCCAACCATACCAGCTCCGCGGATGCGCCAGCAGTTGTTGGAGCGATTCCGCGGCGCATTGCGATCTTGTTGAAAGAATCCTTGTTCCGATATCCCATCGTCGGACAGGCATTTCTT
>JBEKWY010000185.1:0-9560 GCA_049512575.1 Candidatus Acidiferrum sp.
TCCCCAACGCCGCCGTACCGTTCTCGATGATGTTCGGAGTCGCGGGAGCGCTCGGATGCGTGTGGCTGAATAAAGGGCGCGAGGATTGAAGCGGAGAGAAAGCCGGGAATTTCGGGGTCGTTAAGCTACCAATACAGATACGCCGGTCACCAGCACCAGCATGTAGGCCACGTCGCAGCAGAGCGTAAATCGCTTGCTGTTGTTGGGGCGCATCCCCAGGATCGTGGCGACGGTAGCCGCAGCGAGCGTGAATGCCGACACCCACAAAAGCATGTTGCTGTGCCGTAGGATCTGGGACGGCGCCAGATTCAGAACGTGAAAGCCCATGCGACAGGTTAAAGCGAATAAGCAAAAGCTGGCGACAACAACCTTGAGGGATCGTAATTGCATGGCTACCTCGTGCTGGCCCGCCAAGGGTAGCAGCCCACGGCGCAGATGGCGAGCTAAACTCGCCTCTACAAGGAGCGAAAAGAAGCGAATTCGGGCGATTAGATTGGCGGGATCAGGAATGATCCGGGAATGCCTTTGTCGAGCGTGGCCAGGACCGCGGCGTTGGCGCGGGCAAGTTGGGCGAGGTGGCCGTCGGTGGTTTGTTTTGGGGATTTGACCCAGGCGGGCAGGCGGGAGATGTCGTGATCGTCGGCGAGGAAAGTGAACGCCGGGTTGCGTTGTTTTTTGAGGCTTAGCAACAGGGCGCGGGCGTGGCTTACGGTGAAGCCGTATTGGGTGGCCTGGGCCAGGACGCGGACGAATCCCAGCTCGGTGATCGAGCAGGTGGCGAATTGCAAGGCGCCTTTTGTGGAGAGGCCTCGGGTCCAGAGGGCGATGCGATTGTGGAATTCGTGTTGGAGGAAGCCCAGGGCGACGAGCGCGTTTACGTCGAGCAGATACTTCATGGGAATTCGGCGAGGAGATCTTTTACTTGTTTGCTGGTCAGCGGCGCGGCTTGCGGGCCGGCGCTCAGGACCGGGAGTTTGGTGATGGGGTCGGCTTGAAGCTTTATTTTGTGGGAGCGAATTTTGCGAGGGGTGAGAACGATACGGTCGTTTTCGATTTTGGCGTCGAGAGGGTCGCCTGGGCGGAGATTGAGCTTGCGGCGGATGGGGCTGGGCAGGACGACCTGGCCCTTGGTGGAAAGCTTGGTCTGCATGGTAAGACGATCTTACCTCATTTCCCAGTTTCGGGGCAAGCGCGGGAGAAAAGAACGGTTCCTTCGACGCTCAGCGTGAAAGAGACAATGGAGGCAATTGCGAGCGGAAACGTCAAAATCCGCACCCTTGAAAGGCACGGGGGTGCGGCACCCGGCGAGCTAAACTCGCCTCTACAAGAAGACGCGCGTTCAATGCTGGACAGCCTGGAGGGCGGAAAGGAGCCAGCCCTTCAAGACTGGAAGGAAGTGAGGCTTTACGTCATGGAAGGTGAGCCCCATACCAAGTTGGGGTTGTGCGTAGACGACCGTTGCGCGCGCTTCAAAGTACTCGAAGTCGGTGAAAATTTTCAGAAAAAATTCTGTGCCTTGGGGCAGGGGATTGATCCACTCGACATAACAACCGTAGAGACTGAGTTCGGTAACCCGCGCCTTGATCATCGCGCGCGATTTCTCTTCGAGTAACTCCGCCGAAGCGGCAAACGGGAATCGAGGCACACGACGCCGATTTTGATCCATCAAGCCTCCTGCGGCCGGATTGAGCCCGGATTGAGCCCAGACTGAGCCCAGACTGAGCAACGATCAGAAATATTCCACGTTAGGCAGATCGTCCGTGATCGATCGGGGTTCTGGTGGGGATTGTAACGAGCTTGGCGTGTGCCAGGCGAGCAGGATTTAAAGACGCGCGAACCGCGGCGCGCCATCGAGAAACCGTGCCAGGAGCGAGAGTTGTGCTTTGTTGGCGGAGTAGCTGAGGGTATACTTAGCGGCGATTTGTTGTCCCACCTGAACGACGTCCTCTGAGGTCATACGCGAGCGGAACGCGGTTGGAGGCGCGATGGTATCCCAGCATCGTTGGTCCTTTGTGAGGAGTGGCTTCCCTGTGTGGGGGGCGCTGGTGCTGGTGTGTGCGTGCGCGATTCCTTTGGTGTCGGATCAGGGGCGGGGAGCGCAGGTGGTGGTGGTGAGCGTCAGCGGGGATTGGACGCCGATCCGGCAAGACCCGGGGACGACCGCGAAGGCTGCGGGCGCTGAGACGCAGCGGCCAGTGCGATTCGGGGAGACGCTTAACGTTGGGGCGATTTGCCTGTTTGGGAATGAACAGGGCTCGATCGTACTGAAGTTTGCGACGCCTGCGGATAGCGTGCTGTACCCGTTTCCGTGTGAAAAGGCGAATATGGGGGGAGCCGCGTCGTGCACGACCGGGCCGCGGAACACTTGCGCGGTGGACCTGCGGAAAGTAGGGGAGAAGAAGGGGCTTACGGCGTCGTTCATGGCCACCATTTCCGAGGCTCTTGCGCGCATAACGCGGGCGGCGCCGGAAAAATACATGGTGGCGGCGAGCCGCGGCGCGGAGGCGGAATTGATGGATGCGGTGGTGCCGCTGGAGGGCGAGCAAATCGATTTACGCGCGGCGTTTCGCGATATGGATCCGGGGACGTATTACGTGGAGTTGGGGGCGGTTGGGGCAGCGTCCACGCAGGGGCCGCCGGTTCGCGTGAGCTTTGCGAAAGGGCAAGCGGCGCGCGCGGAGGCGCGCGGGGTGAGCGGCGGTTTGTACAAGTTGGCGCTGGTGACGGAGAAGGGCGAGCCGGGTGATTCCGACTGCTGGATTTTGGTGGGGCCGCCGCCGGAGTACGCGAAGCAAGCTGCGTCTTACGACCAAGCAGTGAGCGAGTCGACGAAATTGCCGGCCGAGATGGATGCGGGAGCCACGCGGGCGCTGCTGCGCGCCTACCTGGAATCGTTGGCGTCGCCGGGGGAAGGGGTGACACGTCCATGAGCATTCTTCGAGCGTGGAGAGTGAAGCTGCAGCGCGTGGTGGCGACGATTGCACCGGCAGGGGAGCCGGAAGAGAAAAAAAACTGGACGGGATTTCGGCGTGAAGTGCTGAAGGCGCTGCCGGCGATCTTGATCACGATCATGGTGGTGTCATGGATGGAAGCGGCGGGGTGGTTTCGGGGAGTGGAAACGTCGCACCTGGATACGATGATCCGCTGGCATCCCCGGGAGATGTCGCAAAACATCGTCATCGTTGAAATCAGCGAAGACGATTACCAAAAGTTGTTCGAAGGAACGAGCCCGCTGGACAAAAAAAAATTGCTCGAGCTGATACGCGCGATACAGAAATACAACCCCAGCGTAATTGGCGTGGATATCGATACGAACGATTTGGGAGGGGCGTGCAAAGGAAATCAGGGCGACGCAGCGAATGCAACGAAATGCGCGCTATTGAAGACGAAGCTACGGGAGTTGCGTGAAGGCGAGAAAATGCCGGCGGGAACGACGAAAAAACGCGCCGCGATCGTGTGGGCGTCGGTGCCCAGATCGCTGGAACCGCCTTTGCTGTTGAGTCCCGCGCTGGGAAGCCTGGAGATGGAGGCGGATCGCGAAGGCGTTCCGCGATTTCCGGTGGACGAAGATGGGTCGGTGCGGCACTTCGAGAGCCGCGTGGAGGTCGCGAAGGTTGGGGATTCGTGCCCAGCCGGCACGCATAGTGAAGGCGACAAATGTTTTGCGCCGACGTTCGCGCGCGCGATTTTGCGCGAGTACACCGGCATGACCGAGCGAGCCTCGGATGAACGGGTGATTTTCAATTTCTATGGGGACCGCTACCGCTTTCCGATCATCGATTCCCGGCAATTTTTCCCGGAAAAGGCCGAGAGGGATGGGCGGACCGCAAAGGAAATCAGCAACGGAAACAACGAAATCGAACAAAGCCGGGCCATGCTGCTGGAGGGGAAAATTGTCTTGATCGGCGGAGGGTTCGTGGAGGCGCGAGACGAGTACTTTACTCCGCTGGGTCCGATGCAAGGCGTGGAGCTGAATGCGCTGGCGATTCAGACGGATCTAAGCGGCGGGGGGATCCGGGATATCAACGAAGTCGGCGAGTGGTTGCTCGATCTGGGCGTGAGCATTTTTATTGTGGGCGTGTTTTATCTTTACGGGGCGCGTCCCTGGAAGGCGCTTGCCATCGGTGGATTGGTTGTTCCGTTGGCCCTTGTTTCCAGCCTGATCGCGTTCAACAGCTTCGCCTACTGGTTTAATTTTGTTCCCGTAGCCGTGGGAGTGGCGATTGACCAGCTCACGCACATTGCCGAGAGCAGGGAAGAAGCGCAGCGAGAATTGGAAAAACTGAAGCGCGAGCGGAAACGAGTTGAAGTGGACGTAGCCACAGTGGAGGAGTTCACGGTGACGCAAAGCGCCGAAGCGGAGCCGGTTCAGGAAACACCGATTGCCGAGAACGCCAAGGCGAAGGGCGTCGCGAGTGGCGCTGACTAACCGCCGGACGACGGAGCGCCGATGATGATTTCCGCGCCGTGTTCGCTGTGGCTGAAGACGGGAGTCTGCTTGCGCTGGATCGAGCCGGCCGCTTTCGAAACGTTCTGCTTCAGCGACATATAAATCTGCTCGATGGAATCCTGACCGCCGTCTTTTCGTAATCCTTCCAATAGAAAATGCGTGAAGTAGCCGTTGGTATAGGGCTGCCCTTCGTAGGATTTTTCGTCCGGGGAGCTGGAGGTGAGGATGGCGCGGCCGACGCCTTGACGGATGCGGTCGAGCGCGTCGCCAGAGGCGGAAGTGTCCGAACGAGAGGAACTGGCCGGCGCGCTTGCAGCGGCGGCGCCGCTGTGGCAGGTGTCGAGGAGGATCACGGTGCGTTGGGCCTTGATGCGCGAGCGGACGATGTCGGAGACCTGGACCATGGGCAGAGCGGTGGCGAACAAATTGTCTTCGGGCTCGATTTCGGTGTCGCTGGTGGCGATGTAATTGACTTCGGCGGTGTCTTTGTTGCGCGGGGTACCGTGGCTGCTGAGGAAAATCACGACGAGGTCGTTGGGATCGTTGGCGCTGCGGGCGAGCCAGTTGAGTTCCTGCTTGAGTTGGCGCGTGGTGACTTCGCCGTCGACAAGAGAGTGCACGTTAGAGGCTTTGAAGCGGCCGACGGACGGATCGACCAATGCGGCGGCGAAATCTTTGGCGTCTTTGCTGGCGAAATTGAGGCGGCCCAAGCGTTTGTCCTGGAACCGGGAGATGCCAACCACGAGCGCCCATTTTTCATGCACTGGGCCAGCGGCAGCTTTTGGCGCGCCGGGAGAGGTCGCGAGTTGGAAAGGATCGGCGCCCTGGTCCATCGCTTCGGAGCCGAACATCCTGGCTTTCTTCAGCGAGTAGTCGGACTTGGAAGCCTGGCCGAGTTTCTTCTCAAAGACGGAGCGGTAATACCAGGCGTCGCCGGAGTTGATGCATACGTCGGTAGCGTTCTTGAGAAGCTGCAGGCCGTCGCCGGCTTCTTCATTTGTGCCGGTCTTGATGCGCTCGAGTGCTTGCACGACCAGGTCTTTGGCGAGATTGCATTGATCTTGAGCCCTCGCGCAAGGAACAAACGGCGCCAGGATCGCCAGCGTGGTGCCGATAATTTTTGGGATGGAGGACCGCGGCATCAAGTGCTTCCCGGATTGGATGTATGGCGGTTGGATATCTTGGCGCGGGCCCGCATGGCGGCAAGAACAGTTTTGCTGACGCCGCCATGAGTCAAGGCAATGTTGCCGTCCGGGGACAAGTCGAAGTCGACCGCGGCTGCATCGTGAATGCTGGCGATGATGGTGTCGTCGTCCACATGTTCCTTCGTCATTTTGATGACGTCGTCATTGGTCAGCGCTTTAACAGTCTTCGCAGATTGAGGTTTTGTGGGCGTCTTCGGGGGCGCGGAGCCAGGATTCGCATTGGGATCGGTCGAGGGGGGGACTCTGTTGTTCGGAGTAGCGTGGGGTTTGACAGGGGTGCTGTTGGTGGCCGCGCCAGGGCTCGTATTGCCAGCCGAATTTCCTGCGACATTCGCAGGCGCCTCCGGCTTCGCCGGCGCTGAGTTCTCGGCCTCGAACGCTTTCCGTTCCCCTTCGAGTTTGCGCAGATAACTCATCGCCGTCTCAATCCGCTTTTGAGGCTCGATGAAATTTTTCTCTTCCGGCTTGGCATCCACGGCTTTGCCGTAGTTGATGGCCGCTTCTTGCAAGTCTTTCTTTGCGGCGTCCTCACTCTCGGATTGGTAGGCGAGGGCTTCGTAGGCAACACCGATGTTATAGAGGCGGTAGGCGTCGTCTTTGGTTTTGGGGAAAGGCGTCATCTGCTCGAGTTCCTCGAGATAGCGGGTCCACAGGCCGCCTTCCGCGGATTTGTTGGCGTCGTCCAATTTGCCGCGCGCCAGCAAGACTTCGATGGTCTCGTTGGTGGTGCTGATTCTGGGCACGATTTCCTCGACGGCCTCGTCGATCAACTTGTTTTGAAGTTCGACGGGTGAAGGAGGCCCACTGGGCGCCTCCGTTTTTTTTCCGAACAGGCGCTTGAATGGATCTTCCATCTTGTCCACGGCCGACTTGTTCACCGGCTGGTTGGTCGCTGCTTCGAAGTCTTCGGAGTATTTCGCGGAAACGTTCTTGGCATCCAGCTGATGGCGGCTTCGGTCGTGGGCCTGATAGGAGACATCCATGGTGCCCCGGTACCTTTTGTATTTGACAGGGACATTTGCCAGCTGGGTCTGCTGTTTGCCCTGCGCGTTCGGAGCGGTCTTAACGGTTCCCGTAACGTTCTGGGTGTAATCCTGCTCGGGCGGCATGTCAAAGCTGGTCACATCACAAGTGATGATGAGTTCCGGCGATTTGTCGTCTACCTGGAGATGCGGGTTGCTCTTGAGAAGTTCCGTCTCGAGCCGGTCTTTCAAGGTGGATGCGAGGTCCGCACGTTTTGGATCTTTCGCGGTTACTCGAACCTGAATTTTCGTGCCCGTAAAGTGGATGACCGCGGGCAGGCGGCGGTGGAGGGTGATTTTTTTCTTCAAGCCCAATTTTTCGAAACCTTGGGCAGAGGCACCGCGAGCGAACAGAAAACAACAGGCGACTACAAGGATGAGGGGGAAGCGAAGCGCGTACAGAGCCCTGGGCATGCGAGCGAGATCCAGTTGTCGATAAGGCAGTTTGCCAGTTGGGACAAACGGTTGTACTTGCCTGGTTGAGCGTGAAGTCCGGGACGCGAAGCCCATTCCTGAAGAGCTGGGCAGAGCGCCGGGTCACGCGATGCGCGATGCTAGCAAAAGCGTTGCGCGAATAGCAAGCATCAGGACTTGGGGTTGATGTGTCAGTTTCCGGAAGCGCGTTTATCGGGACTTAAGGCTGCTGAGTAGAGCGAAACTGGCCACATAACAAGGGTCTGCGCAGACTCTGGTGATGAAGAGTCGGCATGCTAATGCGGCCAGACGACTACGGTTCATCTTTAACAATCTTGCTGGACGCAGTCTCGCTCGGGTAGTTGAAGAAGAGCTGATTGCCATCGGGGTCATCGACCACCAGGAGCCGGTAGCCCCACGAACCTTCCTTGACCGAAACGCCCTTGGCCTCGAGTTCCGCGCGCAGCGCATCCAAAGCGGCGACCTGCGTCTCAGGCTCGACGTTCAAGGAAATGAATATCAGCCCCTTGCCAATCTTCTCTGGCCACGTGTCGGCCAGGATAAGCGCGACGCCCTGCCGGTCGACCTGTGCAACGCCATCCTCGTCGTAGCGCCAGGGGCTCGTGAAGCCAAGCCGGTCAACGTAAAAGCGGAGCGATGCCTCCATGTCGGTCACGTGTAGTACGGGGCGTGCGAACCAGTCGGTCATAGGCTCTATATCCTCGAATGAAGAGAACTCTTTCCTGCCTTTTGAATTCTAGGGCAATCTTAGACGCAGTCAGAAGCCGCGAGGGCGAGATTCCTGTTTGAGTTTCACGACAGGTCCCGATAGATAGTCGCATTCCCGGTAGTTGGGTGCTGATCTTGATTTCGTCGTGGTTCTTCACTGAATCAGGGGTTTCTATTTCGCGTTTTCGTCAACCTGAAATAGTCCGAACGTGTTGCCCTCGGGATCAAGGAAGTAGCCCTGCCAGCAGGTGCCAGGAACGGCAAACTTCTCGAGTGCGACTTGGCCGCCGTTTTTCAAGATTGCTTTTGCCGTTCCATCGAAATCTGTCACTTGCATTGAGCAGACGTATGCGTTCGTGCCGCTCCGCGGGGGCGGCGCAATTGCGGGACGCTTCAGGAGTCCCCCGCGCATATCTTCAGCCTGAATCCGCCAGTAGTCGATCGGCAGGCCTGTCATTTTCGTAAAACTCCATCCGAAGACGGCTAGGTAAAAACCAATAGCTCGTTCAGGGTCGTCGGCTTGGATTTCAAAATACGCCGGACTATTCATGTGGCAGCTCCAGCGTCAAATGTGCCTCGAATGATTGCCTCGCAGCAGGGTTCCGAGGTCGGTCACGGAATAAAGAAGGGCCATGATAGGCCTCCCGGGTGAATTAGTTCTGTGGATGTCCAAAAGCGATTAGCAGTTTATCCGAACGATGCATTCCCGAAGCACTGGGTATCGAAATTTCCTGGCGGGAAGACAGAAGCGGAGTTGCGCGGGCAAATCGTTCCGGCTCGCACGTTGTTTTGACTCTTACGTCAGAGGGCGGAGACCATGTGAGCGATGGCGTCGTCGAAGGTGGCTTGGCCGTCGAGGTAGGGTTGCCAGAAGTGTTCGAGGAGTTTGAGGTAGTCGTCCCAGCCCTGTTGATAGAGGCGTTCGCGAAAGGCGTAGGGCAAGTATTCGCCGCCGTCGGAGTTGGCGGCGTTTTCCGCATTGACGACTGGTTTGATGACTTCGCCGGTGGTGTAAAAGACGAGTGCGTGCCACAGGTCGCGCGGAATGGCTTTGTCGCGCTGGCGGCATTCCCGATTGATGGCGAGTTGCACGGGTTCAGCGATGCCGTGAGAGGCTTCGTGGAACAACACTTCGAGCGCTGCGTCGCCTTGGTTGCGAGGATCGGTGCTGGAGATGAGCACGCGCAGGGGATCGAGCGTGGTGTAGGCGCCGGCGTAATTTGCATAAGCGGAGACGTCCACGCGGATGCGTTCCTTGGGCCATCGGGTTTGATAAATCTCCGCCAGCCGCTCGGACAGCTCGACGCCCTTCACACGCACTAGCGGCGATACTCCGGCAATCCATTTGCGGTTGGCGCGATCGTGCTCGGGCCATTCGTGGGCGCGATAGACGGGTGCGGCGGCGTCGAGGATGCGGGTGAGCTTTGGGGGCAACCCCGCGTCGCAGGTTTTCTTTTTGGCGCCGGAGAGTTCGTCGCATTGTTCGAAATCGCCGAGCTGATTTTTCAGCAGGATCAGCTCGGTATTGAAGAGCAAGTCTTTGTCCTGATAGTTGGCGGCGTAGTAGGAAACGGCGGCGTCCCAGGCGAGTTGTTCGCTAGGGGTGCGATGTGTGGCGGCGCCGGTGCGGGAGGGGCCGGCTTTGCCGTCTCGTGACTGCCGAGCTTGGCCGTAGAGCGTGTGATGAAGATTGATCCAGAAGCCGCTGTGCAATTCGAAGACGGGAAGCGTGCTGTAT
The DNA here is from genome assembly GCA_049512575.1 of Candidatus Acidiferrum sp. Lineage (GTDB taxonomy): Bacteria > Acidobacteriota > Terriglobia > Acidiferrales > UBA7541 > Acidiferrum. The sequence goes on from JBEKWY010000185.1 coordinate 9,559, forward strand.
TG
>JBEKWY010000186.1:0-9329 GCA_049512575.1 Candidatus Acidiferrum sp.
TATCATGCTGTTCCCTCGCTACCTACGTCCTTGCTACCTTTGTTCTTTCTGCCAGCTCACTCGAAGGCTCGCTCGGCTGGCCTTCCAGGAGCACGCGGCGCACTTTCTCGGTGAGTTCTTCTACGCGGAAAGGTTTCGCCACGTGCGGCAGGTGATGTCGTTCCAGAAATTCGTGGGTATGCGAAGAAAGCACATCTCCGGTGACAAACAGAAATCGCTTCCAGAGTGGATTCCCGGTGCTCGCCAGCGTCTCGTAAAAATGCTGCCCGTCCAGGCCGGGCATGCGCATGTCGCAGATCACCAGGTCATAGGTCTCGCGCGCCGCCCGTTCCAGGGCCTCGTGACCATCCCACAGAGCGTCGACCTGGAATCCCTCGTCCTCCAATACATCGCTGATCAGCCGTGCGACCGTGGGTTCGTCTTCCACGACCAGCACACGCTTGCTCCCCCGGGACGCGAACGACGACGCTGCCAAGGGTCGCTGCTCACCCGGCGCCGTCTGCCGCAGTAGCCCAAGGTCTCGTTCGGACTGCCCCGGTCCCGTCGCGGGCACCGCCAGCACGCCGGTTTGTTCCGCGGGTGCCGCGGGAAATTCCAGGGAAAATACGGCGCCGTTCCCCGGTTCGCTGGCGACCTTGACCTCACCGTCATGTTCACGCACGACGCCGAGCACGATCGCGAGCCCCAGGCCGGTTCCAATACCGGCAGGTTTGGTGGTAAAAAATGGGTCAAAAATTCGCGAGGCAATCGCCTGAGGAATTCCCGGGCCATCATCGCTTACTTCCAACTGCGCGCGGCGACCGGAGTCGATGCACTTGGTGCTGAGCCAGACGGTTCCTCCGCCGCCGCGCTGCTCGATGGCTTGTCGCGCGTTGCCGACCAGATTCATGAGCACCTGTTGCAACTGGCCGGCGTCACCGAGCACGAACGGCAGAGCCTGATCCAATTCCAGCACTACGGTCACCCTCGCGGCCGCCAAGCTGATTTCTTGCAGGTCGATCGTACGCGATACCACCTGATTCAAAGATACCCTGCGCCGCTCCGGCCGCGATCCCCGAGCGCTCATCAACAACTGGCGCACGATCGCGCTCGCTCTTTCCGCCTCCTGAAAAATCTGCCGTACTTCATCCGATTGCCCCTCGGCCTGGCTTCGCAGGAACAATCGTTGCGCGTAACCCAGGATGCTGGTCAGGGGATTGCTCAACTCGTGCGCTACTCCTGTGACCATCTGACCCAGCGCGGCGAGTTTTTCCATTTGCAACAGTTTGGCTTGAAACACCCGCTGCGCCGTCAAGTCGCGGTAAATTTCGACCCGCCCGATGTGCTTTCCGTTCGCGTCCAGCACCGGCCGCGCCGTCCGCTCCAAGACGCGCGGCACCGGCCGCATGAGTTGGATCTCTTCGCGGGCACCGGCATCCAGTCCGCGCGCCAGGTCGCGCCATCGTTTGGCGAATTTTTCCGGCTCCGCCGCCTGGTCGGCCAGACGCGCGATCAGACCGTGGAGCGTCTTGATCCGTTCGGTCTCTCCCGGAGCCAGCCCGGCGATCTGCGCGAACCGGCTGTTCATCGCCTGGATGCCATGCTGCGCGTCGAACAACACCACGCCTTCTTCCAGCCACTCGATCACATGGAAGAGTTGTGCTTCTGCCCGCTCGCGCCTCGACGCCGCATCCAGCGCCGCCAACGGTTCGAGCGACACGGCGATCAGCCCGCCGCCGGGCTGAGTGCACCGCAGCTTGGCCCAACGTCCGCCTTGCAGTTGCACTTCCGGCGGATCATCATCGTCGTTGATTATATTTTCGACATGGCAGCTAGCTTGTGCCCGGCGTAGCCACGTCCCGACACGCTGCTGTTCCGAGAGTCGAAACAACTCGATAAATCTGCACGAGGGCGTTTGGCTATCATCAGCGATCCGCAAGCGGGATTCCCGTTGTCCTTCGCCTAGCAATTCTTGAGCGTCGCGGCTGAGGCCGACGACGGCACCGGCGCCGTCAACGAGTATCGTCGCCCCGCTGCTTGCCTGCAGCAACGCCCGTGCGCGGACTTCGTTTCGAGGCGTCTCATTCCCATGTCCTCGAAGAACCAGAGCCGCGGTCGCGAGCCCCGCTCGTAATTCCAGACGCGCGGTCGCCGCCTGCGAGGTTGATTCGTGCCGGAAGCCAGCTGCCAGCACCCCAATGGTCTCGCCAGCGGTTTCCAAGCCGATGGCCACGACGCGGGCTACGTCGCCGCGCGGCCACGCCGTCCCGGCTCCGGCCCGGATGCTAACCGTGCCATGTGCTTCTCGCGCGTGTTGCCAGATGGCCGCCAGCGGTTGGCTCTCGAGCGCGTGTAACCATGCGGGATCGCCACTTTCCAACGAAAGAGTGTTTCGCTGGCGTGCTTGCGAGCTTTGGTCCAAAGGCGACTCATCCGTGTTTCCACCTTCGCCGTTGGCCTCGTGGTTTGTAACCCTGGTTGCATGCTCGCATGGTCGCAAAACGGCAAAAACCGCGCCGAGTCCATCGCCTTCGGCGCCGCTGTCCGTGCAGGTTTCCATCAAGCGCGCCAGAATCGTGTCCGTCGGACCCGAGTGCGCCAATTCGTAGAGAAACTCTTTCGTGACGGCGATGTCGGCCTGCCGCTCTTGCGCTAATCGCCGCTCCTCGTCAAGCTCCACCGCCAGAGCCAGGTCCGCCGCCACTGACTCCAGCAGCCGGACCGGAAGCGCGCCACGTTTTTGCCGTGAGCCCGCGAGCAGCACACCGCGCAAACGTCCGCGGATCTCTATCGGCACCCATGTCGCCCGCCGCATCTCCACCAGCGCTCCGAGAATCGTTTGGTCCGGTGCGCCGTCGAGATCCTGCTCCACGCTCTTCCCACTTTTCAGGAGGTCGAGGGGAAGCGGGGCTTCCGGCGATAGCTTTTCCCATTCTGACGGCGTTGTTTCGCCGTCTCGATCGGCGACGATTCCGCGAAATCCGGCGAACGCGCATCCGAATAAACGCTCGGCGTCCACGCTTTCCATCCATGCGCCGATACGATCGGCTTTCGTGGTCACGAGAAGATATTGAACGGCCTCCTGGATCAGATCGCGTCTTGCGATTCGTCTCGCCGCAGTGCGTGCCACTCCTCGCACCGCCGCTCCGCGTTCGCCTTTTTTTCCGCTGAACCTCATCGACGCCTCAGTATCAATACCTAAAATCAACTCCGCAGAATTAGGGCATCAGAATCGATGCCTCAGACCGCCCTGACAACCGCCGCAGGTGCGAGGCTACCCTGTCGACCGATCACTGCTGATAGTCATCGCTCCGCACGGAGCGCTCGTCAACGTGTACCCTTGCACTGGCAGGCCCAATCCGATGGCTGGATTATCTTTTTTATAATCAATACATTAAGGGTGGTTCGGAAAGGAGTCATGGGCGCTTGCATCCCATGTCGAGACTCGATTTCGCTGGCGTTCCGAACTGAACTCCGGATCCAGCGACGGCCGTCAATGCGGTTTGCGAATAGCACCGCCATGGACGCAATCGGCAGGAGGGCAACCAGCGCAGCTCTTAACGATCCCACCTTGGCTGCAGAGGTTCAGCAAGTTTCGTCGCGACCAGATGTTGGCTGCGATGCGCTACGGCTCAATGGCGCAGTGGCACGGCCTCACAGGAATTGGTACCGCGAAGATCAGCAAGTATTGCGGCCAGGTATTTGGTGCACACTCCTGCACTCCCGGCGTCGCCACGCAGTTGCTTCACGCCAGGCTCGCACCTTCTTACTGCGCCGCCGGCTCCATGTGATATTGCTTTAGCTTGCGGTACAACGTCGTCTTCCCTATTCCCAGAATCCGCGCCGCCGCCAGCTTATCCCCGGTTGTCTGCCGCAACGTGCGCAGGATCGCTCGCCGCTCCAGTTCTTCGAGCGGCAGTAATTCGTCTTTTTCCGGTGCGCGCTCGCTGGTCGGGTACTGCAGGTTCGAAGGCAAGTCTCCGACGTGCAGGATGGGGCCGGAGCCGAGCGCCACCGCGCGCTCGATGGCATTCTCCAGCTCGCGCACGTTACCCGGCCAGTCGTAGGCAATCAGCCGCCGCATGGCGTCCTCGGAGATGGTTCGCGCCGGACGCTGTGGATCGCAAAATTTGTCTAAAAAGGAAGTCACCAGCAGCGGGATGTCGCTCTTGCGCTCGCGCAGGGCCGGCAGCTTGATTTGCACCACATTCAGCCGGAAGTACAAATCTTGCCGAAAATTTCCGGATTTGATGCCCACTTCAAGATCCCGGTTGGTAGCCGCGATAATCCTCACGTCGATGCGCCGCCGCTCGGTCGAGCCCACTGGCTTCACTTCGCGCTCTTGCAGTACCCGCAGCAGCTTGGACTGTAAATCCACGGGCATTTCGCCAATTTCATCCAGAAACAACGTGCCGCCGTTCGCCGCCTCCAGCAACCCTTGCTTTCCGTGTAGGGCCCCGGTGAATGCGCCTTTCACATAACCAAACAGTTCGGACTCAATCAGTGTTGGCACCAACGACGAGCAATCCACCGGCACGAAGGTGCGCTCCTTGCGCGCCCCGGAGTAGTGCACGCTTCGCGCCACCAACTCTTTGCCCGTGCCGCTCTCTCCCAGGATCAGCACTGGATATTCGTGCTGGCTCACCTTTTGAATCGTTTTGTAGACCCGTTGCATTCTTTCGGACACGCCGATAATGCCGCCGAACCCCGGCCGCGTACGCAACTGCTCCCGCAGCAATTGATTTTCCTGTTGCAATTCGACTGCGCGCGAAGCCCGCTCCAATCGTGCGCGCAACTCCTCGATACGAAATGGTTTTGTGACATAGTCGATCGCGCCCATCCGGGTGGCCGCCACCGCCGAGTCAATCGTTCCGTATTGCGTCAAGACGATGACCGGCAAATTCGGATGCGTGTCGTGAACGCGCTTCAACAGTTCCAAACCGCTGGTGTGCGGCAGCATCAGATCGGTCAGCACGATATCGACGGCAGAGTTCTCCAGGATGTCGATGGCCTCTTCCGCGGTGGCCACCATCGTCGCATTCATGCCCGTCAACTGCGCCACTTCTCCGCATGCCTCGCGAATGGTCGGCTCGTCATCGACGATTAGAATATTCATAGGCGCGGTTCCGCGCTGGACTACCGCTTCTTCACTCATCGTGACCATCTTCATCCTCCATGTCGCTGTCGACCCACCCCATGCCTGCATCCCCGGTTCCATTTCAGGAACCTCATTCTCTATTCATAAATCAGTATATTACCTATGTCGTATTAAAAATGCACCTCCCGTTTCGGTACGGCGCGTCTTCCCAGTCCTTCGGCCCGGCATCCGTAACACCCCTGCCCTAAGCCCGTTGCAGGAATGGCACCCGCTCCGGCGGTAGGTCCATTTCGGGCCTGAGTCCGCTCGAACTTTCGGGACGCCCCGCTCCAAAAGAAAACGAGCCCTTCGAAGTCTCCCTCGAAGGGCTCGTAAGACTTGGTTGAATTGCCGTTCCCAGTCCGCCGCGCGCCAGCTTGAATCCCCAACGCGCGGCGAACCGGTTACACGTTTAGTAGGTTGCGCCCTCCGGCACGAAGATGAATTCGACACGGCGGTTTTCTTTCTCCGTGCCCTTCTCCGTTGAGGCTTGGCCCGTCCGCGTCGTGCTGCGTGACGCGTCGATGCCCTTCTCGCCGAGGTACGCCTTCGCCAGGTCCGCACGGCTCTGTGCCAGCTTGGCAGCCTTGGGTTCCTTCGGATCGGCGTAGCCCACGATGACCACCTTGGCGTTGGGATCGCTCTTCAAGCGCAACGCCACGTCGTCGCCGACGCGCTTGCACAGGTTGTCGAAGCGCGCCTGGCCAGGCTTGATGTAACCGCACTCGCCAACCTTGGTCGCTTGTGGCGGTGGTGGCGGTTGCTGCACGTCAACGTTGGCTTGTCCGTCGGCCTTGTCGCCGCGCGAGTCGGTGACCGAGCAATTCACTTTGTAACTGCCCGATGTGAGACCCGTCGAGTCAAACGTTGCGGTTGGACCATTGCCGGTAACCTGTCCGCCGGTCGCCGAATAGCTATAGGTCAGGTCCAAATTGTCCGGGCTGCTGGCCGTCGACGTAATCGTCGACTTTTCGCCAGGAGCGACCGTGCTCGGGTTCGCCGAGCAGGAAATGCTTGGCGGGTGATGGGGCCTTTCCTGGACGGCAATGTCCGCCGTGCAGGAAGCCGTACCGCCCTTGCCATCGTCAACCTTGGAGGTCACGGTGTACGTGCCCACCGCCACTCCCGTCGAGTTCCATCGCGCGTCCGGTCCGGTGCCATCCACCGCGCCACCAGTCGCTGTGTAGCTGTACGTCAGCGGGAGACTTGCCGGACTGCTCGCCGTCACGTGGATCGCCACGGGATCGTTCGATCCCTGATACACAGACGTCGGATTCGCCGAGCACGACGCGGTCGGAGGTCCCGACGGCGGGGGTGGCGCCGTTGGCGGGAAACCCCAGCGGAGCACGATGCCGCTTCCCGCTCGGAAGTTATTCTGGCGGAACGTCGAATTCACGTAGGTGCCCGACGCGTTGGTCATCAAGTAGTCGAGCTGCGCAAATCGCCAGGCGATATGCTTGGTGATGACGATGTCAACTCCGCCGCCGGCCGCTAGCGCGAAAGACTGCTGGTTGGCAATTCCGGTCACCTCCGGGCCGGCGCGGAATCCGCCGACCAGAAATTCGACGAACGGAACGAAGTGATCCCGTCGCAGGTTCAGCCGCGGACCAAACAGCCAGGTCTGGAAGCCGCCCGACGCGGTCCCGGTTGGCGTCGCCCTTGTGAAGTTGTACCCGGCGACCTCCGCCGTCAGCCCGAGGATCCGATTGGGGTTGTACGCAAAAGACAGCACTTCGCCGTTGTTGTTCCACGATGCGAACCCTGAACCGGGATTAAAATTGATGTAGCTGTACAAGCCTGCGACTTCGAATTTCGGCGTCAACCTTCCCGGGGCAGTGTCCTGGTCGCCAGAGCTAGAGCTTGGCGCCGGACCCGGAAACGGGGTTGCCCGCGGTACATCCGGCACCGCGAAGCTGGTCCTCGGCGGAACCGCATTCGTCGTCTCCGCCGTGCTCGTGGTATCCGCTGTACTCGCCGTCGTGCTGTCATCCGGCGCCTTCGCGCCGTCACGCGTCCCATCTGCACCCTGCTGAGCCCATACCGGCAGCGCCAGCATCGCGCTCATTGCCACCACTGTCAGACACAACCTGCGCATCGTAGTCCTCCCAAAAAGATTCTTCCTTGGAAATCGTGATGTTATTACGCGCTCACCGGGTTTCACCCCACTTCTGCCAGTGAACAGCGTCAGACGCGTTGCAGCCTTACTTTGCTTCTTCCGCGGACTTAGCGGCACTTCTCCCCAGGTATCCTTGGAACATCACCCAGGGGTTTACTTCACGAGAAGCAGCAAAGCGCGGTGACCATAGGGTATTCCACACGCCGCCATTTTCGCAAGGCTTTCCTGCAAGCCACCGGCTCCCGGCTCTCGTGATTTCCCTATTGCGACGTTTGCTCGGCCCTTTCGAGGTACAGCCCCATATTGCGTGTTCGGATCATCGTGGATTCGAACGCGTGTCCCCGAAACTTGAACTTTTCCGTCTCACACGCGACTCCGCGCGGACATCCTAAGTGTCTTCCACGCCCCACGATTCTCACGTTGCCTCGCGCGGCCTTGTCACCCGCTACCGCGAGGACGATCCCTTGTTCGCGGCCGCCTGATTGGCATCGGCATCGAATATCGTTACTTCCACACGCCGGTTTTTCCCGCGGTCATCGCGCGTCTTCTGATCGTTTACCGGCTTATCCTTACCCAAGCCGACGATCTGTATCCGGAAGACCGGCACGTTATGCTGTGCCACCAGATACGTCTGCACCGCCTCGGCGCGCCGGCGGCTCAAGTTCAAGTTGTATTCGGCGGAGCCGGTCTTGTCCGTGAAACCCTGCACCGCGATGAAATACCGCTTCAAGTTTCCCACTTGCCCGGTGACCAATTGATCGAGCTGCTGCTTGCCGTCCGCGGTCAATTCCGCGGAATTAAACTTGAACAACACCGTGGCATCTCCAGCGGTCCGGTAGTCGTCCAGGTTCGCGATGCGCTCGCTGAGTTCACCGCGCAGCTCGTCCTTCACCTGATCCGATTTCTTCGACGCCGCATCGGCCCTTCCCAGCGCGTCCCCTGCTCGCGCGTCTGCCGAAGTCGCCTTCTCATCCGCGGCGCTGATCTTGGTCTCCGCCTCGTCCAATTGCTTCTGCGTGTTCTGTTCCTTCTGATCGACGTCATTCACCTTCGCGTTCACCGGGCTTACCTGGTCCGATACATACCTCTTTGTGGCGCAACCTCCCAAGAAGACCACGCCAGCCAGAATCGTAATTATTGTTAGCCTCATCGGTTTCCTCCTTCCACAATTCGCTCCACTCCGCCGGTGCGGTAAAACCTCGGCGACGCGGGCAGGCTGGTCGGACACTCAAATGACACACACGCCACTTCGGGCACGCTCAGACCTTAGATGTAGCGGCAACCCGGTTGGGTGGCAGTCAAATCGAGCTAAAACCTGAATTCACTTAAGCTCTGTCGCCCGCCCTCCGTCCGCCAGCGTACCCACCTTCCGCGTCCTTCCATAGCCCACGAGCATCTGATCTCCACCAGCGCGAATTGCGCCCTCGCGTTTCCCCGCGCGTCGAGTGAGCAAGCATCATAAGGACCCGCGTCATATCGAATTCAGGCAACAGCGGCGTCTTCACGCCGTAGACCCTCGCTGCTGGGTGCGGCGAAAAAGACCCTTAGCTGTTGGTGCAGCCGAAATTTTCGAGGAGAGAAAAGCATGAAACTTACATTTAGCGCAGCGTTGCTCGCCTTGCTCGTAGCCACGCCGGCCTTTGCCCTGCAGGAGCCCGACAAGGACAAACCGCAACAGGAAGAACCCAAAAAGGAAGAGCCAAAAAAGGAAGATCCCAAGAAACAGGAGCCCGATCGGCAGCAACCCCAGGAAAAAGAAAAGCAGCAGCAGGACAAGGCCCAGGCCGATAAAGCCAAGCAGACTGACAAGCAGCAGCAAATCGAAAAGGCCAAGCCGGACAAACCCACGCCAGAACACGCTCAACAAGCCCAGGGCGGCGGCAACGGCGGCCGCACCATTAAAGAAACAGACTTTCGCGCTCACTTTGGCCGCGAGCACACCTTCCGCGTCGCGCGCCGCGACGATCGCCGCTTCAACTATGGCGGCTATTGGTTCGTCTACAACAATCCCTGGCCCGTGGGTTGGAGCTACAGCGATGAAGTCTACGTGGACGAAATCGATGGCCAATATTATCTGATCGATCCGGTCCACCCCGG
>JBEKWY010000187.1:0-9256 GCA_049512575.1 Candidatus Acidiferrum sp.
TGATTCTCCATTACCGAGACCCATTGCCAGGCTCTTAATCGCTCTCGCTCAACGGCAGCGGCCACTGTCAACTCTTTCCGCACGGTCCGGCACGCGATCTTTGTCAGGTCTGCGGAATGCGGTACTCTGATCTTTAAGGAAAAACGCAGCAGCTACTCCCTATGGAACCACACTCGATCGTTGTAGTAAGCCTGCACACGCCCAAGGAAAAAATCTGGGGCGAACTGCTGGCCATCAATACCGCCGGCATCACGCTGCGTGGCATCGATCTGAACTCTTTCGATCACTTCATCCGGCAAATCAATGAGCCGGACACCGAACGCGTGGGCGTGCCAACGCTGTTTTTCCCCATGACGCGCATCGAACGCATTACTCTGGATGAACCCTCGGGCTCGATTCCATCGATGGACGAGCTTTTCAGCCGCAAAATTGGCCGCCGGTTGATCGACTATCTGGCCCAGTTCGCCTGATCTGCGCTATTCTCAATTCCCAATGCAAGGGCGGATTTTTACTGTACCCAATCAAATCACGTTACTGCGGCTCGGCTTTCTGCCGATTTTCCTCAGCCTGATCGCATACCAGCATTATCGCTGGGGCCTGCTGGTGCTGGTCATCGCCGGCTTAAGCGACGGCATCGACGGCTTGTTGGCGCGGAAACTGAATCAGCGTTCCTCGCTGGGCGCCTATCTCGATCCCATTGCCGACAAACTGCTGCTTTCGTCTTCGTTCGTAATCCTGGCGTACAAGACCAGGCTCGCGTGGTGGCTGACGATCATCGTATTGAGCCGCGACATTTTGATTTTGATTGTAGCCGTCGTGATTCTCTTGATTTCCGGCTACCGTCCATTTCCGCCGAGCATCTTCGGCAAGCTGACCACGTTTTTCGAGATCACCCTGGTATTTACGGTGGTCCTCACGGCGGCGTTTCCAACCTTGCATTCGCGATTGCTTCACAACGTGCTCGTGGATGTCGTAACCCTCTTTGCCATCGGCTCCGCCGTGCATTATTCCTTTACGATTACGCGTCATCCGTCCGCGCCGTAGGTACGACGTGACTCATTTCGCTAGTTCGTAGGCTTGGCTCAACCACCACACCGCGTCACGCAAATCCTCCGCTGAATTGAGGTCAAAGGAGTGCCAGCCCTTGGCGCGTATCGTTCTGCCCGTACCGACGCGCGGTTCTTGATCCATGCGGCGCAACAATTCCGGCGGCACAAATTTCATTTTGAAAATAATCGTATTGGGCGCGCCGATTCCTCGCGTCACCGGCAGCAAGGCGAAAACTTTTGCTTTTCGATAGAAGCCGAGCATCCCGAACATCGGCCGCGTCTTGACGTGAGGCCAGCTACGCAACTCGTTTCCCATCATTGCGGACCATTCCTTCATCTCATCGGCGACACGCGGAAGTGTCGGCCGGCGCGGCGTCTTGGTCTTAGCTTTCATGGCTCTTTTGTTGCACAGCCACTCGTCACTGCGACCCGCGGCCGAGTCCTCGAAAATCCCTAAATCGGCATAGCAGCCGGGCCGCCGTGCGGAACGACCAGCCTGGGTTCCGTCAACGACTGGACCTGCTCGAGCGTCGCGTCGGGGGCTATTTCCCGGAGAACGAGGCCTCCCGGTGTGACATCAATCCAAGCAAGTTCGGTCACGATGTGGTCAACTACTTCGACGCCAGTCAGCGGCAGCGAACATTTCTTCAGAATTTTGGGCTTGTTGTCGCGAGTCGCATGTTCCATGGTCACGAAGACGCGTTTCGCGCCTGCCACAAGATCCATCGCGCCGCCCATTCCTTTCAGCATTTTCCCTGGGATCGCCCAATTCGCTAGCGTTCCCTTTTCATCGACTTGCAACGCGCCGAGAACGGTGAGATCGACGTGGCCGCCGCGAATCATGGCGAACGAATCGGCGGAGGAAAAATAACAGGTGCCGGCGAGCTCGCTGACGGTTTCTTTGCCAGCGTTGATGAGGTCGGGATCGACTTCCAATTCGAGCGGATACGGGCCGACGCCAAGCATCCCATTTTCCGACTGCAAAATCACTTCCATGCCTTTGGGGACGTAGTTGGCAACCAGCGTGGGCATGCCGATGCCAAGATTGACGTAGTAGCCGTCGCGCAATTCCAGAGAAATGCGCCGTGTGATTCGTTCGCGTTTTTGTTCGTCGGTCAGGGGCATGATTTCAGTTCACCGTCGGAAGTTTGAAGCGAAGAGGAAAGGCAAAATCGCGATCGAGCCGTTGGGATCGACCGTGCCGGGATGGGGCACAGCAGTGCTGTGCCCCTACAAGGGCGTCCTCGTTACTTGCGGGTGGTGCGGCGCTCGATGCGCTTTTCATAGTTTTTGCCTTGGAATATCGCGTTCACGTAAATGCCGGGTGTGTGGACGTTGTCGGGATCGAGTTCACCCAGATCGACTAGCTCCTCAACTTCGGCGATGACGTAATCCGCAGCCGTCGCCATCATGGGATTGAAGTTGCGGGCGGTCTTACGATAGATAAGATTGCCCCAGCGATCGCCCTTCCAAGCCTTGACGAAGGCGAAGTCGCCGCGGATGCCGCGCTCGAGAACGAATTGGCGGCCGTCGAAGTCGCGGGTTTCCTTTCCTTCGGCGACCATGGTGCCGTAACCCGTTGGAGTGTAAAAGGCGGGGATGCCCGCGCCGCCGGCGCGGATGCGTTCGGCGAATGTGCCCTGCGGATTCAATTCCAACTGCAATTCCCCCGTGGCGACCAACTGCTCAAACAACTTGTTTTCACCGACGTAGGTGGAAACCATTTTCTTGACCTGGCGTTGCTGGAGCAGGAGGCCAATACCGAAATCGTCGACGCCGGCGTTGTTGCTGACGATGGTGAGGTCCTTGGTGCCTTTGCGGCGGACCGCGGCGATCAGATTCTCGGGAATTCCACAGAGGCCGAAGCCGCCCATGAGGATGGTGGCGCCGTCGCGGAGGTTTTCAATGGCGGCGTCGGCTGACGAAATGCGTTTGTCCACGAGGCGCTCCGAGAGTGCGTGGAGAAGTTTACTTCAAGCGGGCTGCGGACAGTACAGTAGCGAGCTGGTGGGGCCGGACGTGACGCGGCTTTGTTTATAAAGAAGATACCCCACCCCCTCCCTGTTTTTTGTAAGTGTTGATTCGACAGAGTTTAAACTTCTTTAGAATGAACAGTTGCAGAAGTGTTGATTCTGCAGGGGTTAGCTGGGAGCGCTCATTTTCGCAATTTCGACTGATGTTGCTGCGCATCATCGGAGTGTGAGAGACGTTTTCATCTAAAGCCGGTGGTCTCGCTCTCCGAGCGTGAGGGTAAGAGACCGCGGCTACAGGCGGTACCGCCCCATTGACGGGTCTAAAGACCCGCCACTACAACTGCCTGCGGGCTCTGCAGGTATTGTCTCTCTGATCTGTGTGCGGAGCCAATGATTCAAAGGTACAGAATTTGGACAGGACCCTGCGACTGACCGGAGCGCATGCTTTCCGGAGTGAGAGTGGATATTCGGCGCGCCGTCGGTTCGACAACCATGCCGATATCCTTGTTCCATACACTGCGTGAGCGGAATACTCGAAAACATGAAAATCTGGAGCCTGGAATTGACGTGCCCGGAACCTTAGAAGTTTGAGAGCTTGCCGAGATGGGGCGCAGCGATGCTGCGCCCCTACAAGAATCGAGCGAGGTTTTAGCGCTATCCCGCGAGATTCTAGCGGCGGTCGGCTGGGGACGGAATGGCCTCGGCGTCGACGGTTAGCGTCACGGTAGCGATGTAGCCTGCGGCGGGATCGTTTGCTGAGATTGGTGTCAGGGTGGCTATCGATCCGCTGCCGTTTTCTCCGTTGAAGACACCATCTTCTTCGAGTGTGGTGCGGTGAATCTTGTGGCTGGCGTAGGGTTGTGACTTCGTGACCAGCTTGCTGATCTCTTCTGGAAAGAAAACTTGGCCGGTATGGGCAACGTGGCCGCCATGGTATTCGGGACCCGTGCCGTTGCCGCCGATGTGAACTTTCATGTGGATGTGGTTTACGCGACCCACGTAGTGGCCTGGGTAGATTGTGGCGAACTCGACGATGCCGTTGGCGCCGGTGAGTTGAACGCCGCGGAGAAAGATTTGTTTGTCGGAGGGCTGCATTTTTGGCGGGCGGCCCATAGGAGGTCCGCCCGGCGGAGGTCCGCCCATTTCGGGACCGGCGCTATCGGAGCCCGGAGGTGGGCCCGGTGGGCGGCCTGGTCCTCCACCCGGTCCGCCCGGACCCGTTGGATTGAAGGCGGTGTAGCCGGAGTAAATTCCCGAGGCGTCGCAGTGCCAGATGTCGAGGGCAGCGTTTGGGATGGGCTGGCAGTGCTTTGCATCGATGATGGTGAGGCGTAGCCGGAGCGGGATGCCGGGCTTGCCTTCGGTGATGTCGCTGCGGAGGATTTCGCGATCGACGTAGTAGGGGCCTTCTTCTTGTTCGTGATTCAGGACGCAAACTGGTGGCGTCGAGGCGCTCAGGGGATACGCGTTGGCGGCCAAACGTAGGGCGGCTGCGGTGGTGGCGGTATCGCGGATGAATCTACGACGGGTCCAGTGGGGGATGGTCATTGCGCTCCTTTGGGTGTTTGAAGCCTTAGACGGATTTCGGGTTGGTTGGGGGAATAGTTCCTTGCTGGCTGCAGATTATCGTCGGCATCTTGGCGGGATCTAGGAGCGGCTCGCGAGGCGCTCGCGCGGTCACGCTGAAGCGCGCCCCTACAGTTGGCTATGGGGACAGTGGTTGCGTTCGTTTGCGTGAAGAGTCTCGGAGCCGGCAGGATGCCGGCGCTACCAGTGGAGCTAGAGGAGATCAGAGGCTGCGGAGGAGTTTGTAGAGTTCGTTGGCAGAGTCGAAGTCGGCTTCGAGTTCGCGAGAGTTGAGGCGTTCGCGGATGTCGTCGATGCGCTGGGCAAGCAAGTCCAGAGCGGCGGAGAGGACTTCGCGATTGGTTAGGACGATGTCGCGCCAGGTGGAGTAGGGGCTCCCGGCTAAGCGGAGAGTGTCGCGCAGGCCGGGGCCGGCCACCGTTATCGGCAAGCCGTTTTCATCCAGGCGATCGTAGAGGAACGAGCCTAGCGCTACAGCGACCAATTGAGGGAGATGGGAGGCTAGCCCCACGGCGTAGTCGTGTTGCTGGGCACCTAGCCAGAGAGGGCGGGCGCCGATCTTTTCGACTAGCTTTAGGAAGGCGTTGACGCGGGGGTCGCGGGGGGCGGTGGATTCGCCGATGATGGCGTAGGCGGCGTCCTTGAAGAGGTCGGCGTCGGCGTGGACGAAGCCTGCGAGTTCTCGGCCGGCCATGGGATGGCCTGGGAGGAAGAGCGGGGCCGGCGGGGTAGCGAAGAGTTCTTCGGCGGCTTGGGTGATGCGGAGCTTGGTGCTGCAGGCGTCGGTGATGAGGGCGCGGCGTGGAGCGGAGCGAGCCAGATCGGGGAGGAGGTCGATGGTGACGCCGATGGGAAGGGCGATGTAGATGAGGTCGGCGGTTTGCAGTGCGGGGGCTAAATCGCCGCTGAAGGTTTCGTGGAAAGCGCCGCTGGATTGCACGGAGCGGGCTACGGCAGGGCGATCCCAGCCGGTGATGTGGAGGTCGGTGACGTATTTGCGGAGGGCCAGGGCGAAGGAGCCGCCGATTAGACCGGTGCCGAGGATGGAGACGCGATTAATGAGGTGAGGAGTCATAGGGGGAAGTCGACAGTCGACAGTTTAAAGTTGAAAGGGCGGAAAAACCCGAGGAAGCGGAGACGCAGAGATGGCGCGGAGGGGCGCGGGGGATGATTAGTCTGGGCGTTTGGGGCGCAGCCGTGCTGCGCCCCTACAACGTTGGTCGATGAGGTCGCTGTCTTCGCGGGTGCGGTTCGCCGGGCTGAAGCCCGCCGCCTACATTGGTTGGTGGTGGTCGTCATAGGTTAGGAGATGCGGCGGCCGATGGCTGGGGCGATTATGCGGAGTTCGTGCATTAGTTGGGCGAATTGGTTGGGGTCGAGGGATTGGGCGCCGTCGGATAGGGCGTGGTCGGGATCGTTGTGGACTTCGATCAGGAGGCCATCGGCGCCTGCGGCTACGGCGGCGCGAGCCATCGGGGGCACTTTGTCGCGGCGGCCGGTGCCGTGGCTGGGGTCGCCGAACATGGGGAGATGCGAGAGCTTTTTGATTACCGGGATGGCGGCGATGTCGAAGGTGTTGCGCGTGTAGGTTTCGAAGGTGCGGATGCCGCGCTCGCAGAGAATTACGTCGTAGTTGCCGCCGGCGAGGATGTATTCGGCGCTGAGGAGGAGTTCTTCCATGGTGGCGGACATGCCGCGCTTGAGGAGGACTGGTTTGCGAACTTCGCCCAGGGCGCGGAGCAGGTAGTAGTTCTGCATGTTGCGAGCGCCGACCTGGAAAATGTCGACGTAGCCGCTCATCATCTGGACTTGGGATGGGTCCATGACTTCGCTTACGGTGAAGAGCTGGAATTTTTCTGCAGCCTCCTTCATCAACTCCAGGCCTTTTTCGCCCATGCCTTGGAACGCGTATGGAGAGGTGCGCGGTTTGAAGGCGCCTCCCCGCAGGATTTTTGCGCCGGCTTTGGCTACGCTTTCGGCTACGGAGAGGATTTGATCGCGGGATTCTACCGAACAGGGGCCTGCGGCGATTACTACGTCGTTGCCGCCTATGGAGACACCCCTTCCTAAGTTGATGATCGTGCCTTCGGGTTTGAATTGGCGGCTGGCTAGTTTGAAGGGTTGCGTGATGCGCATGACTTCGCGCACGCCGTCGAGGAGTTCGAAGTCGCGGTGATCGAAATCGCGATGGACGCCAACGGCGCCGAGCACCGTGTGAGATTCGCCGGTGGAGCGGTGGACGTTGAAGCCGCTGGCGACCAGGCGATCGATGACGTGCTGGATTTGGGCGTCGGACGCGCCTTCTTGCATTACGATGACCATGGCGTTCGGTGGTTCCCTTCGTTTCCGGTTCGCGGAAGAAAAAGCACAAATTGCTGAAATCTAAAGTTCTTGGCGCTTGGGGCGCAGGAGTCCTGCGCCCCTACAAAATCGCCGGGCTAAAGCCCGGCGCCTACATGTCCTTTGGCGAGGGATCTCGCCTGGGTGAATCGTCGCTGGAATGCATGGCTTCGCGCTCGGCGCTGCGGGCTTCGTCGATGATGCGTTCGAAGAGCCGGCGGATGGCGGCGTCCGAGAGCGGGCCGGGGTTGGCGCGCTCGGCGTTTTCCAGGACTTCGCGCTCGCGATCGGGTTGATAGAGCGGGAGATTTTGCACTTGCTTGAGCTTGCCGATTTCGAGGGCGCAGTGGGAGCGCTCGTTGAGGAGGGCGACGAGTTTGCGGTCGATGTCATCGATGCGGCGGCGCCAATCACTCAAGGTCATAGGGCCACCCCGAGGGAGCGAAGTGGCGAGTGGCGAGTGACGAGTCGCGAGGAAGAAGAAAACACCGATCTTTCTATCGCAATCACGAGAGTTCTCATCGGGCGACCTCGCGGCGGGAGAGGCCGTGGCGAGCGGCTTCCTTCAGAGGCCGGATGCGGGCGGCTAGCGCTACGGCCGCGGCATCGACGGAGTTTGCGTTTTCGATTTCGGTGACGAGGGCGGAGCCGATTACTGCGGCGTCGGCCAGGCCGCCTAGCACGGAGACGTGGCCGGGTAGGGAGATGCCGAAGCCTACCGCAATGGGGAGATTTGTTATGGCGCGGGCGCGGCGGACGAGTGCTGGGAGTTCGTCGGGGAGAGAGTCTTTGGCGCCGGTTACTCCGGTGCGGGAGATCAGGTAGAGGAAGCCGGTCGTGACCGCGGCGATTATGGATAGGCGCTCGTCGGTGGAGGTGGGGGCGCCGAGAAAAACGGTGTCGAGATGATGGGCGGCGAGGATCTGGCGGTAATCCGCGGATTCTTCGGGGGTGAGATCGGTGACCAGGACGCCGTCGGCTCCGGCGGAAGATGCGGCGGCGGCGAATTTTTCGACGCCCATCTGGAAGATCGGATTGTAGTAGCCGAAGAGGATCAGCGGGACTTCGCTGCCGGGAGATTTCGATTGGCGGATGCGGCGGACTAGATCGATGACGCCGGCTAGCGTTGTGCCTGCTTTCAGGGCGCGCTCGGAGGCGCGTTGGATTGTCGGGCCGTCGGCGAGCGGATCGCTGAACGGGATGCCGAGTTCGATGATGTCGGCGCCGGCTTCGGCTAGCGCGAGGACGAATTTCAGCGTGGCGTCGAGCGACGGGTCGCCCGCGGTGATGTAGGCGACGATGCCGAGCTCACCGGAGGCCCGCAGCTCGGCGAAGCGTTTGGAAATGCGGGTTTTGGCGTCCACGGGTGTCATCTTACGCTATACGAAAATCGAAGAGAGATTCCTCCACTGCGCGGCCTGGCGCCAAAAACCGGGCGCGGGAAAAAACCGGGCCGCTTCGGTCGGAATGACAGTTTCTGCTTTTCATCGCCAAAAGACGAGTGCAGCTATTCCGATCCGACTACTCCGAACAACAATTCCGAACCGACCCGGGCCGAGAATGACAGCATACAGAAATTTCTTCGAAAAGAAGATAAGCGTCAGCGGAGCAGGCGCGAGTAGGTGTCCATGTCCTTGTCGCCGCGGCCGGAGAGATTGAGGATGACGAGGTCGTCTTTGGTCATGCGCGGGGCGCGCTCGATCAAGCCGGCGATGGCGTGGGCGGATTCGAGGGCGGGGATGATGCCTTCGGTGCGCGCGAGCAGTTTGGCGGCGGCGAGAGCGGCATCGTCGGAGATGGCGGCGTATTCGGCGCGATGCTCGTCGGCGAGCCAGGCGTGTTCGGGGCCGATGGCGGGATAGTCTAGGCCCGCGGAAATCGAATGCGTGGCGGCGATCTGGCCGTCGGCGTTTTGCAGGACGTAGGTGTACGTGCCTTGGAGGACGCCGGGGCGGGCGCCTGCGTAACCTTGCAGGGCGCCGAGGCGGGCGGCGTGTTCGCCGAGTTCGGTGCCGCGGCCGCCGGCTTCGATGCCGACCATTTTTACGGACGCGTCGCGGAAGAAAGCGTGGAACAGGCCGATGGCGTTCGAACCGCCGCCTACGCAGGCGTAGAGATGCGTTGGGAGGCGCTTTTCGGTGGCGAGAATTTGCTCGCGGGCTTCGCGGCCGATGACCGATTGAAAATCGCGGACCATGGTCGGATAGGGATGCGCGCCGAGGACCGAGCCGAGAAGGTAGTGCGTAGTGCGAATGTTGGTGACCCAATCGCGCATGGCTTCGTTGATGGCGTCTTTGAGCGTGCGGT
>JBEKWY010000188.1:0-9251 GCA_049512575.1 Candidatus Acidiferrum sp.
TTATTGATTTGTTTCCGAATTCGGGGTTGACGCGCACGGCGAAAGCAAAACGGCCTTCGCAGCCGGAATCACAGCAGAAATCGGATACCGCCGTCGTTGATGTTGCCAGCGTGGTTCCTGATGCCACGGTTGGGAGTGACGAACGATCGGCTATGCAGCCTGCCGTTGCCGCCGACGCGAAACCTGCTCCTGCTGCAACCTTGCCGCCCTCTTTGGTGCGTGGCGGCTCGACGACAGGTAGCGGTTCGCGGTCGAAGTCATTGAAGAACGCTTCAACAAACTCCGCGGCGGCGGGCAAACCGGACTTGATTCAGCCTGCTTCGGTTCCGACACCGACACGCGATGGGCAGGCGACGCTGACGCGTGCCTTGGGGTTGAAGATCGGGCGGATTGTGATCGATGCCGGGCATGGCGGGCACGATACGGGGACGATTGGGCCTACGGGATTGATGGAGAAGGATCTTTGTCTGGATGTGGCGCTGCGGCTGGGGAAGATGATTCAGCAGCGATTGCCAGGGGCCGACGTGGTGTATACGCGATCCGACGATACGTTTGTTCCGCTGGAAGAGCGGACGCACATTGCGAATGAGGCCAAGGCCGATCTGTTTATCTCCATTCATGCGAATTCGTCGCACGATCATCAGGCCCGCGGGATCGAGACGTATTACTTGAATTTGAAGGGGTCGCCGGACGCCATGGAAGTGGCTTCGCGCGAGAATGCGACCGCGCAAGAGAGCGTGCACGACCTGGAAGACCTGGTGAAGAAGATCGCGCGCAGCGAGAAGATCGACGAGTCGCGGGAGTTCGCGGCCGACATTCAGGACTCGCTGGCCAAGCGCATTCAGAAGCAGTACAAGCCGGTGAAGGACCGCGGGGTACGCAAGGCCCCGTTTGTGGTGCTGATTGGCGCGGATATGCCGTCGATCCTGACGGAGATCTCGTTTCTCAGCAATCCGGCCGACGAACAGCTTTTGAAGAAGCCGGATCACCGCCAGCGCGTCGCGGAGGGGTTGTACCAGGGCGTCGCCAGCTACCTGCAGAGCCTGAACAGCATGACCGGCAACCTGCCCAAGCTGCCGCTTACCCCCGCTGGCCGCTCAGCCGCAGTCGCCTCAGTTGATCAAACCCGGAACCAGCGTTAACCTGTTGGTGTCTAAGATCATGCCTGGGATGCGCCGACAACTTCTACTCATACTTGCCTTTGTCCTCCTGAACGCGACCCGTCTGCCCGCCCAGACTTCTAACGGCCCGCTCCTTCCTGATCGTCTTGGTAGTTTTGTTTCCTCCAAGCCCGGGCAGGTTTGGAAGCCTGGGTCGCACGACCCCTATCCCGGCGTGATCGCGTTCCCCCAGCCAGTGATGGTTGAAGCAGGTTTTGTGGATCTCGAAGCCAGGTTCTATGGTGGAGTGGAAGTAGCCATTTTCAAGTTTCGCGATCCGAGCGGCGCGTACTCAGCCACAACGTACCGCCCGGCGATGTCGCAAAAGGATCTTCTACCGGTGCAGAAACTGCAGGCACAAGAGTCCTGTGACTGCCCGATCGTCAAGACGGAGGTGCAAAAGGAGCAGGTCGGTAATTTCATTGTCGCGGTCGCGGCGGACCCGAGCAACCACGATTCGGCCAAGTCGCTCCTTGAACTGGTGCTACCGATTGTAAGCAAAATAGAAGATAGAACTCCGTTGCCACCAATTCGGGCCTACTTACCGGACGCGAATCGCGCGACTGGGACGGAACGATATGCGCTGGGGCCTGTGGCGTTTCGCGAGGCGGCTGCATCGTTGGAGCGAGCAGAAGCCGCAACGCTGGTAGATATGGCGGGATTCGACTCTGGGGCTGAGGCGATGTTTGCGAAGTACAAGGCGGCCAAGGATGAAGCTACCTTGCTGCTGATTGAGTATCCGACGCCACAGTTGGCGGAAATGCATTTGCGGCATCTGCAGCGGGCATTGCACGACGCGAAATTGAGCACGAGCAGTATTGAGCGGAAGGGGTCGCTGCTGTCGATTGTGCTGGAGACTACCTCGGCGGAGTATGCGGAGAAATTGCGGGCGGCCGTCAATTACGAGACGGAGGTTACCTGGAACGAGCCCAGCACTACGGCTACCGATCCGCCGATTACCAGCACCCTGGTGAAGATCATTATTGCGACCATGGTGCTGATGGGGATGGCCTTTGTTTTGGGGCTTGCCTTTGGCGGGGTGCGGGTGATTACCAAGAGATTGTTTCCGGGGAAGGTTTTTGACCGGCCCGCGCAGATGGAAGTTTTGCAGTTGGGGCTTTCAGGGAAGCCGATTGATCCGCGGGATATGTATTAGGACGGCGGACCCGTGGGGAACCGCCAGACATGGACCGACCGAGCCTGAGCCAGCGCTGAAGAGAGATTCCTCCACTACGCGCGCCGACTCGTTCGCCCCGCAAAGACATCCGGGCTGAACAGGAGCGAACGAGTAAGAACAAATCGGCGCGCTCCGGTCGGAATGACATGTTTTTCTGTTGGCGAACTCACGGGGGTACGAAGTAACGGAATTCCCTTCCTGGCGTCTAATTCAGTCATTGGCGTGTGCCTAGTAAGCGAAGCTAAGTTGGCGTAGCATTTGAAGATAGCGCCGGCGGCCTCGGCTCCAGGGAGATGTGCGCGGAATGTTTCGTCCAAGGTGGGATTCAATCAGTCATATTGATTCGGTTCGTCGTCATTTTAAGGCAGCGGCCTGGACGGCGGGGATGGTCGCTCTCGCGGCGTTTGTGGCGGGGTGTGGGAAGACTTCGGCGGGAGACCCTGCGGCTGGCGGGATGCAGGCGATGCCGGTGCAGGTAGAGGTGGCGAAGTCGCAGAAGATACCGGACACGACGGAATACCTCTCGATCTTGAAGTCGCGGCACTCGGCGATCATCAATCCTCAAGTCGAAGGGCAAATCACCAAGATCTTTGTGCAGTCGGGCGAGCGGGTGAAGGTGGGGGCGCCGCTTTTGCAGATCGATCCTTTGAAGCAGCAGGCTACTGTGAGCAGCCAGGAGGCTAGCCGGGTGGCGCAGGAGGCGAACCTGCGCTACGCCAAGGTGCAATTGGATCGCGAGAAGAAATTGTTCGAAGCGGGCGTGGTGGCGAAGCAGGAACTGGACAATGCCCAAACGAATTTCGACGCGGCCGAGGCGCAACTGAAATCTTTGGAACAGCAGGTGACCACTCAGCAGGTGGAGTTGCGCTACTACACGGTGGCGGCGCCGATGGATGGGATCGTTGGTGACGTTCCGGTGCGTGTAGGCGATCGCGTGGCGGTGACGACATTGCTGACTACCGTGGACGAGCCCGGAGCGGTGGAGGCTTACATTTACGTTCCGGCGGATCGCGCTCGCGATCTGAAGCTGGGCGTGCCGGTGCATTTGATCGATGCGGCGGGGAGGGACCTGGCGAATTCGCGGATTACCTTTGTATCGCCACAGGTGGATACGGAGACGCAGACGGTTTTGGCGAAGGCTACCGTGGAGAATGCTTCGGGGAATTTGCGGATTGCCCAGCAGGTGCGGGCGCAGGTGGTTTGGGGCTCGCACGAGGGGACCGTCATTCCGATTCTTTCGGTTACGCGGATCAATGGGGAATTCTTTGCATTTCTGGCGGTGAAAGAGGGCCAGGGCGTGGTGGCGCGGCAGAAATTGCTGAAGATTGGGGATACCGTCGGAAATGATTATGCAGTTTTGGATGGGATTCAGCCTGGCGATCATATTATCGTTTCGGGGCTGCAGTTTTTGCGGGATGGCGCGCCGGTCATGGAGCAGGTTGTTAGTTTGGAGGACGCCAAGGGTGGGACGGGGCGATAGCTCCTGGTTCGTGACCCGTGGTTCGCAGGTTTTCTCGGGATTTTGCTGGTTCGTTTTGTGTGGGCGGCCTGGCTAAAGCCAGGCGCCTACATCGGGCGCGTGCATAAGGCGGATTGAAACTTGTTTGTTGATTTTTTTATACGACGGCCGGTGTTTGCTACGGTTTGCGCGCTGCTGATTATTCTGGGCGGCGCAATTTCTATTCCTACCCTTCCGATTGCGCAATTCCCTAATTTGGCTCCGCCGCAGGTGGTGGTTAGCAGCGCTTACATTGGGGCGAACGCGCAGACCGTGGAATCGGCGGTGACCATTCCGCTGGAACAAGCCATCAACGGCGTGCAGGGGATGAAGTACATCACGTCGAGCAGCGGGAATGATGGAACCAGCCAGATCACCGTGACATTCGATGTGTCGCGCGACGTGGACCTGGCCTCGGTGGACGTGCAGAACCGCGTGAACCAGGCGCTGGGTCGTCTGCCGGACACCGTGAAGAATACCGGCGTGATCATCACCAAGCAGCTGGGCGGATTTGTTTTCGGCGCCGGCGTGTACACCGAGAACGGGCAATACGACAGCCTGTTCCTCAGCAATTACCTCGACATCTACGTGAAGGACGCCATCAAGCGGGTGCCCGGCGTCGGGGACGCCATTATTTTTGGCGAACGCAAGTACGCAATGCGGCTATGGCTCGATCCGGCGCGGATGGGCGAACGCGGGCTTACGGCGACGACCGTACTTAGCGCGCTGACCGAGCAGAACGTACAGGTAGCCGCGGGAGAGGTGGGACAGCCTCCTTCGAATGACCGGCAGGCGTACGAGATCAGCGTGCGCGCGATCGGGCGGCTGACGGAGCCGTCGGAATTCGACAACATCGTTTTGAAGTCGGGCACCGACGGAACGCTGGTGCGGTTGAAGGATGTGGGGCGTGCGGAGCTGGGTGCGGAAAGCTACGATTCCCTGCTGCGGTTCGATGGGCATGATGCGGTCGGCCTCGCGGTCACACAGCTGCCGGGGGCGAATGCGCTGGACGTGGACAAGGCGGCGAAGGCGGAGCTGGCGCTGTTGTCGAAGAATTTTCCGCCGGGAATGAAATATGCGGTCGCGTTTGATTCGACCACCGTGGTGGGAGAATCCATTAAGGACGTGCTGATCACTTTGATTCAGGCGGTGTGCCTGGTGATCATCGTGATTTATTTGTTTCTGCAGGATTGGCGAAGCACGTTTATTCCCGCGATTACGATTCCCGTATCGCTGATCGGGACATTTATTTTCGTAAAGTTGTTCGGGTTCTCGATCAATACTTTGACGCTGTTCGGGATCACGCTGGCGACCGGACTGGTGGTGGATGACGCGATCGTGGTGATTGAGAACGTGGAGCGGCATATCACCGAGGGGATTACGGAGCCGCACAATGCCGCCTCGGTGGCCATGAAAGAAGTGGCTGGGGCGGTGATCGCAACGTCGCTGGTGCTGGTGGCGGTGTTCGTTCCGGTGGCGCTGTTCCCGGGGACGACGGGAATCTTGTTCCGGCAATTCGCGCTGACGATTGCGTTTTCAGTTTCGATTTCGGCCTTCAATGCGTTGACGCTGACACCGGCGTTGTCGGCGATTTTCCTGGGGCATCACCGGGAGCGGGCGCAAGGTCGCTTTTTCCGAGGGTTTAATCGCGCGGTCGAGGCGGTAACGAACGCGTATCGGGCGACGGTGCGGCGCGCGATTGGATGGCGGTTCGCGGCGCTGGTCCTGTTTGCGTGCGTGCTGGGCGCGACCTATTGGGTCTACCAACTGGTTCCGCGCGCATTTATTCCCGAAGACGACCAGGGCTTCATCATGTTCATCATCCAGGCGCCGCAGGGCGCCTCCCTGACGTACACGCGCGACATTTGCGCCAAGACGGAACAAGTGCTCTCGCACGTTCCGGAAATCAGCGCGGCGTTTACCGTTGCGGGATTCAGCCAGGCGGGGAATGCTCCGAATCGCGCCATTATCTATGCGAACCTGCAGCCTTTCGACCAGCGGAAAGGTGAGCAGCATAGCGCCGCGGCCATTATTCAGCGATTGCGCGGGCCGTTATTTGGCATACCCGGCGCGCTGGTGGTTCCGTTTAATCCCCCAGCGGTGCAGGGGCTCGGACAATTCGGAGGATTTCAATTTGAGTTGGAGGATTTGGGGCGCAATTCGTTGCAGACGATTGCGAATGCCGCGAATACGCTGGTGGCTCAAGGCAATGCGGGGAAAGATCTGACCGGGTTGTTTACCAGCTTTACGGCGAACGATCCGCAATATTTGGTGCGCATCGATCGCGAGAAGGCCAAGAGTTTGCAGGTGCCGTTCAGCCAGATTACCGACGCACTGCAGGTGTATATGGGCTCGGTGTACGTGAACGATTTCGACTTCAACAATCGTTCGTATCGCGTGTACGTGCAGGCGGACCAGGTGTTCCGGGCGCAGGCGAAAGATATCCGGCAATATTATTTGCGTTCGGATACGGGCAAGATGATTCCGCTGGACAATGTGGTGACCATCGAGCAGACGGCGAATCCGCAGGTGATCACGCACTACAATCTGTTCCGGTCGGCGGAAATCGACGGGAACTCGGCGCCGGGGCGAAGTTCGGGCCAGGGCATCGCGGACATGGAAGCGCTGGCGCGAAAGACTCTGCCGAATGGCATGACGTTTGAGTGGAGCGGATTGTCGCTGGAGGAATTGGAATCGGGCGGAAAGGCGAGCCTGCTTTTTGGATTGGGATTGGTGGTGGTGTATCTGACTTTGGCGGCGCAATACGAAAGTTTCATTTTGCCGTTCATCGTGCTGCTGGCGGTGCCGGTGGCGTTGCTGGGGGCGATCGGTTCGCAGGCTTTGCGTGGGTTGCAGAACGATGTGTTTTGCCAGATTGGATTGGTGATGTTGATCGGGTTGTCGAGCAAGAACGCTATTTTGATTGTGGAGTTCGCGGAGCAGTTGCGGGATCAGGGGTTGTCGATTGTGGAGGCCGCGGTGGAGGCGGCGCGAATCCGGCTGCGGCCAATCCTGATGACGTCGCTGGCGTTTATCTTGGGAGTTGTGCCGCTGGTGTTTGCGCAGGGAGCCGGGCGGGCTGGGCGCGTGTCGGTGGGGACGACGGTGTTTGGCGGGATGATCGCGGCGACGACATTGAACCTGCTGTTCATTCCGGTCTTGTATGTGCTGGTGCGGAGCCTGGTGCCTAGCCGGAGAACGCACGTGGGGGTGGTGAGTGAGCCGGCGGATTGACAAGGGTGTACGCAGGTTGGAACGCCCGCATTAGAATTCTCTAATGCGGCCTCGTAAATAATTCAAATACGGCTAAAGTCAGGCGGGGTTCCGCCGATAAAGTAGGTGAGTCGCAGTTTATCTTGCCAAGCAAGAGGGAGATCCCATGTCTGTTAGCGCTATTCCTCAATCGCACGCGGCCCCTACGGAGAACGTACTCACTCAAGCATCCCAGAAGGCGCAGAGCGGAGGGTCGAAGGCGAATACGACCCAGACTACCGCAAGCACAACTCGCGCCCAACAGGCGCAAGAAACTCAGGCGGCAGCCGCCGCGCAGAACAATGCCGGGCATGAACAGGGAGGCGCGAAGAATGGCGGCGAGGGTGGCCGGGTGAATTTGTACGCGTAAACTTGACGTGCGCGTTCGACGCGCCGCGTGGCGTGAGTGGTTTGGCCCAGGTTGTGAATGAACCGGGGGAGCTCGAAGGGTGCGGGGCTTGCGTGAAGGCGCCCGGCAGCGTTCGCTCGCGCTGACATTGTAGTTCCCTGCTGCATTCGTCAGGCTTTGTAGTTTCCTTTCTCCATCGGCTAGCTGCCAGGCAGATCCCGACTGGCTTGGCGTTTCCATTTCATACAGAGATGACTGGGCCTTGACCTCGTAGTGACAAAGTGCGCCTGCGGCGGGAATACCTTAGCTTCCACGTCAGTTCGGCGTGCGATTCGCGCGAACACGGTGGTGCGCCTGGGGATGATTGCGGAAGATTCAGCGTTAAGACCGGCGTTGTTGGAGTCCGGGCGGAAGGAGCGGACAAAGGGCGGAGTTGTGTCGACAGCGACGCGGCTGGCGGCGGTGGCTGCGGTCGTTTTCGTTATGGCTACGGCAGTGCGGTCGGGATGGAGGCGAGCGGAGACCGATTTTCCGAACTACTACACGGCGGCGGTGCTGATGCGCAAAGGGCTGCCGGTGCGGGAATATTACGATTGGACGTGGTTTCAACGGCAGATGAATTACGCGGGGATCGAGAGGCAGCTGGGAGGATACCAACCGCAGACGCCGCTGACCGCGCTGCCGTTGACCGCCTTCGCCAGTTTTCCGGTGCAAACGGCGAAACAGATTTGGCTGGCGCTGAATTTGTGCTTTTTGGGCGCTACGATTTGGCTGCTAGCGCGAGTTACCGGATTTCGGCTGGAGCACGTGACACTGCTGGCGTTTTTGGGATTTGGGTCGCTGTACAGCAATTTCTTGTACGGGCAGTATTACGTTTTTCTGCTTTTCCTGCTTACGGCCTCTTTCTACTGCCTGGATCGCGGGAAGTCCGTGGCAAGCGGGTTTATCTCGGGAGTGGCTTTTGGGTTGAAACTGTATGGCGGACCGCTGATTTTGTATTTTTTGACCAGGAGGAACTGGAAGGCAGCGGCGGGATTTCTGGCTGCGGTGGCATGCGGTGTTGCCATAGCGCTGGCTTTGTTCGGGTGGAAGGATCTTCACTTTTACGCGACGCAGATTCTGCCGCGGGCGCTGGAGGGAGAGATTATTGATCCGTACAACAGCGGGAATGGGACGCTGGCGACCTTGTTGCGAAGACTTTTCGTTCTGGAGCCGGAGCTCAATCCGCGGCCGTTGTGGAATGCGCCGTTGGTGTTCTTTTTCCTGCGGCCGTTCGCCAGCGCGCTGATTCTGTTGGTGACATTGCTGGGGCTCGCGAGTGAGCGGGCTGGGAACGAGCGGCGGGATTTTGCTTGGTTTCTGATGGCGATCCTGCTTCTGTCGGCGAATACGGCTTCGTACACGTTTATTTTGCTGCTGCTTCCGATCAGCTTGCTACTGGTGGATGCGGAGATGGCGGAGCGAGTGTTTCTCGTGGGAGCTTTCGTTGCATTGTGCTTTCCTTTGCGGGCGGGATGGAGCGCGGTGTTTCCGAAGTTGTGGGTGCTGCTTGCGGTGTTCTTTGTGGTCGGCCGACCCTATTCTCGAGTGGTGCGCCCCAGACTGTTGCTTGCGGCCTTGGGCGTCGCGGCGGCGCTGGCGGCGGTGGACGCGCGGCGGCACGCGCTCAGTTATGCGGCAGAGCCGGGGCAGCGATTCGAGCGGGTGGCGGTACGGAAGGATGAGGTTTTTTCCGGGGCGCCTGCGGTGTCGGCGGCCGGGCTGTTTTATCAGGCGATTGGGCAGGACCGATACGTCTTGCGCTGGCTGCACGAT
>JBEKWY010000189.1:0-9245 GCA_049512575.1 Candidatus Acidiferrum sp.
TCGAATTGATCCGCGCAGCCCGAACAGCAGGCCTCTACGTAAACCTGATCACCTCGGGCATGCCGATGGACGAAGCGCGCCTGGCGAAACTGATCGAAGCCGGCCTGGATCACCTTCAGCTCAGCTTCCAGGGAGCCCGCGAAGACACCGCGCAGGAAATCTCCGGGACAAAATCGCACGCGCAAAAACTCCGGGTGCTGGAGTGGCTGAAAAAAGTTCGCGTCGCGGTGACCCTGAACTTCGTCATTCATCGCCGCAACATCGACCAAATCGAGGAAATGCTGGGGATCGCGGAGTCCTCCAGCGCCACGCGCATCGAATTCGCCAACGTTCAGTATTACGGTTGGGCGTTCGCCAACCGCGAGAACCTGCTGCCGACAAGAGCTCAATTGGACCGGTCGCTGGATGTGATCAAGAGCGCCGAAACGCGTCTACGCGGAAAAATTCGAATCGAATCCGTTGTTCCGGACTATTACGCGAAATATCCCAAACCCTGCATGGGCGGCTGGGGCCGCAAGCTGATGCTGATCACCCCGAACGGCGACGCACTTCCCTGTCACGCAGCAAAGGTAATCCCTGGCTTGCACTTCGCCAACGTAAAACAATCCGCCCTAAAGGAAATCTGGGAAACCTCCGATGCCTTCGAGAAATTTCGAGGCGAAGCATGGATGCAGGAGCCCTGCAAAAGCTGCGACCGCCGCGCCATCGACTTCGGCGGCTGCCGGTGCCAAGCCCTGCTGTTAGCAGGCGACCCCGCCGCCACCGACCCGGTCTGCTCCCTCTCTCCGAATCGATCCAAAGTCGACGCCATACTCGCCAACCTGAACGGCCCGATAGCACCCGTAGGGGCGGGGCTCGCCCCGCCCGCTGATGCAGCACTGACCAAGCCAGACTGGCTGTACCGCCCGAACCCAGCATAAGCTCGTGCAACGAGTGGAGGTTATCTCTTGCTCTCTCGAAGTATTCCTTAACCGCCGGGCGCAGCAACCGCACCGACTGCCGGGCGCAGCCTCATCACCACCCGAAACACAAAGACCAGGCTGGCCATCAGCACGATCACCCCAAAAACCGTCAACGTCCGCGGCGCTCCGATGTGCTTCGCGACGCCACCCGCGATCAACGATCCAATCGGCTGCACGCCCATGAACATCGTCGCGTACACCGCCATCACACGCCCGCGGAGCTCGTCCGGCACGCGATTCTGCACCGTGGTATTGGTCGCTGCCATCAACGACGTCGCCGCAAATCCCACGACGAACAAAACCGCCGCCGACAACCAAAAAACGTGCGACTCGGAGAACACGAGCAGGCATACGGAGCAAATGACCGCCATCGCGGCGATCCACTTGGCCAAGCCCTTGAAACTGGTTCGCGCTGCAAAGTGCAGTGCCCCCAGCGCTGCCCCCACTCCCGCCGTGCTCAACAACACCGAAAATCCCAGCGCCCCATGATGCAAAACATCGCGCGCAAACACGGGCAGAAACACCGAGTACTGCAACCCAAACAGACTCAGCACGCTCAACAGCAGCAACACCGACCGAGTCGGCATGTCCCTCATCGCGTAGCGAAACCCCTCCAAGAAATTCCGCATCGGCGAACCTTGAACGGGTTTCACTTCGAACTTTGGAATGCGCATCGCCAGCAACGCCCCGATCACCGCGAGGAAACTGACGCCATTCAAGAAGAAGCACCAACCCTCATGAACGTAGGCAATCACAAACCCGGCGATAGGTGGACCAACTACTCGCGCCGCGTTGAACATCGACGAATTCAAAGCGATCGCGTTCGGCAGATCCTCCTTGCTGGTCATCTGCACCAAGAACGCCTGCCGGATGGGCACGTCGAACGCATTGACGATGCCCACCAAAAACGCAATCAAGATCAGGTGCCACACCTTGAGCAAATGCGTGAATGTAAGCGCCGCCAGCGTAAATGCCAGAACCATGGACGCCGTCTGCGTCCAGATCACACCCAGATGCCGGTTGTAGCGATCCCCTACGTACCCGCCCACCGACGCCAGCAGCAGAATCGCAATCTGATTCGCAAATCCAAACACGCCCAGCAGGGCCGCCGAGTTCGTCAGCTTGTACACCAGCCACAGCTGCGCCGTCGATTGCATCCACGTCCCAATCAACGAGACGAGCTGCCCCGAGATAAACAGTTGAAAATTTCGATGCCGCAATGCGCCAAAGCGCGTGGACACGCGGAGACGTCCCTTCAGTCGTGGAGTGCCGTCAACAAGAACTAATTACGATGACGTGCGGCGGGAAAAGTGTCAATGAAGGCAAGCGGAAAGAGGAAACCAAATTGCACTATAAACGAAAAGGGTTCGCAATCTCTTGTAGGGGCGCAGCACTGTCGGCAAGATGTCGACCGTTCGGACCAGACCACTCGCGCGACTACTCGTTCGGCGGCTCCATCGCCCCGCCAACATGCAGGTGGCTCAAATCCCGCAGCGTGGACTTATCTTCCTCGCTCATCCCACGCGTAAAATTCGGATCGTTCAGCCGCTGATTCCTCGCCGACTCCGGCATATTCTGTAACACGCGCAGCCGCTGCCGAATTGCCTGCTTACGGTCGGGCGGCATCTGCCTCCATCGCGGCAATACATCGGTCCGGACGTGCTCGCGCTGCTCCGGAGTCATGCGGTTCCACACCTGTGCGCGGTCGCGCAGCACTTGCTGCTGAGCTGGAGGCAGACGCCTCAGCCGATCTTCATTCTGCAGCAATCTCTGCCGGTCCTGCGGTGACATGTTCCGCCATCGCTCCTGCACGTTCGGCGGTGGCGTCGCAGCCCGCGCTCCGTTTCCGTTGGGACGCGGCGCGTTTTGCCCGCCAGTGGCGTTCGGTGGCCGATCGTTTTTGCGATTACCTTGCGCCTCGGAACGCGGCGGTGGCGAGGGGAGCCGATGCTGCGCGGCAGCCAGACACGGCAGCGCAAGCACGGCGCTAAGGCCCAGCCCGCTCAACCATCCACCGAATTTGCGCCCAATTTTCATCGCACCTACATTTGTGTGTTCGAGTCTTGCTGACTCGCATCGTCACTCTGCGACTGCGGCTGCTGCGGCAAATCGCTAATCGCATCGAAGTTCGACAGCACGTCGTAATTCTCCAGCACCGGCAGATCGCCCACCACCTGCGCCTCATCCGTAACAGAATTCGGGCCGTTCAGCGTATCGCTGGGCTTCGATCCAATCCAAACCGTCGCCAGCACCAGCATCGCCGCCGCAAACACCACCCGTAGTGAGGGCGCAAACCCCTCCCACCAGCTCTGCTTCACCGGCTCCGCGGCAACACGCGCGCGCACGCGCATGTCAAAGGCGCCCGAAGGCTCGATTTGCGGCAGCTCATCCAGCAAGCCCGTAACCGCGCGAAATTCATTCACGCGCAGAAGGCAAGCCGCGCACGTCTTCAAATGCGCTTCCACTTCGCGCATCTCGCTGGTCTTTAATCGCCCATCCACATAAGGCAGAATCCGGTTTTCCACTCGATCGCAACTCATAACGCCCATCCTTCTTGGTCGACTCGCTCACTTTTCACTTCTTTTTTGCTTCCTTACTTCATTACTTCTTTACTTCGCTTCTCTCTTCACTTCTCGCCCTGCGCCACCAACGGAGCCAACTCCACCCGCAAAGTCTCATATGCCCGGAACAACAACGATTTCAGCGCACTCTCCGAACATTCCAGAATCTTCGCGATCTCGTTGTAATCCAGCTCCTGATACTTGTGCAACAGCACCGCTGCCCGCTGCTTCTCCGGCAACTTCTCGATCGCGTGCCGGATCATCTTCTTCCTCGCCTCTTCCACCAAGTGCTGTTCGATGTCCGGATGTTTATCCGCCACATCCAACGGCCGCTCGTCGCCATCCTCGGCATCCGCGGTGATCGGCGCGTCCAGCGAAATTTCCATCCGCTGGTGCCGGTTGTCGCGCACGGAATTCAGCGCCAGGTTGGTAGCGATGCGGAACAACCAGGTGGTGAATTTCGCGCTGGGCACGTAATCTGCCCGTGCTCGATACACGCGAATGAAAACTTCCTGCGCAAGGTCTTCCGCCTGCTCCCGGTTACGCACCATGCGGTACAGGAAATTGACCAGCGGACTGCGATAGCGATGCAGGAGAAGTGCGAACGACTGTTCGTCGCCCGCCTTCACGTCCAGCATCAGCTGTACGTCCGACCTGGCCATAGCCGCCACACTCTATCAAACACATGGTTTCTCAGGAAGTTGCAAATGGGTAGGGTTCTTACCTGGCGAAGGACAAGCGAAGGCCTACACGTGGAACAACCGCTCCATTATCAACAAACTGACCACGCCCACGAAGACCAGCAAGGCCATCCGCCAGTTCGGCTCCCGATTCACCTCCGGCAGCAAGTCCGTCGCCGCCACATACAGCGTCACCCCTCCCGATACCGGCAGGGCGTACTTGAGTTGCCCTTGCAACGCGCTGGTCAGCAATACGCCCAACAGCGTCGCCGCTCCTAGTAACCCGGCGGCCAGGATTGCGTTGCGCTTCCCCATCCCGCTCGCCAAAACGACCGACGCGACTGTAAAGCCCTCCGGCAACTTGTGCAGAAATACCGCTACAAAAATCACCACGCCAAGCCAAGTCGAAACCAAAAAACCCGCCGCAATCGCCACACCATCAAAAAAAGTATGAATCCCCAACCCTAGCAGCACCGTGGCGCGCGCATGATGATGGCGAACCTCTTCGCAGTGGGTCTCTTCCCCAAAATGAAAATGAGGCGCAATCGTATGTTCGAAAAGATGTACCAGGAAAAACCCGATCAGGACGTAAAAAAGAGCGCCGTCACCCGAAAGCCGCACCGACTCCGGAATCACCTCAATAAAGGCCACCGCCAGCATGTAACCGGCGCCCAAAGCCAAAAAATACTGCAGAAATTTGCGCGACCAATCCTTCCGAACGACAAAGTATCCACCGATTAAATTCCCCGCCGCCGCCAGCAATCCCAGCAGCGCCGCCAACCCCGTCCGGAATGCCAGGTCATGCCCCATAAAATGTAGGCGCCGGGCTTCAGCCCGGCCGCCCCGAGGTCCTTTTGTATTTCAGTTTCCTTGTACGGGCGAAGCGCTGCTGCGCCCCATTCCGCAACCAAGCCGGCAATTCCGTCCGTTACTTCCCCTTCCGCAACTCGTCGCTCAACACCCCGCCAAATCCCCAATCCTCCAACTCCACATTCTCAATCACGATATGAATATGCTCCGGCTTCTTCCCCAAAGTCCGCACCAATGTTTCCGTAAATTCCCGCACGATGGCAGCCTTCTGCTCTCTTGAGGCCCCTTTTGTAATTTGAACGTTCACGTAAGGCATGTTCCCTACCTCATTCATCCCAACTGTTCGTCTTTACCCACTGTGCCGGAACAAAATCACATCCCCTTCCTGCACAATGTATTCCTTCCCCTCCAACCGCACCTGCGCCTTCTCCCGCGCCGCCGCGATGCTCCCCGCCGCCAGCAAATCGCTCCAGCGCACCACTTCTGCGCGAATAAATCCCTTCTCAATGTCGCTATGAATCGCCCCGGCAGCCTTCACGGCAGTAGCACCCTTCCGTATCGTCCAAGCGCGCACTTCCGGCTCGCCCGCTGTAAAAAACTGAATCAACCCCATCAAATCATACGTAGCCCGAATCAGCCGGTTCAAACCCGGCTCCTTCAATCCATAAGAAGCCAGCAATTCCGCCGCTTCTTTCTCATCCATCTCTGCCAATTCGGCTTCGAGCCGCCCGCAGATCGCCACCACCGCAGAGTTGGGCTTGCCGGCCAACGCGCCCAAGTTGTGACGCTCCACGGCCGTATCCAACTTGTCCGCCTCGTCATCCCCGACATTCAGCACGTAAAGCACAGGCCGCGCCGACAAGAACAAGAATCCGCCAATAGGCTTCTTCTCGTCCGCCGTCAACTCCAATTCCCGCAGAGGTTTCTCGGCCTCTAAATGCGCCTTGCACTTCTCCAAAACATTTTTCTCGAGCACCAGCAAAGGCTCGCTCTTCTTCTTCAAATCCTTGTCCACGCGTTCCAGCCGCCGCGTGATCTGGTCATGATCCGAAAGGATCAGCTCCAACTCCAGATTCGTAGCATCCCGCAAAGGATCGATGCTCCCCTCCGCGTGAGGCACCGAAGGATCGTCAAACACGCGAATCACGTGCGCGATGGTGTCCACCTCGCGCAAGGGCGCCAGCGCATCGCGGTTGCGCTCCTTCTGCATCCCGCCAAGGTCCACGTACTGCACCGTCGCGTAGGTTATCTTCTTAGGGTTGTACAGCTTGGCCAGCTCCAATAGTCGCGGCTCCGGCACTTTAGCTACGCCAACGTGCGTCCCCTGCGACCCTGCTTTGCCCTCGACGTGAGCTTTGGTCAGGATCCGGAACAACGTCGTCTTCCCAACCTGTGGTAGTCCAATAATTCCTGTCTGCATAAACCCGAAAGTTTAACACACCCCTCTATTCCATCCTCGAATCCTCACCTCAAGGAACCTTGATCAAAACAGAGCGTTATTCCTGTCCTGCCTCCGCATCTCTCTCCTTACCTCCGTGCCTCTGTGCCTCCGCGGCTGATCCCTCTTCTCGCGCGGTTCCGCCCCGCCATCTTCGCGAACTGATGTATCTTGTCCGGGAAAGGGGTAAGCATGCAGGGCAACAGCGTCCACGCCGTCGAGCTGGTCTTTCTCTTACTGTTGCTCTTCGTCGTGGTCTTTGCCACGCTGGCCCAGAAGATTCAGCTTCCCTACCCGATCGTCCTGGTAATCGCCGGCTTGGTCCTCAGCTTCATCCCCGGAATACCCAAGATCACCATGAGCCCGGACATCATTTTCCTCGCCGTGCTCCCTCCCCTTCTCTACGCCGGCGCCTGGTTCACCTCCTGGCGCGATTTTTCCTACAACATCGTCAGTATCCTCTTCCTTGCGTTCGGGCTAGTTGGCTTCACCGCCTTAGGCGTAGCCGAAGCCGCCCACTATTCCTTCGCTCACTTCGACCTGCGGCTGGGCTTTGTCCTGGGGGCGGTCGTGGCCACCACCGACACCATTGCCGCCACCTCCATCGCCAGGCGTGTAGGGCTTCCCTCGCGAATCGTTGACGTGCTCGAAGGCGAAAGCCTGGTCAACGACGCCACCGGTCTTCTCGCTCTCGAATTTGGCGTCGCCATGGTCGTCCAGGGACACACTCCCACCGTGGGCGAGGGTTTCCTTCGCCTGACTTACCTCATCGCCGTCGGCATTGCCATTGGCCTGATCGTCGCTTTCATCGTCCAACACGTCGAGCGTTACCTTGACGACGGCCCCATCGAAATCGTCCTCAGCATCATGATTCCTTACGTCGCCTACCTCGCGGCGCAAAGAGTCGGCGCTTCCGCTGTCCTGTCGGTTGTAGCCTGCGGCCTGTATCTCGGCCGAAGGGAATCGCAATTGTTTTCGCCCAGCGTGCGCTTGCAAGCCCACGGTTTCTGGAGCGCGCTCACCTTCGCGATAAATGGCCTCGTGTTCGTCTTGATCGGTCTACAACTTCCCTTCGTGCTTGCCGGCATCCACGAATATCCGATGCACACCCTTGTTCTCTACGGCGCCGCCTTCAGCGCTCTCGTCATCGCCCTGCGCCTCGCATGGGTTTATCCCGGCGCTTACATTGGCTACTGGATTCGCCGCCACCTTTTCCATCAGCAAACGCAATATCCGCCAGCGCGAGCGATTTTTATCGTGGGATGGGCAGGCATGCGGGGCGTAATCGCACTCGCTGCCGCGCTGGCGTTGCCCGAGGTGCTCGCCGATGGCAGCCCGTTCCCGCAGCGCAACCTGCTCATCTTTCTGACCTTCTGCGTCATCCTGGTAACGCTGGTTTTCCAGGGCCTGACCCTGCCGCCGCTGATTCGCGGTCTGGGTCTCGCGGACGTCGCTGGAATCGGTCTGGAAGAAAAGGAAGCTCGCAGGGCCATGGTCGTAGCTGCCCTCGAGCACATCAAAAGTCTCCGCGCTGATGGGGACACCCACCATATAACCGCCGCGTACCAGGATGCGGTCACCCGCTACAAGCGGCGCCTCGCCGCCATCACCGGCGAGGCTTATGCCGACCACGGCATTGATGCTGAAGACCATGCGCGCGTCGTGGAGATTACCCGGGAGCTCCTGCACATCGAACGCACCACCGCTGTCCGCCTGCGCAACGAAGGCCGAATCAATGACGCCGTCCTTCGCCAACTCGAGCGTGAGATCGACCTCAACGAGACCCGCCTCGACTCCGCCGGCCGCTCTTGATCCTAGCACCAAGTTTTCTTCAGGTCGCCGTGGCTTCTTTCACTACAGCCCGCTTCGCGGCGGGAGCCCTCTTCACAAAAATCTTGAACAAAGTTGCATTCGCCAGGATCGTCACCAGCGATGCAACCAGCGTCGCGTTATAAATTGCCGGCGTAATCAAGCCAGCCCGCAGCGATACCTGCGCCAAAATAAACGAAAACTCTCCAATCTGCGTCAACCCAATCGCCACCCGCGCCGATGTCCCACTCGAATACCGAAACAAGCGCACCACGCCAAACCAAGCCGCGAACTTCCCCACCAAAATCAATCCCACCAGCACCAAAATAATGTGCCAAGCCGATCCCCAAGTCCGCGGATCGATCAGCATTCCCACCGAGACAAAAAACACGGCCACGAACGCATCGCGCAACGGCAACGTCTGGTGCTCCAGTTTTTTCACGAAATCCGAGCTTCCCAGCAACATCCCGCCAAGAAACGCCCCCAAAGCCAGCGACAATCCCACCGCCTCGGTGATCGCCGCCACCACCAGGCAAGTCGTAAGCGCCAACAGCAGCGAGATTTCGTCGTTACAGGTCTTCTCCACGCGGGCCAACAATCGCGGCATCAATTTCCACGCCGCCGCCACGATGGGAATCAGCAAGAGCAGGGCCTTGCAGATTCTCCACGCCACTTGCCCATAATCCGCTCCACCCTCGGCCCCCAACCCAGGCAACAACACCGTAAGAATGACTACCACCAGGTCTTCCACCAAGGTCAGCGCAATCATCACGCGCCCTGCCTCGGTATTCATCTCCCCGCGATCCATCAACATCCGCATCAACACCATGGTGCTCGCTACCGACACGATGCACCCAACCGCCAGACTCTGCCGCAACGGCCAGCCCATCAGGGCGCCCACACCCGCTCCCAGCCCCACCGACAGCAACACGCCCAGCGGAGACCCCAGCAGCGCCACCCATTTCACCCGCAAGAGATCTGGAAT
>JBEKWY010000190.1:0-9233 GCA_049512575.1 Candidatus Acidiferrum sp.
CGGGCAGCCAAGTTGACAATTTACGCGTCTTACTGATAGATGATGTAATGACGACAGGAGCCACCCTGGACGCGTGCGCGAAGGCGCTGCGGCGGGCTGGAGCCAAGTCGGTGATGGGGCTGACGGTAGCCCACGCGGTAAGGCACCCCGCAGAAGGTTCCGACGACGACTTGCAGTGAGTTGTAGTACCCTTAAGGGAGCGCGATGAGCGCACGACGGCCAGAACCGGTCGAATCCCGGGGGCGTCATACCCCCCAAGCATCCGGAGCGGCTGTGCCCGGCTCCGAGGGTCCCGCAGGCAGTAGAATCCACAATTCACTTCCGTTGCGACGGGCGTCGCTGATGCAGGAGCCCGTGTTGGTTCTGAACGCGACGTATGAGCCTATTAATGTTACGGCGGTGCGGCGCGCCATGGTGTTGATGCTGAAAGGCGTGGCCCAGGCGGAGGAGCTGCATAACGCCGAGGTGCATTCTTCGGCGCACGCTCACCGGGTTCCGTCGGTGATTCGCTTATTGGCCTACCGGCACATTCCCCAGCAGAGCCGGGCGCTTTCCCGGAAGAATATCCTGCTGCGCGACCGGAACACCTGCCAGTTCTGCCTGCGCGTGTTTCCCGGCTCCGAGCTTACATTGGACCATGTAGTACCCCGTTCGAGGGGAGGGCGTTCCTCGTGGGAAAACCTGGTGGCTTGCTGCTATAGCTGCAATAACAGCAAGGGGGACCGCACGCCGGAAGAGGCCGGCTTCAAATTGGCGCGACGGCCGCGCCCGTTCACGCTGCATACCTCGCGACAACTGATGCGCCTAATTGGCCACCGCGATGAACGGTGGCGTAAGTACCTGTTTTATTAGCAATTTTGTAGATGGCAAGAAGCAAAGAAAAAATTTATTGAAAAAGGAAACCTTTTTCGCCGGGAAGCATCTATAATAGTAACTAACCACTTCGAGGACACACCCCGGGAAGCAGTTAAGGCCAAAACCTTAGCTGCTTCTCTCCTTTTAGGGCCGATTTTTCCGCGATAGCGATTCCAAATAATTTTTGAAGGAAATGAGCTGTGGCGTTGTGCGAACGTTTTGCCGCCAGCGACTGCTACGCGCTCTCTTTTTTGCGATTCTCGGGGAAGCTTTCCAGCGCGGTTTCTTCGTCGTGAAACTCCTGGAAGACGCGGTAGAGTTGCGTGATTTTGAGAATTTCCTCGACCTTGGGGGTGAGTCCCACGACTTTCATCTCGCCACCCTGCTTGATCACGCTCATGTAGCAGTTCACGAGCTCGCCCACGCCGGAGCTGTCGAGGTACAGCAATCCATCCACATTGAGGACGATTTTTTTCCGCCCTTGCTTCATGAGACCGCCGACGGTGTCGCGGAGGGCGCCACTGGCGAAAGAAGTTAACTGCCCGGTGAGATCCACGATGGAGACTTCGCCTGTACGGCGGATGATGGCCGAAAAGTTCACGTTATCCTCTGAGAGTTGGGACGAGGGCATTGTACCTCTCCCGGGTGTTTCGCAAGTATAAAAATTGTCAATTTTGATTGAACGCGAGCGGGCGTGAAGAGCGGTGTCGGGAAGCTCTGGCGCGGCGAATAGTTACTGCCGCATGACAACGCGCAAGCCACGGCGCCAACTTTCCGCGAGACCCACGCGAACAATTTCCACCTCTGGCGAGAGATGGCGCAATAACGCGTCGGTGGTGGGATGAAATCGCAGCGATGGCGCGACCAAATACACAATGGGCGGCGCGAGCTGCAATTCGATTCCGGGGAAATATCCGTAGCGCGGAAAATCGCCCCGTTCAAGGTGACGCCGGATGCGCAGCCAATAGTCCGCGGCCTGCAGCGGCAGATGGATATGCTCCGTGGTTTTCAATTCGAGAATTGCCAGGCGGCCGGCGCGTGTAACCGTCAGCACATCCAGAATGCCGTGCTCGCTGGAGGAGCTGGCGAAGACTTGCGCGTAGACGAAGCGCGAATCGAGAAACGCGTCGATGCGCGTGACATCCTTGCGGACGATCGATTCGAGCCAACGCTCCGCGTGCTGTCGATAGAGCGAGTTCCGCGTGTCGCTGGCGAGCGGATGGCGGTGAAGATCGAGCTCGTTCAGCAGTTGTTGCAAAGCCGGCTCCGACGCGGAGGTCAGCTTCTTCCGTGGGTCGCCACCGCCGAAAAAAACATTTCCGTCGTCCCACCGGGCGAACGCCAAGCCGCGAAAGCGCAGCCATACTTCACGAGATTGCACGGCGGGATGAACGGTGATGGCTTGCGGAAATCGCACGACGATTGAATCGATGCGCGCTTTGGCCCGATCGAGAAGTGATTGAGCCTCGCGGCACGGAACCAGCCAGGTTTCGATGTTACCGGCCGAGCGGGGATCGATGCGCGAAACGCTCTCGTTCACCATCTCTAGTTCGTAGATTTCGATATTGACTTGTGGGCGGAGGGCGCGCACGTGATGAGCAACCGCGCCGGACGCCCCTTTGGGAACGATGAGTCGCAGACCTGCGACGAAGCCGCGACGCACGATCTGCCGTGCCCTATCGAGCCATAGCAGGCCGAACGTCAAGCTATTCTCCGCGGGTTCGGCCGTTTCGCCG
The DNA here is from genome assembly GCA_049512575.1 of Candidatus Acidiferrum sp. GTDB lineage: Bacteria > Acidobacteriota > Terriglobia > Acidiferrales > UBA7541 > Acidiferrum. Next base: position 2,592 of record JBEKWY010000190.1, read on the forward strand.
TGAGGCACCGCGAGCACCGCCCAGTTAGAGGAACCATTTCGCAGCAGGCCGCGCGCGTAGCTGCGCGAGAGCGAATGCTCCAGGTCGGACGCGATCGTTAGAGACTCGACGGATTCATCAGGGAATTGCTCGGCGAGGATGCGGCTGAGTCGGGCGCAGAATTCTTCGCGGGATATATCTCGGGCAGAGCGCGCGAAATCGACGCGGACGAACTCCAGGCGGCCGGGCTTGAGCCGCCCGAAGCGCTCGACCGCAAGAGCCAGGCCTTGGTCGGAATGATCGGCAATCGCAAGTACCCGGCGCGTGAAATTGTATTGCTCCGACCAAAGTCGCAGGAGTGGCTTTGCGGGCGCGCCGCGCAGCTCCCAGGACAACGCGCTGAAGGTCGCCACTCGTGCGCCATTCTCGCGAACTTCGATGGACTCCGACGCGGCGAGTTCGCGCAGGCAGGCTTCAAGGTCGGCGGTCAGTTCCACCCGTAGATTATAAAATGATGTACGTAAATTATCTATTATCTATTTTGATCTAGAATTGGAGTCCGCTGATGCGCACGGCGGGCAGTTGCATGTTCCAGGACGCGGGAATGTGCTCGAAGGAGACCTCGAAGCCGCGACGTTCGCCCGGAGCTACCGCCGGAGCGACCGGCGTCAATACTGGGCGGGATTCCCGCAGGGCGATTTGATTCAGATCATCCGAGAACTCGATAGTGACTTCCGCGCCGCGTAGCGCGCGATCACCTCCATTGACGAGTTCCCCGGTCAGCGTGGTGATCTCTTGATGCAGGAAATTTTCAGCGCGGCTGAGAGCGATATTTTCGATGCGCATCCTGGCCGCGTAGGCGTGTTCGGCGGCGCCAAAAACAAAATGGGTCCCGGGAGGCGCGGAGCCGGGCGGCGATTGCCGGCCGGGCAAAAAGTAAAGCGCGCCGACAATGACGAGCACGGCCACGGCCGCCAGGATGAGCGCAAAGTCAAATCGACCGCGGTCCGGCTGCGAAGGGTCGGGAATCTCGATTTGAGGCGCCTCGTGCATCAACTCACCACGGAAGTTTCGCACGTTTCGCGATGCGCAGGGTAAGTTGCCGAGGTTACGCGTTCCAGTTCAGCGACCCACCACCAGCCGCTGGACCAAAGGCTCAGGCAGCCGGGAGGCGCGCATGCGAGCTTGCACCTCGGAAATATCGTACGGAACGCGCCAGAATTCAACGACCTGATTCTCGAGGTCGGCGATGGCAAAGCCGGCGCGCGGGTCACCATCGCGAGGCTGGCCGATGGAACCCGGATTGAGCAAGTACCGCCGCTTCGGTTCGATACGCAGAGGGGCGAACGACTCCGAAGCGCGAGGATGAATGTTGAGCACTTCCAGGTGCGAGTTCTGATTTTCGTAAGAAAATCCGCCCTGGTGATGCGTGTGGCCAAAAAAAGTAATCGGGGCGGTGGAATCGAGGAGCCCCTCGAGCGCTTGCGCGGGCGTGAATACATATTCGTCTTCATCTTGAAACGCGCCGTGCACCAGAACCACGCCGTCAGTTTCCAAAGGTCCGGAAGGAAGTTCGGCGATCCATTTTAGATTTTCTGGAGAAAGTTGAGAACGCGTCCAATCGACCGCGGCTTTCGCAACCGGATTGAAGTCATCGGTCTCCATTAAATCGGTGGCGGCTTTGTCATGATTTCCGCGAATCGTTTTCGCGCCGAGTTCGCGAATCCTGGAGGTGACTTCGTTCGGATCGGGGCCATAGCCGACAACATCGCCCAGACAGGCGATATGATCCCAACGGTCCTTGGCTGTTTCCAGGGCCGCGTTGAGTGCCGTCGAATTAGCGTGAATATCGCTAAGAACGAGAATTCGCATCCGGTATGTCCAAAAAGAGTAACTGAGTATAGATGAACACACGCGCGGATGCACGGCGCGATTGCAAGCGGTTACAAAAATGACCAGATACTGAGAAACGCGCGGCCAAATTGTCTCCCCAAGTTCTAATTTCTATGAAAAGTTGAGCAAAAAACGTCACTGCGTTCCAGAAGCGGACACTGCGATGTGACACATATATGACAACCCGCAGCAAAAATTCTCATCCGATCCGCGAAACAAATAGGTGGTGCGCTTCGTCTATACGAGTGCAGCCGGAAGCAGGGCTGCTGTAGGTCAGTCAGAGAACTTCAAGAAAAACCCCGCGGTGGCAGCCGCGGGGCCAGTGACACGCATTCTTTCCGGCCGTTAGTCCAGGAAGAGAAAGTGTCGTTCGGGGAAATTTACTCGTCCCGGTGCCCGCGTGTCAACTCTGTCTGTCCTGCTGCAGGTGGTCTGCGGCTGACTCGATCTAGAGCGAAAGGAATTGACACGCATGAAATCCCAATCATTTCTTCGGAGCATGACACTGCTTGCGGTTATCGCTTTGGCGGTACCCGTTTTCGCAAAGCCGATCAGCAAGACAATCAGCATTCCCTCGGCTGCAAAAGTAGGCAAGGCCGATCTGCAAGCGGGTGAATATCGTTTGCTGATCGACGGCAACAAAGCCACGGTACAAAAGGGCAAGCAGGTCGTCGCCGAAAGCGAAGGCCGCTGGGAAGACCGCGAAACGAAGTCCCTCTACGACGCGGTCCTCGTGGGCGACAAAGGCCAAGTCACGGAAGTGCGCTTCTCGGGTCAAAAGCGCGTTTTCGTCCTCAGCGAATAACGGGCAATTTTTTCCAGCCACGCGAGAAGGAGGCTGCATGGTTCCGCAGCCTCCTTGCTCATTCAAATTAGAGCAGGCATTTGCCCCTGTGCCGGGCGTCCAGCTCGGATTTCAACGAATCAACATACAATCGCCGTAACTGTAAAAGCGATAACCCGCCTCGACCGCGTGATTGTAAGCAGCAAGTACCCGATCACGCCCCGCAAATGCACAAACCAGCGCCAGCAATGTCGAGCGGGGCAGATGAAAATTTGTCAGCAGCGCGTTCACTACCCGGAAACGAAATCCAGGAAAAATAAACAGGCCGGCTTCCGCCTTGCCTGCGAAAAGAAGTCTGGACGAGCCTGATTCCGAAGCCCGCAGTGCGGCAGCTTCCAGCGCGCGGACAACGGTCGTGCCAATCGCAAGAATCGGCCGGCCCGCAACTCGCGCGCTAAGGATGCGTTCCGCGGTCTCTTCCGGGATTTCATACGATTCCGCGTGCATGGCGTGGCCTTCCAGCGTTTCGGCATGAATCGGCTGGAACGTTCCCAGGCCGACGTCGAGAGTGAGTTCGCAGATCTCCACGCCACGCCGGCATATCTGCGTGAGGATTTCCGGCGTGAAGTGCAAGCCAGCTGTGGGAGCCGCAATCGCGCCGGGATGTTTCGCATAGACCGTCTGGTAGCGATCGCGGTCGGTGGCTTCGTCGGCGCGATCGATGTACGGCGGCAGCGGAATGTGACCCAGGCGATCGATGTGCTCGCCTACGGAATGCGCATCGTTGGAAGCGAATTGCAGTGTCCTGACGCCCAATTCGCCGCGCGCGATAATCTCCGCTTCCAATTCACCTTGCCCGAATAATACGTGCTCGCCTTTCGGCAATTTGCGACCTGGACGCACCAACGCCTCCCAGGTTTCCGGAGCAAGCTGGCGGGTGAGCAGAATCTCGATTCTGCCGGTGAGGTGCTCGGACCTGGTAGCTTTCGACGGCGGTTGGGAGTGCAATCCGGCGCGGCGGCCGAACAGACGCGCGGGAATCACTCGCGTATTGTTGAGAACCAAGAGCTCGTCGCCGCGTAGGAGGGCTGGAAATTCCGAAAAAAGGCGGTCTCCCAATTCGCCGGTGTCGCATCTCAGGGTAAGAAGCCGCGACGCATCCCGCTTGTCCGGAGGGCGCTGTGCAATTCGCTCCGAGGGGAGGCGGTAATCGAGCTCATCAAGACGCATCCCGCGCAGTTTAGCAGCAATCCCCAACACGAAGACCAGCAGAAGCCGTCGCTAATAGCCGGCCTGGGAATTCCCCGACTTTAGCCGCAATTCCTAAGTCGGTACACGGATAACCTATTCATTTACAATGGTTTAGTATCTAAGCTCTCGCGCCAAAGATTGTATTTGACAAGTATACACTAAGATTATATTATTGTGACGTAGTCAGATTTCACAGGAGATGATGGAGGTTGCAAGAAATGAGAACGCTTACATCTTTTCGGGGCACATCCACTTTGCAGGACCAAATCAACCGCTTGTTTAGCGACACTTTCGAGCACGCCGGGCAGGAATCCAACCTGACGGCCTGGGCGCCGGCGGTGGACATCTATGAGAACGAGCATGAGCTGGTCGTGAAAGCTGATCTGCCGGATGTCGATCCCAAGGACCTGGACATTCGCGTGGAGAACAACATTCTGAGCATTCGCGGGGAGCGCAAGTTTGAGAAGAAGGTCAACGAGGACAATTATCTGCGTGTCGAGCGCGCGTATGGCTCGTTCAGCCGCAGCTTCTCGCTGGCCAACACCGTGAATGCGGATGGCATCAAGGCCGATTATCAAAACGGGGTGTTGACGTTGAACATCCCGAAGCGCGAGGAAGCCAAGCCGAAGCAGATCAGGGTGAACGTCGGAACGCCGGCGGTCGCAGCTGCCGCGGCGGGTGCGAAGTAAGCTGGTAGAGATAGCCAGTAAGAGTTAGATTGTTGTGGAGCGAGCGGGGCTGGCAAGTTGCCAGCCCCGTTTCATCAAGAAAAGGATTTTAAGGAAAGAAGTCATGTTGCGATTTGAAAAAATGACGGTCAAGGCGCAAGAGGCGGTGCAAAGCGCGCAAGAAGTAGCCGCGCGCCACGAAAACCAGGAGATCCAGCCGGTTCACTTGCTGGCGGCGCTGGTGGCGCAGCCGGATGGCGTGGTGTCGCCGCTGCTGGCGCGGTTGGGAATCCGCAGTGAATCGCTTTCGCAGGATTTGGAACGCGAGATTGGCCGGCTGCCGAAAGTCACGGGATTCGCGCAGCAAAATATGAGCCGCGCGCTGAACGATGTCCTGGAGCGCGCCTTTAAGGAAGCGGAAAATTTCAAGGACGAGTACGTCTCGACCGAGCACATGTTCCTCGCGATTGCGGGGCAGGATCGCGACCCCGCCGGGCAATTGCTGAAGCGCCAGGGCGCCTCGCACGAAGCCATTCTGCAGGCGCTGACCGGCTTGCGTGGAAGTCAGCGGGTCACTACGCAGAATCCCGAAGTAACTTACGCCGCGCTGGAAAAGTATGCGCGCGATCTTACCGAGCTGGCGCGGAGGTCGAAACTGGATCCCGTGATCGGACGCGACGAAGAGATTCGGCGCGTGATGCAAATCCTGGCGCGGCGCACCAAGAACAACCCGGTATTGATCGGTGAGCCCGGCGTTGGGAAAACCGCGATTGTCGAGGGATTGGCGCAAAGAATCATTTCCGGCGATGTGCCGGATGTGTTGAAGACGAAGAAGCTGGTGGCGTTGGATTTGGCTGCGTTAGTGGCGGGAGCAAAGTTTCGCGGGGAATTTGAGGAGCGTCTGAAAGCGGTGCTGAAGGAGATCACCGAGGCAGAAGGGCAGATTATTCTGTTCATCGACGAGCTGCACACGCTGGTGGGCGCGGGCGCTGCGGAAGGATCGATGGACGCCTCGAACATTCTGAAGCCGGCGTTGGCGCGTGGTGAATTGCGCGCGATCGGCGCCACAACGCTGAACGAATACAAGAAATACATCGAGAAGGATCCCGCACTGGAACGCAGGTTTCAGCCGGTTTTGGTTAGCGAGCCTTCCGTGGAAGACACCATCTCGATTTTGCGCGGTCTGAAAGAGCGCTACGAAGTGCACCACGGCGTGCGCATCAAGGACGCGGCGATTCTGGCGGCGGCCACGCTTTCGCACCGCTACATTTCCGACCGGTTCTTGCCGGACAAGGCCATTGACCTGATCGATGAGGCTGCGGCGAGCCTGCGCATGCAGATCGATTCACTGCCGGAAGAGATCGACGAGATCGAGCGGCGCATCATGCAGCTGGAGATCGAGCGCCAGGCGTTGTTGAAGGAGAAGGACGCGCACTCGAAAGAGCGCCGCCAGCAGATCGAAAAAGAGCTGGCGAAGCTTCGCGAGGATTCCAGCGGGCGCAAAGCGCGGTGGCAAGCCGAGAAAGATGCCATCGGCAAGATTCGCAAATTGAAAGAGCAGATCGAACAGCTGCACGCCGAAGAGCAGAGATACGAACGCTCCGGCGAACTCGCGAAGGTCGCGGAGATTCGCTACGGTCGCATCGCTGCTGCAGAGCGCGATCTGAAGCAAGCGGAAGAGCGCTTTACCGCCGTGCAAAAAGGCACGCCAATGCTGAAGGAAGAAGTCGACGAGGAAGACATCGCAAAGCTGGTCAGCAAGTGGACGGGCATTCCCGTCGGGCGCTTGCTGGAAGGGGAAGCGCAGAAACTCGTGCACATGGAAGAGCGGCTGCGGCAGCGCGTGGTCGGCCAGGAAGATGCGCTGGAGCGCGTGGCCAACGCCGTGCGGCGAAGTCGTGCCGGCTTGTCGGATACCAAGCGGCCGATCGGGTCGTTCATTTTTCTAGGCCCCACAGGCGTGGGTAAAACCGAGCTGGCGCGAGCGCTCGCGGAGTTTTTGTTCGACGACGAGAAGCTGATGATTCGCATCGACATGTCGGAATACATGGAGAAGCACAGCGTGTC
>JBEKWY010000191.1:0-9230 GCA_049512575.1 Candidatus Acidiferrum sp.
CGGACATCGTCAAGATTGGCCGCACGCATTTGCAGGACGCGACGCCACTAACGCTGGGTCAGGAGATTTCCGGCTGGGTTAGCCTGCTGGATCGCGACGGGGCGCGCATTGCGGTCGCTCTCGACGGGCTCTACGATCTGGCCATCGGTGGCACCGCCGTAGGCACCGGCCTGAACGCCCATCCCGAATTCGCCGAGCGCGCCGCCCGCAAGATTTCCGAGTTGACCGGCTTGCCGTTCCGCTCGCATCCCAACAAATTCGCCGCGCTTTCGGCGCACGACGAGATTGTTTTTGCTAGCGGTGCGCTGAAGACTCTGGCCGCTTCGATGATGAAGATCGCGAATGATATTCGCTGGCTGGCTTCCGGTCCGCGCTGCGGTCTGGGCGAACTGTCGTTACCCGAAAACGAGCCCGGATCGTCGATCATGCCGGGCAAGGTGAATCCCACGCAGTCTGAAGCCGTGACCATGGTCGCCGTGCAGGTCATGGGCAACGACGCCGCCATCGGTTTCGCCGGCTCCCAAGGAAATTTCGAGCTCAACGTCTTCAAGCCCGTGATGATCTTCAATTATTTGCACTCAGTAGAACTTCTAACCGACGCCAGCAACAGCTTCGTAGACCACTGCATCGAGGGCATCCAGGTCAATCGCGAACAAATCGACCACTACGTCCACAATTCCCTGATGCTGGTCACCGCGCTAGCCCCCAAAATCGGCTACGACAACGCCGCCAAAGTAGCCAAAGCGGCCCACCACGCCCACATCACGCTACGCGAAGCCGCCCTAAACCTGGGCCTAATCAGCGCCGAAGATTTCGACGCATTGGTCAAACCCGAAGACATGACTCACCCATAGCGCGACACCGATTCCACTTGTAGGGGCACAGCACTGCTGTGCCCCAGCTTGGCAAGATTCAAGATCACAAGGTCTTTGAAGCGTTAAATCCAGAAAGCTGGACGTCAATGTCGAACAAGGAAGCGATGTGATTCGCGGCGCTATATCCTCTATCTTCAGCATTTTCATTTCAACGCCCGCACGGTGACCGGCGATGGGCTACGCGCTTTCGTGGGCGGCGACTAAGGGTGACGCGGAGACGGTCCATTCTGCTCTGGGGTTGCGGCCCACGGGCAAACGTGAAGAAAGTCCCAAGTCGGACATTGTCGGAGCCGAATTGCGTGGCGGATGGTATCTCGTGCTCTACCGAGGATGCGACGCCGCCAGGCGAGCGCGCGAGAGTTTGTCTCGATTGGGCGAGGTCGTGTACTGCTCGGTCGAAGAGCACGTCATGGTCAGCGCCGCGTCGGCGTGGAAGGACGGCAAATGCCTATGGTCCGTCGTGCACGATGGGCAGGAAGGTATCAACGACCTGCAAGTCAAAGGTGCGCTGCCGGCGAGCTTTGCCTCGATTCGAGATCGCCAGAAAGCCAAGCAGGATGCGGGAGAAAAGGTCCCGATCGACGGGGAGGAATTTGCCGTCGACCATATGTTCGACGTCCCGGTGGATTTGGCGCTGGAGCTTACCGGATTTCGCCACGATCGCGATGTTCCGGGTGTCGAGGGCAACGCTTACGAGGTTCTGGAAAGCGCGAAGAAGCGGTGGGGTTTGTTTTGAGCACCGGTGTCCGGATTCGGCGTGCGCAGCCTTCGGACCGAGATTCTCTATCGTGCCTGCGTCACGCGCTTTGGCCGGACTCTTCCGCCGAAGAGCATGGACGTGAACTCGAAGCGGTTCTCGCGGGGAACGCGCCTGGCACTCTGCCGCAGGTGATCTTTGTTGCGGAGGCGCAGGATCAATCGTTGATCGGTTTTCTTGAAGCGGGATTGCGGTCGCATGCGGATCATTGCGACCCGGCGCTGCCTGTCGGTTATGTGGAAGGGTGGTACGTCGCGGAAGGGCAGCGGCGGCGCGGGATCGGCAAACAACTGCTGGCCGCGGCGGAGGATTGGGCGCGCGGTCAGGGCTGCACGGAAATGGCTTCGGATACGCAGATCGACAATGCACTTTCGCTGCGCGTGCATGAATCGCTCGGGTTTCGGGTTGTCGAACGGGCGATTCTGTTTCACAAATCGTTGGGCTAGCGCCGCCCGATTTGTTTCTGTCAACCGTCGTGAAAGCCGCCCGCCACGGTCGGCGGCCGCTACAACTTCTCCGAAATTTGCGGAAATAGAAGGATGCGGGCGGTGCGCCTCAATAGTCGTAGACGTGTTCGATGGTGCCGCGGTTGGCCAGGTCGTTCAACACCAGGTGCAGATCTTGGACGCGACATTCGAGCACGACGCGCTTTACGTCGGGGCGCGTGAGGACCTTCTCGAAGAACAGCACGTGTTCTTCTCGCGTTGCGGCGGTCCAGTTTTGCACGATGGCGCTGACGGTGATCTCGTCGTTGCCGGCGATCTGCACGAAGTAGACCTCATCTTCCGAGAGTTGGACCGCCAACTGGGTGAACTCCTGGTAGCGCGGAATGCTGACGACGTAGGAGCGCTCGCCGATGTTTTTCACTTTTCGCACCCGAGGATATTTCTGGAAGAATTGATCGGGGGTGTTCTCGATCCAGGTGTAGGTTTCCGCTGATTCGGCTCCGTAGGTCAAATGGCTGGCCTTTTCGAGAAATTCGGCGTAGATCGATTGCAGGCCGTAGTCGACGCTCAGAATCGCCTTTCGCTCCAGCTTGCGGATCGGATGTGGTCCCCAAAAAGTGGTTTCTTTCCACAGACCTTTCAACGCGTGGGCGAACTGAAATTCGTAGAAAGGACGGACATACACGAAATTGGCATATTCCCGCGCCACGCGGGCGGCATAGGCATCTTCGTCGACGAGCTGGTGCGAGCTGGTCCATTCGCTGAATCGCCCGACGGTCTGTTCATAGGCGCCGCGAATCGCATACTCGACCGCGAAACTCGTGCCGAGCACGACCTCCGCCAAATGATCGCCGAAATCGAATTGATGGCGGCTGTGGGTGATTTCGCAAATGAGGCAGTAGCCGTGCCAATACTGATAGATCGCGCCGAAATAAGGAAAGCCGCTGGGCAGCGAACCTTTTTCCAGATACGTGGCGCGCTCTTCGTAGCTCCAAACGATGTACGACTCAGGATAGGAGTAGTACGCGTCTTCGAGCGGGCGGCGATTTTTGCCGACGTCGGCAGCCGCGATCTGTTGTGGCTGGGCGTCGCCGGGCAAGGCTCCCACGTCCGGCTTGGTCAGCGTGCAGATCAGCGCAAAGACGATCAGGAAAAGCGCGAACGCGCCTGCGACAATCGCGAGGGCGAGCGCAACTTTCCGGAGGAACCATTTCAAGGAAGCGACCAACGTTAGGCCTCTTTGGCGGCGGAAGTCTCGTTGCCCGGCAGGCTCACGGTGGAAGCGATCCAGAACGCGGCGATGAAAATCAGAATGTGCGGCAGGTTCACCAGAACATTCTTGGTCAGCGGGATTTTATGAAGATGGCCGATGAAATAAGTCAGCACGTCAATCGAATACCAGATGCCCAGCACCCAGAAATAAATGCGCGCGGCCTTTGCGGAAATCAACGCGCCGATCACCGCGAGCGTGCCCGCGCCGAGATGTCCCAGGTCCACGATGCTGGTCATCTGAAACAGGCCGAACATCAAGCCATTCGCGTCCATGATCCCGGGAACGTAGTCCAGCAAGTACACGCCGAGAAACAACGCCGCGAAGCCCCAGGCACACTTCTGGATGGTCGTTATTTTTTTGGACATAGAGAGTTCTTGGAAGACCTCTCCCAAGCATAGTTCCTCGTATACTTTGGGAATACATACTTCTTGCTTTATTTATGCAAAACACTAACTCCCCCAGTCGCAAGAAGTCGCGTTTTCTCGCCTTTTTTCTCGCCATTGCGATCGTTTTGATTGCGGCAAAAGAGTTTTTTGAATACGCCGCGGCACCTGCCGAAGAAAAGACTTCCGACTTTGTATATCCGCCGAACGTCGACCAGACCAAGCCGACCACGCTGGTGCTGCAGGTACCGCCGTCGCCGCAAGTTCCCTTCGAGCAGGTTGGTGGCTTCATCAACGACGCCAGCCATCTCAACAAGACTTCGGTCTACGGGATCGTCAAGGTCGCGTCGGTGGACGACATCACCCAGGCGCTGCAATTCGCGCGCGACCACAACCTGAAGGTGACCGCGGCCGGACAACGGCACAGCATGGGCGGGCAGAGTTTCGCGCAAGACGGCGTGGTGCTGGATATGCGCGGCTTCAACCAGCTTCGCCTGGACAAAGAGCACAAGATCCTGAACGTGCAGACCGGGGCAACCTGGAAACAAGTGCAGATTTTTCTGGACGCGCAAGGCTTGTCGGTCAAAGCCATGCAGTCCATCAATATTTTCACCGTGGGCGGCACGCTGAGCGTCAATGCACACGGGATCGCGCACAATCCGGGGCCGATCGCGTCCACGGTGCGACAGTTTCACATCATGCTGGCGAACGGTGAAATCAAGACCGCAAGCTCGACGGAGAATCCGGAGTTGTTTCGGTCCGCGCTGGGTGGCTACGGCTTGATGGGCGTGATTCTAGATGTCGATCTGGACGTCGTGGACAACGAGATGTACGTCTGGAAAACGAATTACATGGATTACAAGGATTTCGCGACGTATTACCAGAAAAGCGTCGAGGGCAATCCGAAGATCGGGCTGGCGTACGGGCGGCTTTCGATGTCGCCGTCTACCTATCTCGCGGAAACCGCGCTGCACACTTACGAAAGAATTCCGGAAAGCGTGCCGGTGCAGCCGCTGAAGCCGCCGGGCTTCGTCTGGCTCGATCGCTTTGTGATCAATTTCTCAAAGACCGGAGGATTCGGCCGGCGCGTGCGGTGGGCCCTGGAAAAGTATGGCGAGCCGCGCCTGCACACCTGCTTGACGCGGAATCAGGCGATGGGCCGCGAAGAAGGCTGCCTGGTGTCGCGCAACCAGGAAATGTACGACTCGATGGACTACCTGGAAAACCGGTTGCGGGATACCGACATCCTTCAGGAATATTTTATTCCGCAACAGCGCATGCCCGAATTTGTCGACGGCTTGCACAAGGTGGTCGCGGCCAACGGCGCGAATCTCATCAACGTCACGATTCGTATCGTACACAAAGACACCATCACGGCGCTGCCGTACGCCCGCGAGGACATGTTCGCTTACGTTCTTTATTTCAATCAGAAATTCAACGACCAGGAAAGCCAGATTCTTCAGAAAACGACCACCGACCTGATCGACCTCTCGCTCGGCCTGAACGGTACCTACTATCTCCCCTATCAACTCTTCTACTCCCCCGTGCAGTTACGGAAAGCGTATCCGGACTTCGACCGCTTTCTGGCTGCGAAGAAGTACTATGATCCATCAGGCTTGTTCACCAACAAATTCTACGAAAAGTACGGAAAGATTTGATCGACGCGAAACGCCTCACGAAAATGCCGGCTGCAAAACAGATGAGCGCAATCATGGCGCTCGTGCTGACCGTGGTGCTCGTCGCCGCAGCGCAATCGCAAACGCTGAATCTGCGCGCGCTCCCCATGGCGTCCGCACACTCCGCGTTACATCTTTCTCTTTCCGCCGACGCTTCCCAGCCTGAAGTGCCCGAGTGGTGCAGCGCCCTTCCGCGCCCGGAATTCAAATCGCTCCAACGCATCCTACCCAACGAACCGTGGTTCGAGATTTACAAGGTCGCGCCCAACACAATCGCTATCTACGAGCCGCACCAGTCCGAAGAAACCATCGCTTACCTGATCATGGGCACGAAGCAGGCGGTGCTGTTCGACACCGGCATGGGCATCGGCAACATTCACGGGCTCGTGACACGGCTGACTTCGCGGCCGATCGTCGTGCTCAACTCGCACACGCACAACGATCACATTGGCGGCAACTGGCAATTTCCGTACGTCTTCGGCATGGACACGGCGTTCACGCGCGCCAGCACGAAGGGCGAAACGAACGATGCGCAAGAGGAAGTCGGACCGGGACAAATTTGCGGAGAAGCGCCGAAGGGTTTCGATCCGAAGACGTATTCGACGAAGCCGTGGCACGTGTCGATTCCAGTGCATGATGGGTTCAAGGTGAATCTCGGAGGCCGCACGCTGGAAATCATCGCCACGCCCGGACATACGCCCGACTCGATCTGTCTGCTGGATCGCGACAACGGACTGCTGTTCACCGGCGACACGTACTATCCCGGAACGATCTGGCTGTATCGGCCGGAAACGGATCTGGAAGCATACGTTGCTAGCGTGAAGAAGATCGCGGCACTGGCGCCCGATCTGAAGCTGGTGCTGGGCGCGCACAACGTGCCGGTGGCACAGCCTTCCGTGCTCCCGCGACTGGTCGCCGCCATCGAAGCAGTGCGTGCGGGCCAGGGCGAAGTAAAATCCGCCGGCGACGGCAAAGCCATCCACACTTTCGACGGTTTCTCTTTCCTGCTCAAAGCTGCGCCACAGGCCCAGTAAACTCCTTCGGCGGCCTGCGATACAATCGAACGCGTGCTGCACCACGCTCATCCCGAATTGAAGGGCGCGGAGTTCGTGGTCTTCGCGGATGCTTCCCGGCGCTACGTGGATTGCACTGAGGCGGTGTGTATTTTGCTGGGTTACACGCGCGACGAGATGCTCAGTAAAACCATCGAGGACGTCAGCTACGACGTCAATGAAGTTCCGCGCTTGTTCGCGCTATACCTGAAAACGGGGGCGATGGAAGGCGAGTACGTGCTGCGGCGCAAGGATACGATGCCCGTTCCGATCCGCTACAAGGCTTTCGTTCTAAAAGACGGCTGCAACGCGGCGATCTGGGATCCGATCAAAGACTGGCGCGAGCCTTACCTCGCCGCTCTTCTGGAAATGGATTCCGCAAAACTCAAACGCAAGCTGGAGGTTGCGCTGGCCGCCATCCAAGCGGCGCGGGCATCGCAGGGTCCGAGTGTGCCGCCCCCGCCGGAACAGCAAGCGATGAACGACGCTGTGTCGGCACTCAATTCGCTGCTGCGTACGGTTAAGCCCGGCCCCACGATGAGCCGCTAAAGGGAGTCAGCCGGAAATCGGGACTGATTGCCGGAGCCATTTTTTCGGCAGCCGATCGGAGTTAGACTCTCCCTGGTAGGATATTCCCCATTGCGTTTTCAACTTAAACCAGCGGCTTGCGTTGGCGTGGCTGTGCTTCTCGCTGCCCTGCCCGCTGCTCCTGCGCGTCAACCCTCGCACGACAAAACGGTGTGGAACTACGAAGGCGGCTTGTTCCTGCAAACGAACGGGTCGATTCCCAACGGCCCTTGCTTCCGGATATCGGGTCACGTTGCGGCGGCCGGCTTTTTCGATAATCTCAAGAGAATCGACACGGATTCCGGAACGGTGTTCCGGCGCGGATCGGAGACGGTGACGCAGTTCCCCGATCATGTGGCGCTCGAGTTCGTGGTCTTCGACCATTACGATCCGACCTGCCCGCCTCAGGTGGAGAACACGAATTCGTCGCGCTATCTGACGCGGGCGTTGATGAGCTCGCTGCATCTGTACCTCTATTGGAAGCACGGCGTGGAGTTGCGGCCCATCGCCAACGTCGAGCCAAAATATTTTTCCGTCGATCCTGTCTTGCCCACGGCGACGGCGCGAGCCGCGGCGCACGGAAATCCCGTTCCGGAAAAACTGGCGTGGTCGTACGAGTTTTTAGTGCCCAGCGCGGGCGTGCCGGTGAGCGACAGCCTGGTCCTGATCCTGCGCACGCCCGATAATCACATCGCGGCCCGCGTCGCCGCCCGCATGTAGGCTTGGGTGAGATGTAGTTACCGATGGCCGCAAGGTCTCGGTGTTTTTTCTCCGTGCAAGTTGTTGTCACAAATCTTACCGACCCTGGGTCTAGAAAGTCCTAGTACATCTGCTGTCCCAAATACGGCCCTCGGGACAGTTGCCCCACCTGCATCCGGAACCTATTGTCACCCGTGAAGTTGCAGGTGGTGCCCCCCCTCAGGCCCCTCCGAACGCTTGCAATGAATGTTTTCTAATCCAGAAGGAATTGGCTCAGGAGGACTGTGTGAGGAAGGCCCTAGCTCTCATTTCTTTTATTTTTGTGATGTGCGTGCCGGTGATGGCCGAAACCCAGCAACCCATACGCGTGAAGTGTGGTGGCGCCGCGTACACGGATTCGAAAGGCCAAGCCTGGGCAACCGACTACGATTATAACGGCGGGCTGGTCAGCCAGCTGACAGGTCCGGTCAGTGGCACATCGGACCCGGCGCTGTTTCAACACGGACGCATGCCGGATACCAGCCCGCTGGTGTACACATTTTCGGTGGCCAACGGCGCGTATCACGTGAATCTTTACTTTTCCGAACTCAATTCCAGTGATGATTTCGTCGGCGGACGCGTGTTCAATGTGAAGACGCAGGGGAATGTGGTGATCCAGAATCTGGACATATTCGCCACGGTGGGGGCCAATAAGGCCCTGGTCAAGGGCGTGGACATCGCGGTGACGAACGGGCAGGCCACCATCGAACTGGACAACGTTCCGGGCCACGACCGCGGCAAAGTGGATGCCATCGAAATCACGCAGAACACTGGGGCGCCGGAACTGACGCTGAATTTCGTTTACCCGGACGGCACGCCGGTCACCGGGACGCTGAACTACTCGATGGCCACCTCCGCGCTGAAGCTCGGCGGCAACACTCCGCTGACCAAGGGCCAGGCGACTTGCGTTCTGTTTGCCGCACCGCAAATCATGGGATTGGTGGGGCAGATTCAACTGACTTTGAGCTTGACGGATTCCACGGGCAACACACTGTGGCAGATCGCGATGACCATGGACCCGACAAGCGTGAACTTCGGCGCGGTGGAAAGTTCATCGCTAAACGTGGTCGTCCAAAAAATGTAGTGCGCTTCCGGCTTCCTTCAAGGCGCCCACGTGAGGGTTGTCTCCCTCACGTGTTTTGGGATTCGAATGTAAGGCGGACAAAGTAACTCGGAAGCCTCTGGAATCATCAAACTGGCGTTGCCAACGACGATGATTCCCTTCTCGGTACTCGACCTCTCGCCAATTCCGCAGGGCGCGACTGCGGCTGATGCCTTTCGCAATTCGCTGGACCTTGCGCAACAGGCCGAAGCGTGGGGCTACCACCGTTTCTGGCTTGCTGAGCACCACAACATGCCCGGGATCGCCAGCGCGGCTACCTCGATTGTGATCGCGCATATCGCCGGCGGCACCAAAACGATTCGCGTGGGGTCCGGCGGCATTATGCTGCCGAATCATTCGC
>JBEKWY010000192.1:0-9132 GCA_049512575.1 Candidatus Acidiferrum sp.
GCAAGCCGAAGCCTTGACGAGCGGCGTCAAAGGGCTCTCAGTCGCTACTACATCGCTGCGGGCGCGGGTGGCTTGGCAGTAGGAGTGCATACGACGCAATTCGCAATTCGGGACCCAAGCCATGGGCTCTTCGAACCCGTATTGACGCTGGCTGCTGAAGAGATGGATCGTGCCGATCGGGCCCGCGCTGAACCGTTGATTCGCATCGGCGGCATATGCGGCGAAACTTCGCAGGCCGTTCGAGAGGCTGAGTTGCTTGCGGACCTCCGCTACAGTGCCGGCCTGTTGAGCTTGGCCGCGTTGCGGGACTCCGATGATGACGCACTTATAGCTCACTGCCAGCGCGTGGCAGGGATCTTACCCGTGGTCGGCTTTTACTTGCAGACAGCCGTCGGCGGCCGTGCGTTGTCCCATCGCTTTTGGCGCCGATTCGCGGAAATCGAGAACGTGGTCGCCATCAAAATCGCTCCGTTCAATCGCTACCAGACCCTCGATGTTGTCCTGGCCGTGGCGGAGTCTGGGCGCGACATTGCTCTCTACACCGGCAACGATGACAACATTGTGATGGATCTTGTCACGCCTCACCGTTTTCGACCCTCTGCCGAGCCTCGCCGCATCGTCGGCGGTCTCTTGGGTCATTGGGCTGTCTGGACGCGACGTGCGACGGAACTGTTGCAGGAGTGCCACGCGGCGACCTGCGACGACAAGAACGTCTCGAAAAGCCTCGTCGAGAGAAGCGCGCAAATTACCGATTGCAACGCCGCTTTCTTCGACGCAGCGCATAGCTTCAAAGGCTGCATCGCCGGCATCCATGAAGTCTTGCGGCGCCAGGGACTACTTGAGGGCATTTGGTGCCTGGATCCTGAAGAGACCCTCAGTCCGGGACAGCAGGACGAGATCGACCGGGTCTACCATGCCTACCCTCATCTGAACGATGACGATTTTGTCCGTGAAGGTCGCGACGAATGGTTCCGCCCATAACGGAAACATAATCTAACGGCTCGCTCTCTTATCGGTGTCCCAGGAACGCTACTTTCGAATGTAGCCGTTCTGCACCATCACTTTGGCTCGGCAGCGATGCCCCTCGTGCGAAACGGCATGCTTTCTCCTTCGCTAGAATCCGTCTCGCGGTGCGCCCTTTATTCCCGGCGCACAAAATTGTCTGTAGTGCTTTTGAAGTATTGCCCACTGTAAATTTTCGCCTCAGAGTGCTCTTCATTTCCCAACTGGTGTGCGCACGCGTCGACTGAGTTGGCGGCGTGCTCGGGCCACCGCGCCAACGGCCGTGTGAGAGGGAGTCGCATTGAAGCCAAGAATATTTCGTACGGTGCTGGTGTTTGCGGTGCTGGCTTTGATCCCGGCGACGCGTCTCCGCGCGCAACAGCTAGCCGCTCTAAGCGTGAACGTCACCGACCCGTCCGGTGGCGGAATCCCGCAAGCGCTCGTCACCATCAAGAACGTGGAAACTGGAGCCAAGCGCACCGAGTCGTCCAATGCGACCGGACTTGCCGTCATCCCCGGACTAGCCGCCGGAGACTATGAATTGACCGTGCAAGCCGGGCAATTTAGCGAATATCGCGCCACCTTGACCCTCGCAGTTGGCCAGATTGCATCACTGCCCGTCCGCCTGGGCGTAAACGAGGTCAGGGAGCAAGTCGAAGTCCGCGAGGCGGCGCAGGCCATCGACGCACAAAAATCGGAAATCAGCCAGGTCATCGAGCGCCGAGATATCGCCGACCTGCCTGTCGCGGGACGCGACTTTATCGACTTCGTACTTTTGACCCCTACAGCCAACGTGGGACGCAGCACGGCGGTCGGTGCGCAATCTCCGTTCCAGGAAACCGTCTTAGAGCTGAGCTTCGCCGGCCTGCGCGAGACCCACAGCACGTTCTTCGCTCTCGACGGAACGGATTACACCACCAGCATCTCGGGCGTTCAGCGCGTAAGCCCTTCGCAGGATTGGGTGCTCGAATTTCGCGTGGCCGCCGGCCCCATCAACGTCGACAATGGCCGCAACCTCGGCTCGGTTGTGAATACCGTGACGAAGTCCGGAAGCAACAACGTGCATGGCTCGGCTTACGAGTTTTTTCGCAACAACGATCTCGACGCCAACAACCTGCTATCGGCTCCAGGATTTAACACCCTCCGCTTCAATCAATTTGGCGGCGACGTCGGCGGGCCTATCCGGCGCGAAAAGCTTTTTTACTTCGCGGGCTACGAAGGCCAGCGCCGCGCGGAGTCGCCCCTATATTCGTCCTTCATTTTGAATTGCACCAACAATCCCGGGTGTCTCGGGCCTGGAACTCCCAGCATCAATCAGGTGAAGGAAATGCTCGGCTTGCAGCCTGAGAACCTGGGATCGATTCTGCAAATTGAAAATTACGACAAGTCCTTCGTAAAACTGACCGACGTTCTAAGCGAGGCCAGCACGCTCAACATCGGCTACCTCTTCAACGATGAGCGGAACCAACACGTCCCGGGCGCTGCTCCCGGTCAGGGTTTGCCTTCGTTTTATCGCAACAACCCTTTGCGCGATCAGACCGTCTATGCCAATTTGCTACATCTGTTCGGGAGCCACTGGACTTCCGAAAGCATTCTCAACTTCGGGCGACGAACTTTCCACCTCAATCCGACGGGCGAAGGATTCGAGCCGGCGCTTCTGGTTTCGGATCTCTTCGATTCCGGGGGCATTCAGGGCGGTGTTCATTCGTATAGCGAGCAACATTTTCAGGCATCGGAAAATCTAACCTACGTCACGGGGAAGCATTCATTCAAGTTCGGCGCGGATTTTGAGCCGGTGTGGATCGGCGCGCAAACGACGTTCTTCACCCCAGGCGCCGGTATTTTCACTCCGCAGAGTTTCTTCGGTGCAGCGCCTTTCAATGCCCCACCGTTTGGTCCTGGAACTCCAGTAGAGTTTTTGTTCCAGGAACCAAAATCCTATTTCGGACAACAAATCCCGCAACGAACCCTGCCATTCCAGACGGGTCTGGTTGCCGGACCTGCGGCCGCGGCTTTCACCAACAGCACCAATCTAAATTTTCTGCACACGCTCACTGGCTACTATGCGCAAGACCAGTGGAAACCGAACTCAAACCTGAGCGTGACGCTTGGGCTGCGCTACGATATTGATTTTTTTCCGTCTGCCGCCGATGTCCGCGTGAATGGGATGCTGCATCCGACAAACTATCGAAATGTTCAGCCGCGCGCCGGTTTGGCCTATTCCTTCCGCGGGGGAAAAGGCGTGGTACGAGCGGGCTTCGGTTTGTTCACCGGCCCGTTCGATTACAGCGACATTCTGGTGTCGTGGCAAGGAGCATCGGCCTTCACCTATATCAACCAGCCGGTACTCCCGCAATTTTCGAACCCCAGCGAATCCCTGGTGGGACTTGGTCAATCTGGAATCGTGGGTGTTGACGGCCCATTTCTGGCCAGTCAGGCTTTTTCCAATTTCACCCATAATGGCATTTATCCCGACCCGAGTTCCCTGCTGCAATTCCCGCTGGGCTACGCGCAGAGAAAGTTCCCCAACGCTTACGCTGAACAGGCCAGTCTTGAAATCGAAAACGAGGTCGCGAAAAATCTCTTCGTCTCCGTAGGATACGAATTCGTGCACGCCCTCAATCTACCGTTGTATGTCAGCATCAATGGCATACCCAGCGGCACGCTTCCGAGCGGCGTTCAGGCGTTCACGCCGGCCGATCCCAATTTTGGCTTCGTGCTGCTGGCCACTCCTCAGGGCTATTCCATCTATCACGCTGGAATTCTCAGCGTGCGAAAACCCTTCGCCCGTCATTACAGCATTCTGGCTAACTACACTTTTTCCAAGTCCATCGATCTTGCCACCGACGTTCAACTCACCGATACGCCGACGGATTATCTCGATCCAAACCTCGACCGCGCCGTCGGCGATAACGACGTGCGCCAGCGCTTCGTACTGACCATGCTGGCGGAATCTCCCGATACCTGGACCGCGGCATTGCGCAATTTCACGTTCTCGATGTTGAACACCCTGCAAAGTCCGCGCTATTACACCATCTATGCAGGATTCAACGTCGAGGGCGACGAATTCCCGTTCTCCGACCGCGTCGGCGACATCGGACGCAACACCTATCGCGGCGACGCGTCTTACACCACCGACATCCGCCTGCAACGAGCCTTCGCCTTGCGTGAGCGGCTAAAACTGCAAGCCAGCGCCGAAGTCTTCAATTTATTTAATCGCCCGAACGTCAACGCCATCGACACCGTCTACGGGTCGGCGACGTTCCTGGGACCTATCCCGCAGCACTTCGGAGATGGAGTAAGCAGCCCGGCGAATCCCACGTTTGGTTCGCCCAGCTTCGTGGCTCCGGCGCGGCAAATCCAGTTGGCTTTGCGCTTGAATTTCTAACATCGCGCCAAGAGCGCTAAACTCTCGAACTATGCCAATACCCACGGAACCCAAAAGGAGGTACGTTTCATGGCTCACATAAAACTGCCGGAGGGTATTCCCGGAATCCTCGGTCCGATGGCTTTCAGTCCGGACACCGCAAAACCGCTCAACGAACTTGCCGAAATTTTGTTGCGCGCGCCGAACAGCCTGAGCCAGGCGGAACGCGAACTGATCGCAACTTACGTGTCTTCAGAGAATGATTGCTATTTTTGTCAGCACGCGCATGGCGGCGCCGCCGCCCACTATCTCGGCGGAAATGAAAGCTTGGTTCAGCAGATCAAGCGCGACTTCGAAGCTTCGCCGGTTTCCGGTAAGCTCAAGGCCCTGTTGGCCATCGCCGGAAAGGTGCAAAAAGGTGGCAAGCAGGTTACCGGGGATGATATCGCCCGCGCACGGCAGAATGGCGCATCCGATAAAGAAATTCACGACACCGTCCTGATCGCTGCGGCCTTCTGCATGTACAACCGCTACGTCGATGGCCTGGCTACCTGGGCGCCCATCGACCCTGCCGTGTATCGCGAAAACGGGAAACGTCTCGTCGAACGGGGCTACGTGCATTCCACGGATCATCTAGCAGCAAAAGCCGGGGATTAAGACGAGAACTTGATGTCCTGTTCCGCGCTCGATAACTGGTGGGGCTGGGGAGGCTCGAACTCCCGACCTAAGGTTTAGGAAACCTTCGCTCTATCCATCTGAGCTACAGCCCCAACTTCTCAATATTCTACACCGAAAACGAAGGGCCTCAATCCAGGTTGCCGCTCAACCCTTTTCCACCTTCGCAGCGTCTTATCTATGCGCATCCAGTCACGCCGCCAACGCGCCGTAGCGGTTACAATCAACCTTCGTAAGGAGATACATGGCCACGCGCCGACAACGCTCTTTAGAAGTCTGCCCACGCACTCGCAAATCACCGCTTGCGTATCTCATGGGCGCTGGTGGAATCCTGCTGCTCGCACTCACGATTCAATCGCTGCGGGCGCAAGCCGCTGCGCAACTCGATCGCGACGCCATCCTGCATCATCTCAACGCCGTCATCACCTGGTACCGCGACGCCACCACTAAAATCAAACCCGTAGGCTTGCCTAGTGATGCCATTTATCAGGACAACGCCAGAAACCTTTCCTCCGAAGCCGTCCGCCTCGCGTTTCAATCCGCCAGAGCCGAAGCCAATATCATCAGCATGGCGGACAAGGCCAATACCACCGCTGGCGCGAGCGCCCCTGCCCCTTCCGCCGGCGCTCAACCAACCGACCAGCAGAATCGCGCTCAGAGCGCGGCCAAAATCGCCGCACAGATCGACGACACGCAATCGAAGCTCGACGCCCTGAACAAGCAGATCCCCACCGCGCCGAGAAGCAAGCAAAAGGATCTGATCGCCGAACGCGACCGCCTTCAGGGCCTGTTGACTCTCGACAAAGCCCTGCAAGAGACCATTCAGAAAATGACCTCCTTCGTCGGAGGCACAACCGAGGGCGCCGAAGGCTTGCAGGGCAGCATCAACGAGCTCGCCCACTCGGTCCCTGAAGTCGTTGCCGATGAATCCACTAAGAAGCCTGCCGCCGCTCCTCCCGCCAACTCCAAAACCACTACGACTTCAACATCGTCCGGTTTGATCGGTCAATCCCTGGCGCTGTTCGATGAAATGCAAACCATGCACCAGATCGACCAAATGGCCGACGAAACCTCGAAAATGCGCGCCACCGCTGACGCCCTTCGCAAACCCCTCCGCGATATTCTGGTGGCCACTATTCAGAAAGGCCGCGATCTCGCCAGTCAAGCGCAAGCTCCCGCCGCCGGCTCATCGCAAAGCACCGCCCAGGAATTTCAAGCCATCACCGCGAAATTCAAGGAATTGGCCGGCGCAACCTTGCCGCTCAGCCAGGAGATGGTCGTCCTCGACCAGAGTCGCTCCAATTTCGAGGAATGGCGCAAATCGATCCTCCTCGAGTCTCAATACGAATTGCGCACTCTGCTCACCCGCGTGATCGGAATCGCTCTCGCGCTAGGTGCGGTCTTCATCCTCTCCGAGATTTGGAAACGCCTCACGTTCCGCTATGTCCACGAGCCGCGCCGCCGCCGCCAATTTCTGCTGATGCGGCGCTTCGTGATGGGCTTTCTCGTCGGCCTCGTCTTGATCATGGGCTTCGTCAGTGAGTTCAGCTCCCTCGCCACCTTTGCCGGATTTGTCACTGCGGGCATCGCCGTCGGCTTGCAGGCCATCTTGCTATCCATCGCCGCCTACTTTTTCGTGATCGGCCGCTACGGCATTCGCGTCGGCGATCGCATCAGCGTGGCCGGCGTAACCGGCGACGTAATCGACATTGGCCTCGTGCGCCTCTACCTCATGGAGCTAGCCGGTACCGGTATCGAGCTTTACCCCACCGGCCGCGTCGTCATGTTCTCCAACTCCGTCCTGTTTCAGGCCGCCACCCCGCTGTTCAAGCAGATTCCCGGCACCGAATACGCCTGGCACGAAGTTGCGGTCTCCCTCACACCCGGAAGCAATTACAAACTCGTCCAGGAAAAGATTTCCGTTGTCGTGGAATCGGTGTTCGAAAAATACCGCAGCGTTATCGAAAGCCAGCTGGGCGGCATCGAACGCCGCCTCGAAGTCCAATTGAAGGCTCCCGTTCCGGAATCCAAGCTCCAATTCACCGACGCCGGGCTCGAGTTCGTGGTCCGCTATCCCGTAGACATCCGCCGCGCCTCCGAAATCGACGACAATGTCACCCGCGCCGTCCTCGACGCCCTCGACACCAACGAAAGCCTGAAAGCCGCCGTCTCAAGTCCGCCAAAAATCAGAGCCGCCATCAAAGGCTAGGTGGACGCCGACCCTCGATTCCCATTTTGGTCCTCCGGCGCGCGTGCTTTGCGCGGTAAGCACGCTGCAACCAATCCGCTCGCAGTTGGTCTTCGAGCCAAACGCCCCTTCCGAGCGATACCATAAGATTGTCCTTGACAATAAGATAACTAAGTGCTATACTTTTTATCAAGCTCAGCGGCTTTTGTTTGGTCGGAAATGGAGCAACTCGGAGGCGCGAACCCGCATAATCATAACCCCTTTAGAATGAACACTTGCAAAAGTGTATCAAAACAAAGCACTTTAACCCCCTGTGGAATGAACACTTGCAGAAAAACCCAGGGGGGTGGGGTAACGAACTTATAACGTAAGACCCATGATTCGTCACGAGCAAGGAATTGTTGCAGAGCATTGATCCTGCTCCTGGATTAGCCTTCAGTCGTGTCGGGTGCGCGTCTCCCGTGACGCTAGTGCCGACCTCGGCACAGCCCGCTCTCAAGCCGCCCGACCTATGCGACCATGAATACTTGCAGCGACGATAACCTCGCGTAAACTCTTGCACGTCTCAGTCCGGCTTGGGAGGCCAAATGGCAGACGCTGACTTGCGCCCCATGAGTCTCGGCGAAGTCCTGGACCGTACCTTCAACCTTTACAAGAACAATTTTTGGCTGTTCGCGGGAATCACCGCGATGCCCTTTTTCTTGTTGTTGTTAGTTCAGGTGGGGATTGCGGCGGTAAGCTCGTCCGCCGCGAACGCGCCCGCCACCCACGCCCCCCCGTTCTCTCCAGGCGCCATCGGTGGGATGATCGGCGGGGGCGCCGTGGTGGCGGTTTTGTACCTTCTGATGATCGGCGCCGCCCACGCCGCCACCGTCTTCGCGGTATCCGACCTCTACCTTTCGCGCCCGGCGTCCATCCGCGGTTCGTTTGAGCGCGTCGGGTGGAAAGTTTTTCGGGTTCTCGCGGTGTTCTTTCTGATCGGCTTGATCCTCGTTGTCGGATTTGTGATCGTCGTGGCCTTCGGCTTTGCCATTCGCAGCCCGGGATTCATGATCCTTGGATTTATTCTATTGATCGCGCCGGTGATAATCCTCATGTGCCGCATGGCCGTGTCCATACCCGCGGCGATGCTCGAGGACTTGGGAGCCGTGCGCGCCATGGAACGCAGCGTGCATCTCACCAAGGGCCACGTGATGCAGATCTTCGTCATCTTCCTGCTCGTGCTGGTGGCGACGTACGTCGCGATTCTGGTGCTTCAGATGCCGCTGCTGATTCTCATGGTGACTTCGGCTGCGGCGCACAAGACGCCCTCTTTTGGTTTGCAGGTTCTCCAGCAACTGGCCGCGTTCGTGTCTCAGGTGCTGGTCGGCCCCATCGGCACGATCGCGTTCTCGTTGATGTACTACAATTTGCGTGTGCGTAAGGAAGCGTTCGACATTCAACACCTGATGTCATCCATGACCTCGAATCCCGCGCCGAATGCTCCGTCAGCCGCATAATGCCAGAATGATCGGATCCCGGACCCTTCAACCGCGGTTTGTGAGGCTGCTCGTCATTGCCAGTTGTTCGTTGTTGCTGGCCGGCATCGCACACGCGCAAGCGTCGCAAACGCCAACCGAACTGGACCTGCCCGCATACGAATCCGAACTCGACCGCGTCGCTGAATCCATCCGGCATCCGGAGCAAATCCCCGAGCTCCGCAAATCGTTGCCGCGCACTTGGCCGGTGCGTGTAGGCGATAAAACGGTCCAGGTACCTACAGACTGGCTTCGTTCCGACCTGAAACATCTCGAAGAGGAACCCGCGAGGTCCGCATCGATCTCGCGGGATATCACATCGCGTCTCGTCGCCATGCGCAAAGCCGCGGCGGCGTTGCAGCAGGGCGCGACTCCAGCAAATC
>JBEKWY010000193.1:0-9060 GCA_049512575.1 Candidatus Acidiferrum sp.
TCTTCAATCACCCGCGTAATCTGCTCCCGGGTCACAAACGGCCGCACCGCGTCGTGCACCAGCACCAATTCGGTGTCGTCCGCCACTTCCTCGAGCGCCCGCGCCACCGACTCCTGACGCGAATCCCCGCCGCGCACCACACGCACGTTCTGCTTGAATTTTTCCCCGCGAATCTGCTGCTCCAGCCGCGCGATGCCGTCCCCGCGCGTAGCCACGATGATGTCGGTAACCAGCTCGCACGAAGCAATCCGCCGCAAGCTCAACATCACAATGGGCACGCCTTCCAGCTCTAAGAATTGCTTAGGCGTCTCGGCGCCCATGCGAGTGCCCAGGCCAGCGGCAGGCAAAATAGCGGTAATTCGGCTCATTTTCTGCAATCAGAACCGCCCACAAACGACCCGCGATTCACGGTTACTTCAGGAGCGATTCGCGAACGTTCGAGTGTACATCAAGCGGCGCGGGGCCGCGAAACTCGACAGTTCCTCTCTACGCGTTGTAGTTCGCGACTACGCGCGCCACTTTTCCGGTCGCGGACAGCTCCATGAACTCCGCCGTGCGCGTTCCTTTTTGATTTGCGTAGCAGAGCACCACGCTGTTCATGCCCGAGAACACATCCTCGAGGCCAAAGTGGAGGTCCGGGTAAGCTTCCAGTCCTCGCTGAAAGTAAGCCCTCAAGTTTTGTTTGCCGATCACTTTGCCGTCCGGTGTCCCCAGGAGCTTGGCGGCAACCGGTGAAGTCAGCTCCACAGCATCCTCATAGTGCGTCAGGATCAAGTCCAGATCGTGAGCATTCCACGCCGCCACCCAATGGTTGGCCAGTTTCCAAGCCTCTTCTCTCGTCATTGCTGTTCTCCCATCGCTGGTCCATCAACAGACTCCAACAATACAGGACTAGCAGAGCGGCTTCACGTCCCTAATCCCGGTCGAGAGATGGCGTGCAGGCAGATCGGTTTCGGCTACCTCAAAAGGCTTAGTTCTTGCCTCCCATGAGTGGTAGCGAAAAACCACTGTATGTCGTGATGTTCTCTGGTCCGTAATTCGGCACACTCTCGTGGAGAGCCGACAAAGGGTGGATACATAGACCGAAAAAGAGCCGACGCTCTGGAGGCAAATTATGTCTAAGAACCGATGGTTAGCCGTTTTGGTGGTGACTTCTTTCTTGATCAGTTTTGCGGCAGCGCACGCCGTAAATAGCGCGGAGGCAAAGGACGAGCAGAGCCTTCACACGCGAAATTCCACGCTGCCATCGGGCGCGAGCCGCCACGCTGGATTCCAAGCCACTTCCCAGGCAAATCCATCGGGATCGGCGAAATAGCCGGAGTAACCTCCCCACGATGCTTCCCGGGCTGACTTTAGCATCGTAGCCCCCGCGGCCACGGCGCGTTGAATGAACGCATCCACTTCTGCTTTCGCGCGGACGTTATAGGCCAATGCCATCGGTGCACGCCCGAACGTCGCGGGATCGGCCTGAAAATCGGCGGCAAGTTGATCCCGCAGGAACAACGCAAAGATCATCCCGCCGGTCTGGAAAAAGATGATCTCTTGGTTCTCAAATACCGGCTTCCAACCGAAGCCATCGACGTAGAATCTCTTCGAAGCCCCAAGGTCTTTCACCCCAAGCGTTACCAGGCTGATGCGCTGGTCCATGGTCCGGGGTTCTCCTTTTGCCGCAGGAAAAAACGACACCGCAGCGTAGCGTGCCAGAAGTTGTCTTCGAGTCAGCATCGCGCCGACGATAGAATGATGGATGCGTCCGTGTCTTGAACAAATCGGACACGCAAAGTTTTCAGAGGTCGGAATCGCCCGCAGCCTGAAGGAGCCCGGATAAGCGCAGAGCGCATCGCGGGGATTGCAGCGACATACTCGGTGGATTGCCCGAGAACCGCTGCACCTCGCGAGTCATGTGCGCTTGATCCGCGTAGTCCGCATCCGCCGCAAACTGCGCAAGGTTGCGCGGGCTGCCTGCCCTGGCGGCAAGATTCAAAAGCCGTTGAAAGCGCAACACGGATTGAAATAGCTTCGGCCCGTAGCCCACCGCCATCGTGAACCGCCGCTGGATCTGCCGGCTACTGAAACCCAGCCACTCGCTGAGCTGCTCAACTCGTCCACGCGGGTGCCGGGCGATCCACTGGATGGCTGCGCGCGTCGCTTTGTCGACCGGAGCCGCGTTTGCCACGCAGCCGAGCAGGGCTGCCTCCATCGCCGACATACGTGCCGAAAGACTCCGTTCCTCGGCAATCCGCGCAAACCGAGCTGTTTCGGCGCGGCCCCACACGTCGCGAAGCGGCACCGACTGATTGCGTAGCTCCGAAGCAGGCATGTCCAGCAGGCTCGACATTAGTCCCGGATGGCACCGCGCCCCGACGATATTCGTACCCGGGGCTAGCGGGGCGACGAATGGTTCGGTCCACGGACCGATCACCATCGGAACCTCGTTCACGAGCAGGATATCGACGCAGCCGTCGGGTACGACCCTCTGTGCGAATGCAACGCGTGAACGGATCGTCTGCGTCCAGAAGCAAAGCACGTATTCCGCGAGCGCCAGTGGCGGACGAAATTCGTGGTAATCGGAACCAGCGCTGGCCGCGTGTTCGTTGCGATTCACGGGCAATCCCCAGTCAGCTCACTTGTAAGTCTCCCCGTAGTGTATCGCTACTTCGAACCGTCAGCGCGATTCGCAAGGTCATAAAAGTGGGTAGGGATGGCTCGATGGGCCTGACGGATTCATTTCCTTCGCCTTATCCGAGACGGAACTTCGTCTGCCTCGTCAACGTATGGTAGAAATAGTCTCCCCGAGAGATTCCTGCCGTCTGGCCAGGAGGATTGTCGATGGGTGCCTTGACGCAAAACCTAAAATTTGCAGCGCGCCAGTTGCGGCGCAATCCCGGCTTCACCGTCACCGTGATTCTTACCCTGGCGCTCTCCATCGGCGCAAACACCGCGATTTTTTCCATGGTGAATGCGCTCATGCTCAAGAGCCTGCCCTACGCGCATCCCGAACGGATGGGCACGATTTACACCCGGATCGCCGGCTCCGCGGTCACCGACGAACGCCATAAGCTGAATGGCGAACAATGGGAGCTGCTGCGCGACAACGTCCCCTCCCTGATAGCGGCTCTTTCAAGTCCGCGAACTTCGGGCGTTAATCTCGGATGGGGATCCGAAGGGCAGTATCTCCACGCAGGGCGCGTCTCGGCGCACTACCTCGACGTTCTGGCGGTTCAGCCTATGCTCGGACGCAATTTCTCCGAGGACGAGGACCGCCCGCACGGGCCCAAGACCGCGATCCTCAGTTACAGTTTGTGGCGAAACACCTTCCGTTCCGATCCCAAGATTGTGGGCCAACCCATTCGGTTGAAAGGCGAGCCGTACACAGTCATCGGCGTGCTTCCCGAGGGCGTAGCTACTCCCTTGAACGCCGACCTATATACAGCTCTCCAGCCCAGCCGCGATGGCGAGGGCGGGGGAACGAACTTTGAATCCTTCACCCGGCTGCGCGATGGCGCGACCTGGCAGCAGGCGGATGCCGAGATCAACCGCGCCTGGTCCCTACGCTCCGGCCGCTATGAATTAAACGGCAACCCCGGCGCGCAAGTAACCTATCACTCCGTGCCGCTCCAGAAAGGCGAAACTGCCTCGCTCCGTCCGCAAGTGCTGGCCTTGATGCTGGCCGCCGGCTTCATCCTGCTCATCGCCTGCGGCAATCTGGCCGGGTTGACGCTGGTCCGCATGCTGCGTCGCACCTCGGAAGTAGCGACGCGCCTGGCGCTGGGCGCCTCGCGCTGGCAGATCCAGAAGCAGTTCTGGGTCGAGAACCTGCTCCTGGCGCTTGTGGGCGGAGCGGTTGGCATCGGCGTGGGCTTTCTCGCGCTGCGCGGTTTACTGCTGCTGTTGCCCGAACACTTTCTCCCCGTCGCGCACGTCCCTCTCGACGGCGGCGTAATGGCCTTCACGCTGGTTGTCTCGCTGTTGACCAGCATCCTGTTCGGCATGCTCCCGGCGCTCGCGACTCGAAGTGTGGACCTGCGCGCGTCCATGGCCAGCCGAGCTGTGGCCGGCGGCGGCTTGCGGCTTCGCCAAGGGCTCATCGCTGGCGAGGTCGCCCTCACCGTGGTACTGCTGGCGGCCTCGGGCCTGCTCATCCGCACCCTGGTTCATTTGGAGACGCTGCCGCCAGGGTTTAATCCCAACGGAGTCATGACCGCCAAGGCCTCGCTCGACGACCTGCGCTTCCACGATCTTGCGGCTTTCACAAAGTTGTTGAACCAGAGCACCACCGCCATGCGCCAGATTCCCGGCGTGCAACAGGCCGCTGTCGGCCTAAGCCTGCCGTATGAGCGCTCCTTGAATGACCAGATAGCCCTCAGCGACGGCAAAGAAGCAGGACAACAAGTCCAAACCGACCTGGTATACATCACCCCGGGTTATTTCGAGGCGTTGCAGATCCCGCTCCTGGCAGGGCGCTCCTTCACGGAAGCGGACGGTCCGGATGCGCAGCACGTGGCCATCGTCAACCAGATCTTCGTGCGCAAATTTTTCCACGGGGTAAATCCGGTGGGGCGTTACGTGGATAAGAACATCAGGATTGTCGGGGTGGTGGAAGAGGTGGCTACCGCGCCGGGGTTGGATTCTGCCGCGCCTCTTACCGGCGAAGAGGCGATGTACATTCCTGCCTCGCAAATGGATGCTCAGTTACTCCCGCTGGTTCACGTCTGGTTCCAGCCAAGCTGGATCGTCCGCACCGCCGGCCCGGTGGAAGGATTGCCCGCGCAAATGCAACGCGCCCTGACGAGTGTCGATCCCAGCCTGCCCTTCTCGGGGTTCTACAGCATGCGCGACCTGCTGGCAAAAACCCTGGCGATGCAGCGCATCGAAGTGGCCCTGCTGGGCGCGATGGCATCTCTGGCTTTGCTGCTGAGCGCGGTCGGCATCTTCGCGCTGGTTGCCAATATGGTGGCGCAGAGGACCCGCGAGATCGGTATTCGCATGGCCCTGGGCTCGACCGTAGGTCAGGCCATGGTCCGCATCGGCCGCTCCGGCGCGGGCGCTTCCGTTCTAGGCCTTTTTCTGGGATTAGTCCTTTGCGTGGGAGCGCTGCGAGTGATGAGCAGCGTGCTCTACGGCGTAGGCGTCTACGACGTGCCCACAATCCTCACCGTCGTCTTGACGCTCGCGCTGGTAACGCTTATCGCCACCACGGTGCCAACCCTGCGCATCGCCAGAATCGATCCCGCAAAAACGCTGCGAGATGAATAGGACCACCTAGCTCGTACAGATACTTCCGCGCCGAGCGAGTCCATTGTATTGCGTATGCTGCCTCGGTTCGCGCCAAGCACCAGACCAATTTTCCATTTCGTTCGCCCGTGGCGACACGCATTGCCGTTCTCCCCTATTGACTGTCTATAAGAGCGCTGATAAAGTCTTATAGGCATTCGATAGGAGTTGACATGCCCACCCCTCAATCCGATCTCCTGCAAGGAACACTCGATCTGCTTGTCCTGAAGGCTCTGGCCCTCCAGGAGCTGCATGGGATGGGTGTATCGCGCAGGATCGCTCAAATCACGAACGGAGCTTTTGACGTCAAGCCAGGTTCTCTGTTTCCAGCGTTACACCGCATGGAGCAGGCCGGATGGCTCGCCTCCTTCTGGGGCGAATCGGAAACCAACCGGCGCGCAAAATTCTATTCGTTGACCAAAGCCGGCAAAAAGCAACTGCACACCGAGTCGGAGCAGTGGGAACGAATATCGCTTGCCATGGCGACTGCCTTGCGCACCACGTAGGGAGGCCTTGTGATCAGCAGACTCCGCGCGCTTTGGAACAATGTGTTCCGCAGAAAACAACTCGATCGCGACCTCGATGAGGAACTGCAGGCCTACGTAGAATTGCTATCGGCCGAGAAGATGCAAGCGGGACTAGCCCCCGAAGAGGCGCGCCACCGTGCACGTCGCGAGGTGGGAGGATTCGATCAGGTTCGACAGGGGGTTCGCGATATACGCGCCGGAGTCTCGTTGGACAGGCTCGTGCAGGATGTTCGGTACGGCGTTCGAACGCTCGCAAAAAATCCGGCTTTCTCGCTGGTCGCCGTCGCAACGCTGGCCCTGGGCATAGGCGCGAACACGGCAATGTTCAGCCTGCTGGATCAGGTTGTTCTGCGGCTCTTGCCAGTCCGTGATCCTGCGCAGCTCGTGATCGTCCGGGAGACCGGCAACCATTACGGCAACACTTACGGCGCCAACACCATTTCCTGGCCGATGTTTGAAGATTTGCGTGACAACAATCAAGCCTTCTCCGGGATGTTCTGCCGGTTCCCAGCCACCGTCACCATCGGCTACGACGATCGAACGGCGCAAATTCCCGCGGAGCTGGTCTCCGGCTCATACTTCCCGGTACTGGGCGTCGGGGCGGCATTGGGCCGCACCATCGCTCCGGACGACGACGCGGTTCCCGACAGCAAGCCGGTGGTGGTACTGAGCTACGGCTTCTGGCGGAGCTACTTCGACGGCGACCCCACCATTGTCGGCCGAACGATCGCCCTCAACCGTTACGCGATGACCGTCATCGGAGTCGCGCAGCCAGGTTTCGACGGTGTGGAGATGGGAGTCCCTGCGAAGGTTTTCGTTCCCATCATGATGAAGACGGAGATGACGCCACGCTCGGACGGCCTCAAGGATCGGCCCCGCCGGTTGAGTTGGGTCACCGCGTACGGACGCCTCAAGCCTGGCGTCAGCGTGCAACAGGCTCAGGCATCGCTCCAACCCCTTCTGCACAGCATTCTCGAAATGGAGGCGCAGCAGCCTGAATTCACGAGAAACGCGACAGCTGCGGATCGGCAACTGTTTCTTCGTAATCGCGTTGAACTTTTGCCCGGCTCTGACAACGAGCTCCGCGAGTACATGCAAAAGCCGCTATGGCTTTTGGTCGCGCTCACCGGAGCGGTGCTTCTTCTTGCTTGCGCCAACCTGGCCAATCTGCTGCTCGCGCGCGCCACAGCGCGAGAGCGGGAATTTGCTGTTCGCCTGGCCATCGGCGCCGGCCGGGCGCGCATTGTCCGCCAGCTGCTAACCGAAACTCTGCTCCTCTCAATTGCTGGAGCAGTCGTGGGATTGGCGCTGGCCTTTCTGACGGATCGCGTTCTGTTGCGCATCTATCTGCCTGCGGATGCGGCCGCCGAGTTTGTTGTCTCCCCGATTCCGGATGGACGCGTGCTGGCTTTCGTTGTGGGAGTCATGCTCCTGACCTCATTGGTCTTCGGACTCCTTCCCGCCGTTCGCGGCTCGCGCACTGAAATTACGCTCTTCCTCAAAGACCGGTCCGGCGCGCTCTCAGCCGGCGGTATTTCTCTTCGCAGGATGCTCGTCGGCATTCAGGTAGCGCTCTCGCTCCTGCTGCTGGTCGGTGCGGGGCTTTTCGTTCGTACTTTGCGCAACCTCGAGAGCTTGGGGCCGGGGTTCCCCACCGATCAACTTCTTACATTCAGAATCGACCCTTCGCTCAACGGATACTCCGACCAAGAAACCAAATCATTCTATGAACGGCTGAACGTCAACCTGCAAACCATGCCCGGTGTCGAGTCGGTTGGATTCTCCACCATGCCGCTTCTGAAGGGCTATGCATGGCAGAATGCGATCCTGGGCAAGGATTTCGAAGGAGCGCCGATCGAGGAACAGCCGGTTCTCTGCGAGGTCGGCCCGGACTACTTTGCTACGCTCGGTATTCCTATCGTCGCCGGGCGTGCCATCACCGCCCAGGACGACGGGCCGGTCGAATACAAATCCGCTGTCGTCAATGAGACCTTTGCCAGGAAGTACTTCCCGGGCCGAAGTCCGATCGGGCAGCGCTTCGGACTCGTTGACGAAATGAAACCAGCCAGTCCGGACATTGAAGTCGTCGGCGTGATTCCGGACAAGAAATACAGAGATCTGCGTGAGACGCCTCCGGCGCAGGCATTCTTCCCCTATTTCCAGGGCGCGAAGTTCCGCTTCATGAACGTCTATCTGCGGACGCAGGCCGATCCGCGCCAGTTCGAGAATGAACTTCGCGAACGTATGCGCCAGTTCGACCCGCATGTTCCGGTCGTCGGACTGCAAACCATGAACGAACAGATTGGATTCTCGCTGCGCACCGAGCGACTGGTGGCCAGCCTCGCCGCGGTATTCGGCGGACTTGCCACTTTGCTCGCCGTCATCGGGCTTTATGGCGTCATGGCCTACACGGTGATGCGCCGAACCCGAGAGATAGGCATCCGCATGGCTCTCGGAGCATTGCGCGGCGACGTCATCGGGATGGTGATGCGCGAAGTTTTCCTTGTGATTGGCGCCGGCCTGGTCGTCGGTTTATCGCTTGCGCTGGCTCTCGCCAATCTGATCCGCAGCCAGCTCTTTGGATTGAACCCGCAAGATTCATTGACGTTCATTGGCTCGGCAATCGTGCTTACCTTGGCCGCAGGCCTTGCCGGCTTCGTTCCCGCGTTGCGCGCAAGCTATGTCAATCCGACAACCGCTCTAAGAAATGAATGAACCAGTTCGGCACCACGGATATGCAGACAACTCGCAAACGCGTTCAGTCAGCTTCCGTCTCCGGATAGATCGATCGCGTCCCGCGATCCAGCGTACCCGCATCGTTGCCGCGGCCACTGCCGTCGCCGCGCCCGGCGCCTGCGGCTACCTGCCGCGCCATCGTCCCGGGCGACTCCGAGCGATCGTCCACTCGCCCAAAAATCATCTTCCCCGCGGTGGTCTGATGCACCGAGGTCACCGTAATATCCACGCTCTTGTTGATGAATCGTTTTGCGCCGTCCACCACCACCATCGTTCCGTCATCCAGATACGCCACGCCCTGATTTGCTTCTTTCCCCTCGCGCAAGATCAGCACTCGCATGGGTTCGCCGGGCAGCACCACCGGCTTCAGCGCATTCGCCAGTTGGTTCACGTTTAGCACCGAGAGTCCCTGCACCGTCGCCACCTTGTTCAAATTAAAATCGTTGGTGACGATCTTCGCGCCCAGTTGCCGCGCCAGATCGATCAATTTGTGATCCACGTCGCCCGCTTGCGAAGATCCATT
>JBEKWY010000194.1:0-9049 GCA_049512575.1 Candidatus Acidiferrum sp.
ATTGAACTGATCATTGTCGATGACGGCTCAACAGATAACACAGAATCGATTCTGAGGTCCTATGGCAGCAGGATTCGATGGGCCATTCAAAAAAATGCCGGTCCGGCCGCTGCGCGAAATCGCGGCATAGCCATGGCCACAGGCGAGATTGTAGCGTTTCAGGATTCTGATGATGCGTGGCACCCGACGAAACTGGCGCGCCAGGTTTCTCTAATGGAGCGCGCCGGGCCTTCGGTAGTGTGCTGTTTGTGCAACAGCATCGTACAGCTCCCCGGTGTGGAAGTGCGCTCGTTTGAAAATGCACCGGTGGCGCCGTCCCTCGATGAGGGCGTTTGGCTGAACGTAACCGAGATCCTCGCCACGAGATTTATACTGTTTAACCAGGCTATCGCGGTCCGCAGAAACGTCCTGGCAAGACTGGGCGGCTTCGATGAGTCTTTCCGGCTCATGGAGGATGCTGACTTGGCGCTCCGCCTTTCGCTGGAGGGTCCGTGGGCGTTTATTCGGCAGCCATTAGCGACCCGACAAGCTAAGATAGAGCGAACGTTAGGCCATGAGGCCACTAAACAGAAAGTGTGCGATTACGAGATTAGAATCCAGGAGCGCATCCTCGTGACGCTGCGGTCGAACTCACGATGGTCTGGTTTAGTTCCCCTGGTAAGTAGAGAACTGCAGCGATCCAGAAGGAGAATGCGCGCACTTAAGATCAGCGAGAGTTCCACGTATGGAGCTTCCATCGTTGGGTGGGGCCTGGCGCAGATTGAGCGCTACAGGATGGCCGCTTATCGCCGAACGCCTTGGTTTCCCCAGATGAAAATTTCTGCGGTGGAGCCTGTTAAGACGTAGATTCCGCGCCTTGTCATCTTGACAACACGTTATTCCGCTGGTTGCACTGGCGTAATGAATTCGAACATACTCGATATCTGGACGCGGCAACCTCGACGCGAATTCACGGCCTTAAACTAGAAGGAAGTCGTTGTGGATCCTGAACAATTCCAACAGATGCAATTCGGCGGCGGGGTTGGCCAAACAATCCTGAATCCGACCGTGTTGGTTTTTGTCCTTCTGGCCGGAATGATCATCTGCATCTCCAGCCGTGCTCGAGCAACGGTAGCGTTTCTGGTTGGAGCTATGCTGATTCCGACGGACCAAATATTGGTTCTCGGACCTCTTCATTTCCCAATGCTCCGGCTTTTGGCGCTCTTCGGCTTAGTACGGATTCTTTGGGCAAAGTTCACATCCAAAGAAGACATATTTAGCGGCGGGATGAATGGCATCGACAAAGCGTTGATTGCCCTGACCGTGATTTCCGCGCTGGATGGCGTTCTATTATGGCGAGAAACAGGGGAAGTTATTTTCCAATTGGGTAACATGTATACCGCTTTTGGAGCATACTTTTTATTGCGTTTCCTGGTTCGAGATGAAGAAGATGTGAGGCGCGTTCTTCGAGCCTTCGCAGTGATTACCGCGATAGTGGCAGTCCTCATGATCTACGAACAAGCGACCGGAAAAAATCCGATATACGCTGCGCTGGGTGGGGCACGAGCTTCGATAGCAGGAAAGGTTCTTGAGCGGGAGGATCACTTTCGTGCTACCGGAACTTTCGGTCATCCTAATCTGGCTGGAACGTTCGGCGGCATCATGCTGCCCTTGTTCGCTGGTCTTTGGTGGAAAGAACGCAAAGATCGCAAATACGCCATGCTAGGCTTGGCGTCTGCCTTGGTACCTCCCTTTGCCGCAAGTTCCAGTACGGCCCTATTCGGATTAATGGGTGGCCTGCTCGCCCTGTCCTTCTGGCCTCTTCGCCGGAGCATGCGCCCGATCCGCTGGGCCATTGCGATTACTCTCATCTCACTCCACCTTGTGATGAAAGCACCTGTCTGGCATCTGATATCGAGGGTCGACTTGAGCGGTGGCTCCTCCTCATATCATCGCTTCCAGCTCATAGACCAATGCATACGCCATTTTGGGGATTGGATGCTTGTTGGGGCCAAGGATTACGGAACCTGGGGATGGGATATGTGGGATCTATCCAACCAATACGTGGGGATCGCTGACACTGTGGGCCTGATTCCCCTACTTGCCTTTCTAACCATCATCATTCTCGGGTTTCGCTACCTGGGAAACGCCCGGAAAGCTGCTGACGCCGCGGGCGATAAAAAACAGGAACTGTTTGTTTGGGCACTCTGTGCCTCCCTGTTCGCCAACGTAGTCGCCTTTTTCGGAATTGGCTATTTCGACCAGACGATCGTCGCGTGGTACGCCATCCTGGCGATGATCTGTACGACAACCATGTGCGTGAGGAATGCGCAACCAGAACCGCAGGTAAGCATCGGAATGCTAAAATCCGAACAGACTTTCCGTTCGCAGTTAGAGCCCGGTCCTCTCCGAGGTCATGGCTCGGTCTAAAGCCTAAATCGAATCGTCCCCAACCACCTAATGAAACTGTCTATCATCATCCTCTGCTGGAACGACCTTAAGGTCATCACCGATTGTATCGCGTCCATCTATGCGGGAACGCATTCTACGGATTTCGAGATTATTGTCTCCGACAATGGATCCACAGACGGTTCTATCGAATTCATACGGAAGCAATATCCTGCCGTTCGAGTGATCGAAAACGGCGTCAATCTCCGCTTTGCCAAAGGAAACAACGTTGGGATTCAGGCGAGTCGCGGAGAATACATCCTGATTCTGAACCCGGATACCATCATTCACGACGGCACTTTGGACCATATGATTGCGTACGCAGAGAAACATCCAGAGGGAGGCGCCTTCGGATGCCGGGTGTTGAATGGCGATGGCAGCTATCAGGCATGTATCCGGCCTTTGCCCAGCGTTCGATCGGAATGGTGCCTGGCTCTGGGCCTTCGCCCGCTTGCAAGGCTGTCCGACTGGTTTCACCCCGGAGAATATGAGGGATGGAAGGGCGACACGGAACGCACTGTGGGGTGGCTGGCAGGATGCTTCATTCTCATGCGGGCCGAACTGCTCAAACGATTACACGGATTCGACGAGCAATTCTTCTACTACTATGAAGATACGGACCTCTGCCGGCGCGTCTGGGAAGCCGGCTATCCGGTTCTATACACACCTAGCTGCACGATCACTCACCTAGGTGGGCAGTCCACGATTAATCGGTTCACTCCGATCTCGTTTGCGCTGGATGCCGCGGTGACGCGCTATCTCTACTATTATAAGTGCTATGGAATCAATGGGATACGCAATTGCCGCCGGGCTTTCGTCGTGTCGGCTCTATTGCGGCGCGGCGCGTATGGATTGCGTCAGCTGATCCGGCCGACCGAGGCGGGCAGAAAGAAACTGGAATTACTGCGCGCTCTTTTTAACTGGCACTGCCGCATCGACCTGGTGAGGCTCGTTGAACATGGCGAGGAGCCGGAGCTGGATATTAAGCCGGTCGACCGGGTGCTGGAGCGGTAGTAGGCGAAGCAGAGCGTGCCCAATGCTCCTTCCTGGCAAGTCTTCCGAGTGCATGACTACAAATCGCGAGAAAGGTCCCCGAGCCGATCATGGAAATAAAGGTTGAGTCCCGATCATTCCGAGACGTTGCCGTACTCGTTCCCGACGTTTTTCAAGACAGTCGCGGATTTTTCATGGAGACCTTTCGAGAGGACCAATTTAAAACTCTGGGCCTGCCGTATCACTTTGTGCAAGACAATCATTCCCGCTCGGCGCGCGGAGTCGTGCGCGGGCTACACTTCCAATGGGAACCCCCCATGGGCAAATTGATGCGGGTTACGCTGGGAAGTGCCTTCCTGGTCGCCGTGGATATTCGCAAGGGTTCTCCAACGCTCGGTAAATGGGTTGGGGTCGAAGCCTCCGCCGAAAACAGGCGTCAAGTTTGGGCGCCCGCTGGCTTCGCGAGGGGCTTTTGCGTTCTCTCGGAATTTGCCGAGATTCAGTACAAATGCACGGGTCTTTACAACAATAAGGGCGAGTCCGGTGTGCTCTGGAACGACCCGGCGATTGGAATTGAATGGCCGTTGCCTGCAGGCGAAGTTCAACTGTCAGAAAAAGACAAGAAGGCACAGACTTTGGCGCAATGGCTGGCCTCACCGGATGCAGCGAATTTTAGCTATTGATGGGAATTGTGAATCCAACTTACGGAGCAAATACGATGAAGATTCTTATTGCCGGGGGCGCGGGTTACGTAGGTAACGTCTTGATTCCGAGATTGCTCGACCGCGGCTACAAGGTCGACGTGGTCGACCTCTTTTGGTTTGGCAACAACCTGCCGCCACAGGTCGGCATCCTGCGAAAGGACATCTTCCACCTGTCTGTCGAGGATCTCGAGCCTTACGATCAAGTGATCTTTCTCGCGGGCCTATCGAACGACCCGATGGCGGAATTCTCGCCGAGCAAGAACTTCATATTCAATGCGGCGGCTCCTGCGTACCTCGCCTACACGGCGAAGAAGGCGAAGATCAAGAGATACATCTACGCCTCGTCATGCTCCGTCTACGGATACACGGAAGATGAGCTGTTTGATGAGACTCGCCCGGTCAGCTCGCACTACCCCTATGGCATCTCCAAGCTGCAAGGCGAACAGGCCGCCATGCAGCTCGCCGACGAAAACTTCTCCGTCATCGCGCTTCGCAAGGGCACCATTTCGGGTTACAGCCCACGAATGCGCTTCGATCTGATTATCAACACTATGTTCAAGAACGCGGTGCGAGAACACTCGATTACCGTCAATAACCCCTCCATTTGGAGGCCTATCCTGAGCATCGAAGATGCGGCCACCGCGTACACGCGCGCGATCGAGGCGAATTACAAATTGTCGGGAATATTCAACGTTGCGTCCGGCAACTACACAGTTGGCGAAGTCGCCGACCTGGTGAGAACCGCGGTTGAAGAGCGCCTGGCGATCAAAGTTAATCTCCACATCAAACACATTCAGGATTTCCGCAACTACAAGGTCAGCACGGCAAAAGCGAGCAACGTTTTGAGCTTCCACGCGACGGGCGACGTGAAGTCGATCGTAGGAAGCCTCGTCGACAACATGGACAAGTTCAAGGACTGGGACAATCCGCTTTATTCCAATATCCAGTCGCTGAAGAAACTCGAAGCTGCCATCGAGGTCCACTCCCTGACGGGTGCGCTCGACCGATGAAGATCGCCGTAATCGGCGCTGACGGCCAGCTCGGCGTCGATGTCGTGAACGCCTTTGTTCGCAATGGGGATGACGTGAGTCCCCTCACCCACGCTGACATCGAGCTATCCGATATCGACTCCGTGTCAAATCGTCTGAAAGAGTTGCGTCCCAACGTCGTCGTCAATACCGCGGCCATGCACCATGTCGAGAACTGCGAGCGCGAGCCACAGAAAGCCTTCGCGGTAAATGGACTGGGCGCCAGAAACCTGGCTTTGGTTTCGCGCGAAATCGACGCGACGCTTATCCATCTAAGTACCGACTATGTCTTCGACGGCGCCAAACAAAGTCCCTACGAGGAAACGGACGTCGCCCGGCCATTGAACGTCTATGGCAACACCAAACTGTCTGGCGAGCACTTCGTCCGCGGTGTCTGGGGCAAGCACTTCGTGCTTCGCACCTCCGCGATCTACGGCAAGAGCCCTTGCCGGGCGAAGGGTGGTCTGAATTTCGTCGAGCTAATGTTGAAGCTTGCCCGAGAGCGCGGCAAGGTGCGGGTAGTAGACAGCGAGTTCGTAACACCCACCAGAACGACGGAGATCGCGCAACAGATCGTAGCGCTGAGCCGCTCCGACGCCTATGGCCTCTGTCACGCCACGGCTGAAGGCTCTTGCTCCTGGCATGCATTCGCGGGAGAGATTTTTCGCCTTACGAACACGCAAGTTACGCTCGAGGTCGCGGGTCCAAACGAATTTCCCGCCAAGGTGCCCCGCCCGATGTATTCGGTGCTCGAAAACCAGGGGTTGAAGAATCGCGGCTTGAACGTATTCAAGCCTTGGCAGGACGGCCTTCGCGAATATCTGGCCTAAATTTCAAGATCGCGGATTCCGTGTATGACCCGCATAACCGAAGAGCCTCACAAACTGACAGACATCGCAGCCAGACAACAGCGCCCCGGGCAAACTGCCGAATACTGCCTGATGACCGCTGCATACAACGAGGAAGAGAACATCGCACGGACGATTGAATCCGTGCTCTCGCAAACCTTGTTACCCAAGCGATGGGTGATCGTGAGTGATGGCTCGGTCGACCGAACCGACGAAATCATCAACACATACGCAGAGAAGCACAGTTTTATCCGCTTCCTGAGAATGAAGAGGGCGCCGGGCCGAAGTTTCGGACGCAAGGTCTTGGCACTTCGCGCAGGCTGTGAGTTACTTCAAGACTTGAAATTTGATTTCATCGGGAATCTTGACGCTGATGTTTCGGTGCAGTCCACTTATTTCGAGGATCTTATCGCCCGCTTTGAGAGTACTTTATCACTGGGTATCGCAGGCGGGTTTGTTTGCGA
The DNA here is from genome assembly GCA_049512575.1 of Candidatus Acidiferrum sp. GTDB lineage: Bacteria > Acidobacteriota > Terriglobia > Acidiferrales > UBA7541 > Acidiferrum. The sequence continues at coordinate 6,465 of JBEKWY010000194.1, forward strand.
AGAGTCCGACGGAGAATTCCGAAGCAGGAGGGCCAACCGAGTATATTCGGTGGCGCACGCCGCGCAATTAGTCCGGCGCGAATGCTACGAGGCGATCGGCGGTTACGCCGTCCTGGAATATGGCGGGGAAGACTGGCATGCTCAGGTATCCGCGCAGATCAAAGGATGGATGGTGGCAGCATTTCCTGAGCTCAAAATACTCCATCACAGACATACCGGAGAAGCCGACAATCTGGTTAGACATAAGTTCCGTCAGGGAAGAATGGATTATTCTTTCGGCAGCCATGCGCTGTTTGAGGTCCTCAAATGCCTTCAGCGCATGCCGGAGAAGCCGGCCATCATCGGCGGCAGCGCGCGACTGATGGGATTCTTCTGGTCGTACATTCGGAGAGATCAGAGGCCGGTTTCCGACGAATTTGTCGCTTTCCTGCGAAGAGAACAAAGACAAAAGATGCTGAAATTTTGAAGTAACTCACTCATATTTCGCATTCGGGTTTGCTGCGAATTAGCAGCGGAATACAGGGTCGTTAAGCTAAGCTCTCAGCGTTCCTATGCCGGAAAGTAACAATTTGGGCCACAGAGCTAACGTAGACGACCTGCTCCAGACCATGACCTGGGGCCCAGGTTAATTTTATGAACGAACTCCATCGAAAGACGGGGGGCACCGGGACGCGAGTCATCAAACTCGCCTTCAGTCTTATTTTCTATTCCGGGAACTGGTTGTGGTGCCGGTTGCGAGAATTAGCCGGAACTGAGCTACCCGGCACCTGTGTGGTGCTCTACTACCATGCAGTACCCTCGCAATATCGGAGCAGATTTGCGAATCAAATGAACGTGCTGATGCGTTGCGCCAGACCAGTCAAATCTGACAACAGACAACCCCTGGAAAGCGGAGTTCACCACGTGGCCGTGGTCTTTCACGACGCATTCGTGAGCGTATGCGACAACGCCTTGCCTGAATTGGCCCGACACAATATCCCTTCCACTTTGTTCGCACCCTCCGGATACCTCGGCCGACGTCAGGGCTGGATTACAGACAAAGAGCACCCCGACTATGGGGAGATCGTTGTAGATGCCGAACGCCTGAAGTCTTTCAACCGCGACTTGGTTTCCGTTGGGTCGCATACGATCACTCACGCAGACTTGTCAATCTTGACGGAGAAAGATGCACTAGACGAGTTGGAGCGTTCAAAAATTGACCTGGAAGCGGTCCTTGGACGGCCTGTCCAACTTTTTGCTTTTCCTTATGGACGCTGCAACGAGTCGCTGGCGAATCTGGCCAAGCAGGCGGGGTATCAACGCGTCTTTACCATCAAGCCGCAACTCGCTTTTTCCGAACCAGACGAGTTCGTCAGCGGATCGTGTTCCGTCTCGCCGACGGATTGGAACTTGGAATTTAGATTGAAGCTGCTCGGCGCGTATCACTGGATGCCACCGATCTACCGATTTAGACACAGAACCGGACTCTTGTTAAAGAGTTGGGCCTCCCGGACAAAGCAAAATGGGCTGGAGGTGAATGCGCCGTCACCCGACGAAACCAAAGCGGCTGGGAAAACAGAACTCGAGGGTTCGCCGGGTCCGCAGGTGCGGCCCTAAGCTCTTAATCCGATTGAGAAGATCAAAGGATCTAAACTCTCGCACCGATTCCAGAAATGGGAGAACCTGTAATGTCTCTTAACCCTCCTGATGTGACATTTGTCGTTTCCAGGAGCGGCGATGCGTCCATATTTGAACGGAACTTCGCTCTGTCCCCATGTTTGAAGGGACTTCCATCCGACCGTCTCATCATCCAAGAAGGTTTTTCGTCGGCGTCAACCGCCTACAACGATGCGATTGAAAAAGCGAACACGGATCTAATTGTCTTCGCACACCAGGACGTGTATTTTCCAACCGGATGGCTGGTCGATCTGAATCGATCGTTGGAAATGTTAGAAAATTCGGACCCAGATTGGGGTGTGCTCGGTTGCAGCGGCATAAAATATCCAGACATTCATGCCGGATACTTGTACTCCGTCGGATTGGGTATCCTCGGTGGCCCTTTTGAGCGGCCAACAGCCATCGATACGCTCGATGAATTCATTCTAATCCTGCGCAAGTCTTCGGGGCTGAGGTTCGATCCGACTCTTCCTCTCTTTCACTTCTACGGCACCGACATTTGCATGTCGGCCCGCAAACAAAAACGCGGCTGCTATGCCGTCTCGGCATTTACGGTCCATAACACGAGCTACGGACCTCTAGCGCCTGAATTCTACAAGTGCTACTGGCACGTCAAAAAAAGATGGAAAGAATTCCTCCCCATTCAAACCACCTGCATCAAGATTACCCGGTGGAACGGGGATTACATTTTTCGCCGCTTCAAGCATGCCTGCTTCTCGGTGATCGGTCGAAATATGAAGCTACTTCCACGTCTCGAAGATCCGCGTTCCGTTTTGCTTTCGGCCGCGAACCCGGCTCACGAACACAACGCGCGTGATGGCGCCACGGCGCTTATTGGTTCGAAATAGCACTATGAAGGACGCTTGTCACGCATCCTCAGATCGGAAAAGTCGGCGGATGGCTCTTGTGGTTTGATTACTCTGGCTGGA